>CAXTMQ010000186.1:0-9408 GCA_964245305.1 uncultured Pyrinomonadaceae bacterium
GCGTTTCAGGGCGTTTTGATGATCGTCGCTTACACGGTTTTGGCGGAACGCAAAGTTTTGGGCTGGATGCAGGGACGCATCGGACCGAACCGCGTCGGATTTTGGGGTGTTTTACAGCCGTTTGCCGATCTTTTAAAATTTATTTTTAAGGAAGACATCATTCCCGATAAATCAACGAAATTCGTTTATTTTCTCGCGCCGATTGTCGCGCTCGTTTGCGCTCTGATGCCGATTGTCGTTTATCCTTTCGGTCCGGCGATTACGACGGTTGATTGGAGTTTTCTGCCTTACGGTTTGGGCGAAAATATAAGGCAACTGCCTTTGACGATTGCCAGCATTGATGTCGGCGTATTGTTTGTTTTAGGAATTACGTCGGTCGGCGTTTACGGCATCGCGCTCGCGGGTTGGTCATCAAATAATAAATACAGTTTGATGGGCGGACTTCGTTCGTCGGCGCAGATGATTTCCTACGAATTGGCGATGGGCGCGTCGGTGATCGGTGTCGTGATGCTCGCCGGTTCGCTTAATCTCGGCGGCATTATCGCGGCGCAGATGAATTCGCCGTTTCGCTGGTTTATCATTCCGCAGTTTATCGGATTTGTCGTTTTTCTAATCGCCGCGTTCGCCGAAACGAACCGCGTTCCGTTCGATTTGCCCGAAGCCGAAACCGAACTCGTCGCCGGATTTCACACCGAATATTCGGCTCTGAAATTCGCGCTCTTTTTTATGGCGGAATACGTGAATATGTTCACCGTTTCCGTGATGTGTACGGTTTTGTTTTTGGGCGGTTGGTATGTTCCGGGTTTAAGTCATTTGTTTGATGTCGGCTCGATTCCCTACGCGCTCGTCAGCCACGTCGCGTTTATCGGCAAAATCTGCGCGTTTCTGTTTTTCTACATTTGGGTTCGCGCTACTTTGCCGCGCTTTCGTTTCGACCAACTGATGAACTTCGGCTGGAAATTTCTTTTGCCCGTCGCGCTCGGCAACGTGATTTTAACGATTGTGATCGTTTATTTCTTAAATAGATAAGGAAAAGATGTCGGATGTCGGATTTTATTCTGACATCCGACATCCGACATCCGACATCCGACATCTAAAAATGGTAACAACCGCTCTATTTTTTCTTTTCGCCGGACTCGCCATTGCTTGCGCGATTTCGATGGTTTATCACAAAAATCCGCTGTACAGCGCGATCTCCTTGGTCGGCGTGTTTATCGGACTGTCGTGTATTTACATTACGCTCGCCGCGCCGTTTATCGCCGCCGTGCAGATTTTGATTTACGCGGGCGCGATTATGGTTCTCGTCGTTTTCGTGATTATGCTCCTTAATCTCGACGAAGATAAACCGCTCAATCGCCTTCGATATTTATACGCGCTCGGCGGCGGACTCGGCTTGATTCTGCTCGTGCAGACGTTTTTCGTTTTTTACGCGGTGATGCGCGCGCCGAAACAAACTGTCAACACGGAAGTAACCGTCGGCAAGACTCTAAATATCGGCGAGGCGATGTATACGCAATATCTTTTGCCGGTCGAAATTGTCGGCATTCTGCTTTTGATGGCGGTTATCGGCGGCGTGATTTTAGCCAGACGATTGGATCAGCCGAAACTCGAATTGGTCGTTGACAACGAATTAAACAAACGTCTCGGCGCGGACGAAAGACCGGCGGGAATGTAATTTTTTGAAAATCGTTAATAGTTAATCGTTAATTGAATCATTTTTACAATTAACAAATAACAAATAAAAATTAACAAGATTATGGAACCGAGTTTAGCAAGCTATTTAGCACTTTCAGGCATACTTTTTACCATCGGCGCGACGGGCGTGATTTTCAAGCGCAACGCGCTCGGAATGTTTATGTGCATCGAGCTGATGCTCAACGCCGTTAATTTAACTTTCGTCGCGTTTTCGCGCTATTACGCCGACGTTACGGGACAGCTTTTCGTTTTTATGGTGATGTCGGTTGCCGCCGCCGAAGCCGCCGTCGGACTCGGAATCATCATCGCGTTTTTCCGCAACCGGCTTTCTATTGACACGGATGACGCGAGTATTTTGAAGAATTAAAATGAACGATTTCAAGATCATCATTGAAAAACACGAAGACGGATTTGTCGCGTATCCGCTCGGCTTGAAAGGCGTAATCGTCGGCGCGGGCGATTATTATGAAGCGGCGTTAGCCGATGTTAATTCGGCAATTCGCTTTCACATTGAAACATTCGGCGACGAAGCGTTTGAAACCGATTCGCCTGTTTTAGAGGCTTTTGTTGCCGAGACGAGCTTGGCGGCTTAATGTCAAAGTTTCCCGCAGACGCGCCGAAAAAACGGGTTGTTAAAACACTCGAATCACTAGGTATTCAAATCATCCGCGAGCGCGAGCATATTGCAATGATTCGAGAAAATGCTGACGGAACGCGAACGCCGCTGACGATGCCGAACCATTCGCAGATCAAAGACTCGACATTGCGAATGAATTGCACACAAGCGCGAATTCCGGGGGAAGTTTTTTTGAGAGCGTTTGAGAAAAGTTAGCTAAATGATAAACGCCGACGTTTTGACATTTCAGGAGTTTGCGATGCGCGAAACTTTACCGCTGTCGAAAATTCAAGCGGCGATTCTCGAATTTTCGCAAGGGCGCGAAGATGTCGTCCTGTTCGGCGCGCAAGCCGTCAACGCTTATGTTTCCGAGCCTAGAATGACGCAAGATGTTGATTTGCTTTCGACGCGGGCGGATGAATTAGCCGAAGAATTAAAAGATTTTTTAAGCGATAAATTTCATATCGTCGTCAGAATCAGAAGCGTCGCCAACGGCAAAGGGCTTCGGATTTACCAAATTAGAAGTGAAGGAAATCGTCATTTGGTTGATTTACGCAAGGTTGCTGAATTTCCTGCAACTGAAACGATCGAAAATATTCGCGTTTTATCGCGTGCCGAATTGATCGCGAGCAAAATTATTTCGTTTCAATCGAGATACGGTAAAGCAAAATCGTGGACGGACAGGCGCGATTTAACGGTTTTGCTTTTGCGATTTCCCGAATTAAAAACGGAAACGGGCGAAGTCGAAGAAATTTTGAGACGCGATAAAGCGAACGAAACAGTCTTGAAGTTTTGGAATGAAATTGTCGGACAGGATTTGCAAATCGAAGACGAGGACAGCGATTTAGATTTTTGAGAAAATTGAAATGAAAGCAAAGTTAATCTTGGCAAGTTCCTTTTTTGTCGTTCTTTTGGCACAGGCGAGCTTTGCTCAAACTTTGCCGGTGAAAATCAAAGGCTATTTGAACAAAAATTATAAAGGCTGGAAATTACAAAAAGATTTATGTTACCCAGACGAACCAGGTAGAGCTGTCGTAACAGGTAATTTTAATGGTGATAGAAAACTTGACTACGCAGTAAAATTCGTGCGCGGAAAGAAAGGTTTTATATTAGCTTTCCTTGCTCAAAAGCAAAATTACAAAGCGTTTGTTTTGCACAACACCGATGCGACAGAAGTTAAGGCTTTGAGTTTAGATGTTTGGAAAAAAGGCGATAGATACGAGATGGGCGACCAAAATGTCTATGTTAAATATGATGCGATAAGCGATTTTCGATGCGAATCAGACATCGGCGGAATTCATCTTTATCAAAACGGAAAATTTATCGCGTATTAAATCTAATTTTAGAAAATGACTGAAAACAATTTTTTAAGTCTAATAATCTTCGCTCCGCTCGTCGGCGCGGTAATCAACGGATTGCTCGGAAAGCGGATGAACAGCGAATTGTTCAGCGGCGCGGTCGCGTGTTCGGCGGTCGGCGTTTCTTGCGTGGTCGCTTTTATCATCGCGTTTTTCGATCAGGGCGGCGCATTGTTCGCAGATAAAGGTGTGCCGATTCTCGATCATTTGTGGACGTGGATTCAGGTCGGCGGATTTCGCGCTGATTTCGGTTTGGGAATGGATCGGCTTTCGGGAATTTACGCTTGTTTTATCACGTTCGTCGCGCTGCTTATTCACATTTTCGCCACTGGCTATATGCACGGCGATAAAGGCTTTTACCGCTTTTTCGCTTATCTGAATTTGTTTATGTTCTCGATGCTGACGCTCGTTCTGGCGGATAACTTTCTGCTGATGTTCGTCGGTTGGGAAGGTGTCGGGCTGTGTTCTTATCTGCTGATCGGTTATTACATTAAGCGCGACGAAGCGAGAAAAGCGGCGAAGAAAGCGTTCGTGATGAACCGTATCGGCGATTGGGGCGTGTTGATGGGAATGTTTTTAATTTTCACATTGACCGGCTCGATTTCGTTTTACGACAAAGTTGTTGACGGCGTTCAGGTGCAAAGTTCTTTAGCTTTACTCGGACAAATGGCGCAAGAGCCGTTCGCATTGGGCGCGATAGTCGCAGGCGGAATCACAAGCATTGCCGTTCTTTTGTTTATCGGCGCGACCGGAAAATCGGCGCAGATTCCGCTGTTCACGTGGTTGCCCGACGCGATGGCTGGACCGACTCCGGTGTCGGCTCTGATTCACGCGGCGACGATGGTCACAGCCGGAGTTTATATGGTCGTGCGCTGCAACGCGATTTATCAGAACGCGCCGACGGCGATGTTTATCGTGGCGATCATCGGCTGCGCGACGGCGATTTTCGCGGCAACAATCGGCTTGGCGCAAAACGACATTAAAAAAGTTCTCGCCTATTCGACCGTTTCGCAATTAGGTTATATGTTCCTCGCCTGCGGAGTCGGCGCGTTCGTCGCGGCGATTTTTCACGTGATGACGCACGCCTTTTTTAAAGCTCTGCTTTTCTTGGGTTCGGGTTCGGTCATTCACGGAATGCATCACGAACAGGATATGCGGCTGATGGGCAATTTGAAAAAATATATGCCCGTCACGTGGATCACGATGATGATGGGCTGGCTGGCGATTTGCGGAATTCCGTTCTGGGCTGGTTTTTTTTCAAAAGACGAAATTCTTTATAAAACCTTCGCCGCGCCGAATATTCCATATCCGTGGAATTATGTTTTGTGGATTGTCGGGCTATTAACGGCGGTTTTGACAGCGATTTATATGACGCGAATGATGGTGATGACATTCTGGGGCGACGAGCGTTATCACGACAAATTGCCCGTTGCCGTTAATCCGACCGAGCCTTCCCGCGCTGAAGAAAACGCATTTGCCGCGGGCGACGCGCACGACGCGAAAGTGCCGCACGGCGACGCACACGCTCTGGCGCATCATTACGACGACGAACACGACCCGGCGCATGATGACGATCACGACGATGAAGACGAACATCATCACGCACTTCCGGCTGATTTTCATCCGCACGAATCGCCGTGGACGATGACCGTTCCGCTCGTTGTTCTGGCAATTCTTTCGACGCTCGGCGGACTTGTCGGCATTCCATACGCGCTCAGTTCCATCGTCGGCGTTGAAAATGCGAATGTGTTTGAACACACGCTCGAACCGATCATTGCGAAAGTTTCGCACAAAGAACCGACGAATCATTCACAAGTTCCGGCGGGCGAACACGCGACAACGAACGAATCGGAAAAAATCGCGTCGCCGACGATTCACGCCGACACCGCCGAACACGCGAACACGACCGAACACGCCGAACATTCGCCCGAAGAGTTGAAAGAGGAAAGATTGCTCGCCGTTTTATCCGTCTTTCTCGCTTTGCTCGGCATCGGTCTCGGCTGGATGCTTTTCGCCAAAGAACCGCTCAAACCGCTGCCGCGAATTTTGCAGGACAAATGGCGGATTGACGAAATTTATAACGGTTATATTGTTGACCCTTTGACGAATCTTTCGCGCAACGGTTTGTGGAAAGGTTTCGATGTCGGCGTGGTTGACGGCATTGTCAACGGCATCGGTCATTTCGTCGCCGCGCTCGGCAGCATCGCACGTTCGGTGCAAGTCGGTTTCGTTCGCAGCTATGCCGCATTCATTTTGTTCGGCGCGTTGATCGTCATCGGATATTTTATTTATTACGGGTTGAAGTTGATTGGGTAAAAAGTTTTCGGTTTTTTGTTTTTGGTCTTTGGTAAATCCGAAAGCTGAAAGCTGAAAACTAAAAACTAAAAACTAAAATGGACTATATTACGGAAAATCTTTTAACGATTTTGATTTTGCTTCCGGCGTTCGGGGCGTTGTCCGTGCTTGGGCATCAGATTTTTTGGAAGAGCGAAGATAAGTTGAAATGGATTACGCTTTTCTGGACGATTCTGAATTTTGTGATTTCGCTGTTTTTGATTTTCGACAAAAGCGCGGCTTCGGCGAACGGATTTTTCTTTGAGAAAAATATTCCCTGGATCAAAGCGATCAATACGAATTATCACATCGGCATTGACGGGTTATCGCTGTGGCTCGTGATTTTGACGACGTTTATAATGCCGATTGCCGTCATCTCGACGTGGCATGCGGTCGAAAAAAGAAAAACGGCGTTTTATGTTTTTCTGCTGCTTTTAGAAAGCGCGATACTCGGCGTTTTCATGTCGCTCGACCTTTTGGTGTTCTATCTGTTTTTTGAAGCCTCGCTCGTGCCGATGTTCTTCTTGATCGGCATTTGGGGCGGCGAAAATCGCGTTTACGCGGCAGTCAAATTTTTCGTCTACACGGCTTTGGGAAGTTTGCTGATGCTCGTGGCAATCGTCGTCTTGTATTATCTTTACGCTAATGTCAACAACGGTGTCGGTTCGTTCGATTACGTCGTTCTGCTCAATTCGATGAAAGCCGGGAAACTCATTTTGGCGGCGCAGACCGGAACGCTTTTGTTTTTTGCGTTCGCACTCGCTTTTTCGATCAAAGTTCCGTTGTTTCCGTTTCACACTTGGCTGCCCGACGCGCATACAGAAGCTCCGACCGCCGGCTCGGTGATCTTAGCCGCCGTGATGCTGAAAATGGGAACTTACGGTTTGATGCGCTTTAATTTCGCGCTTTTCCCCGAAGCGTCGCGCGAATTCGCGTGGTTGTTTATTCTGCTCGCGGTCATCGGCATTATCTACGGCGCGCTCGTCGCAATGGTGCAGCCGGACATTAAAAGATTGGTCGCATATTCGTCGGTCGCGCATATGGGTTTTGTCATTTTGGGAATGTTTTCGTTCACCGAAATGGGAATGCAGGGCGCGCTTTATCAAATGCTCAATCACGGCGTTTCGACGGGCGCGTTGTTTTTGCTCGTCGGTTTTGTTTACGAACGCCGTCACACAAGAGCGATTACCGAATACGGCGGCATCGCCAACCGTATGCCGATTTACGCGACGATTTTTGTTTTTACAACGATGTCGTCAATCGGACTTCCCTTTTTGAACGGATTCGTCGGCGAGTTTCTGACGATGATCGGAATGTGGAATTCCAATGCGCTCGACAACATTCATCTTTTTAGTTGGAACTGGAATTATGTCGCCACAATGTTCGCCGGAACGGGCGTGATCTTCGCGGCGGTTTATCTACTTTGGATGGTTCAGCGCGTATTCTTCGGCAAAATTACCAATCCGAAAAACAAAACTTTGCGCGATTTAAATTGGCGCGAAATCGGTTTGATCGCGCCGCTTTTGTTTCTGATGCTTTTTATGGGCGTTTACCCGAAACCGTTTGTCAACGCATCGCGCGAAAGCGTCGTGGCGATTGAAGAAAGAGTCAACAAACAAGCGGGCGGCACGATTGAAAAAGCGGAAATTAACAAATGACGATTAATTATTTTGCGGTGAAAATTTGTTTGTTCTTATCGTTTCTCGCGTTAACGACGACGGCAAACGCGCAAACTTTTTACGGAACGAGCGATGTAAAAATTTTCCGCGAAGGACGCGATAAGGAATTTCGCAACCAAAAAGAATCGCCTTTGAAAGAAGAAGATTTTTCAAACTTCAAAGGATTAAATTATTTTCCGGCAAACAAGGATTTTCTCGTGGAAGCAAATTTTACAAGAGCATCTGATGAAAAATATTTCCAAATGCCGACTTCCGCCGAGAACAAAACTAAAAAGTTTGTAAAATTCGGCGTTTTGAGTTTCGACCTGAAAGGAAAAACTTTTTCTTTGAATGTTTATCAGGCGGATGCCGAATTACTAGCTAAATCTCCCGAATACGCAGACCTTTTGTTCGTTCCGTTTAAAGATTTGACGAACGGCAGAGAAACTTACGGCGGCGGCAGATATATTGACATTAAAACGCCGTCGAACAACAAAGTGATTTTGAATTTCAACGTATCTTACAATCCGAATTGCGCTTATGGCAGCGACCGTTATTCGTGTCCGATTCCCCCGAAGGAAAATTTTCTGCAAATCGAAATAAAAGCGGGCGAAAAAATTTATCTGGAAACGCCGCATTAGAGAGAATTATTTTAGGATTGAAATGAACACATTTTTATTAGCAAATTTAACAAGCCCGAACGCGGATATTTCGGCGATTTTGCCGGAAACGATGTTGGCGATTACCGGCGTGATCGTAATGCTTTTCGACAGTCTGGTGCCGAAACAGCGTTATGTGACGGGCGTGATTTCCTTGATCGGAATCGCGTTTTCCGCCGTTCTGCTCGGTTTGATGTGGAACGACGGCTCATATTCGTCGGCGTGGAGCGGAATGATTGCGAACGACAATTTGCGAATCGGGTTTTCGTTCGTTTTTCTGCTCGTCACGGCTTTAACGATTTTGATTTCGTCGGTATGGATTGAGCGCGAAGACGTTCCCATCGGCGAATATCACTGTCTCCTTTTATTTGCGACGGTCGGAATGATGTTTATGGCTTCGGGCAATAATCTCGTGATTATTTTTCTCGGTCTCGAAACGTCTTCGATTGCGACGTATGTGATGGCGGGCTTGCGGAAAACCGATTTGCGCTCGAACGAATCGGCGATGAAATATTTTATTCTCGGTTCGTTTGCATCGGCTTTTTTGCTTTACGGAATGGCTTTGATTTACGGCGCGACCGGCACGACTACTATTTCTGAAATCGCCGCGAAAATTTCCAATCCGAATTTTCCGGCACTTTTGCTGATCGGCGGCGCGATGTTGATTATCGGTTTCGGTTTTAAAGTCGCCACCGTTCCGTTTCACGTCTGGACACCCGATGTCTACGAAGGCGCACCGACACCGATTACGGCGTTTATGGCGGCGGGTCCGAAATCGGCGGCGTTCGCTTCGTTCGTGCGCGTGTTCGTTCTCGGCTTTCCGCTCGTCGCGGGCGCGACGGCTTCGACTTATCTGCACGATTCTTGGATTACGGCGTTGTCAATTATGGGAATTTTGACGATGACCGTCGGCAACATCGCGGCGATTGTCCAGAACAATGTCAAACGAATGCTCGCTTATTCGTCAATCGCCCACGCCGGTTACGCGCTGGTCGGATTTATCGGCGCGGGAATGACGACGACCGTCGAAAAGCGCGACGCGGCAATCGCTTCGGTCGCGTTTTATATGCTGACTTACGCGATTACGA
>CAXTMQ010000187.1:0-6330 GCA_964245305.1 uncultured Pyrinomonadaceae bacterium
AAATTTAGCGTTCTAATTTAATACATTCACGCGAGAAACAATCGTTATGCTTGTTAGATTTATTATTTAGAAAAATGATAGAGTTTAGACAGAAAAGTTATGGAATTGACCGTAGCAGTTACCGGCGCGTCAGGCACGATTTACGCGCAAAGAACTTTGCAGCTTCTAGCCGAAAGCGGTGTGGTTGAAACGATAAATTTGATCGTCTCTGATGTCGTTCCAGTCGTCGCGCAAGTCGAACTCGGCACGAATCTCAAAAATCCCGACCAAAAAAAAATCAACGAATGGCTCGGATTGTCTGCCGATTCAAAATTGATACGTTTCTGGCAATTAAATAATCTCGCGGCGAAGCCTTCGAGCGGCTCTAACAAGCAAGCCGGAATGATCGTCGTGCCGTGTTCGATGGGAACTTTGGGCGCGATTGCTTCGGGCGCGGGGACGAATTTGATACACCGCGCGGCGGACGTTTGTTTGAAGGAAAACCGCCGCCTTATTTTAGTTCCGCGCGAAACGCCGTTTAATCAGATTCATCTCGAAAATATGCTGCGCGTCGCCCGCGCGGGCGCGACGATTCTGGCGGCGAGTCCGAGTTTTTATCATAAACCGAAAACGATTGACGATTTGGTTAATCACGTCTGTTTCCGCATTCTCGACCAGTTCGATATTCCGCATTCCAAGAAAACGCAATGGACGGGCGACGAAGTTCTGCCCGAAGAATAAATTTATGAAAATTTTCGCCGGTTTTTTCAGTTTATTTTTGCTTTTTACGTTCGTTTCGGCGCAGGAAAGATTTGTCAAACCCGTTGATGCAGCCGCAAAGGACAAATCGTTTTTAGCCTTTCGGACGCAGCTCATCAACGCGGCGAAAAAGCGCGACGCGAAGATTGTTGTAAGCGTTGTTGACGCGAATATCAAAAACAGTTTCGGCGGCAATGACGGCATCGCGGAATTTAAGAAATTCTGGAAAATCAACGACGGGAAAAGCAAATTCTGGGACGAATTTCTGCCCGTCATTCAGAACGGCGGAACTTTTACAACCGAAGGAAAAACGAAAATCTTTTTCGCGCCTTACAGTTTTAATGCGTTTCCCGAAGATTTGGACGCGTTTAATCACAGCGTAATTTTCGGCAACAACATCAATTTGCGAGCAAAAGCCGACAGAAACGCGGCAATCATCGGCAGTCTTTCATACAACGTCGTCGAAATTCTCGATTCGGTCAAAGACGCGAACGACATCAACAAAACCGTCTGGTATGAAGTGAAAACTTTGGGCGGAAAACAAGGCTTCGTCAGCGCGGAATTCGTTCGCAGCCCGATTGATTACCGCGCCGGTTTCGAGAAAATAAACGGCAAATGGAAAATGACGATTTTCGTCGCCGGAGATTAAAAGATTTATGAGCAGCACCGTCGAAAGATTTTCCAATCGCGTGGAAAATTACGTTAAATATCGCCCGAATTATCCGGCGGAAATTCTTGATTCGTTTCGTGATGAAATGAATCTGCGCGAAACGTCAATCGTCGCCGACATCGGCGCGGGAACGGGAATTTTTACGAAAATTTTTCTCGAAAACGGCAACGAAGTTTTCGCCGTCGAACCGAACGCGGCGATGCGCGACGCGGCGAAAGGATTTTTGAAAGATTATCCGAAATTGACTTTTGTCGAAGGAACTTCGGAACACACGAATTTAGAAAATGATTCGATTGATTTCGTCGTTGCGGCGCAGGCGTTTCATTGGTTCAAACCCGACGAAACGCGCGAAGAATTTAAACGGATTTTGAAAGAAAATGGTTATGTCGCTTTGATTTGGAACGAAAGAAAATTAGACGCAACGGATTTTTTGCGCGAGTATGAAGCGTTTCTGCACGAATTTGCGACCGATTACAACGAGGTTCGACACGAAAACACTTCGCTCGAAATCATCAGCGAATTTTTTCAAGCCGACTTTAAACAGAAAACTTTTCAAAATTCACAGATTTTCGATTATGAAGGATTACAAGGCAGACTGCTTTCGTCTTCCTACACGCCGACCCACGAAAATCCGCGTTTTCCGGCGATGATCGAAGAATTAAAACGGCTTTTTACTAAGTATGAAAAAGACGGTAGAATTGATTTTCTATACGACACGAATATTTATTACGGACAACTGTAAATTCCCTTTTTTATGGACGCAGCAACAGGAAAAAGAACGATTACCGTCGCGCATTCGCCCGATTCGGATGACGCATTTATGTTTTACGGATTGGCGACAAATAAGCTCGAAACCGACGGTTTGAAATTTGAACACACGCTGAAAGACATTCAAACATTGAACGAAGACGCGAAAAACGGCGTGTTCGACGTTTCGGCGATCAGCTTTCACGCCTTCGCTTATGTTGACGACAAATACGCGCTTTTGCCGCACGGCGCGAGCATCGGCGACAAATACGGTCCGATTGTCGTCTCGAAAGAACAATACAAACCCGAAGATATTCCGAATATAAAAATCGCTGTTCCGGGCGAATTGACGAGCGCGTTTTTGGCTCTCAGAATTTATAACCGGGATTTTGAATATGTGGTCGTGCCGTTCGACCAAATCATTGACGCGGTTAAAGAAGGCAAAGCCGACGCGGGATTATTGATTCACGAAGGACAGCTTTTTTACAAAAATATGGGCTTGAACAAAGTCCTCGATTTGGGCGAATGGTGGCACGAGCAAACCGGCTTGCCGCTGCCGATGGGCGGCAATGTTATCCGCCGCGATTTGGGCGAAGATTTAATGCGCCGCGTCTCGAAATGCCTGCGCGAAAGCATCAAATATTCAATGGATCACCGCGAAGACGCGCTCGCCTACGCGATGCAGTTCGCCCGCGATATGCCGCCCGAATTAGCCGATAGATTCGTCGCAATGTGGGTTAATGATTTGACTTTGGATTACGGCGAACGCGGTAAAGCCGGCGTGAAACTTCTTTTGCAGGAAGGCTACGAAAAAGGAATTATTCCGCATCAGGTTGAAGTTGATTTCGTCGAATAAATTTATTTATATAAGAAATTTAAGGCAATCGTTCGTTTTCGGATGATTGCCTTTTTCCATTTCAAATAATCGGAGTAGAATTTAAAGTTATGAAAGCAATCGCAGTCAAACCGAAACAAGTGAATACGGTTCATCTGGTCGAGATGGACAAACCGAAAATTGACGACGTTAAAGACGGGCGCGGCGTTTTAGTCGAAGTTTTGCGCGTCGGCGCGTGCGGAACTGACCGCGAAATCAACAACGGCGAATACGGCGTTGCGCCCGCCGGATTTGATTTTCTGGTTTTGGGACACGAAAATTTCGGGCGCGTCGTCGAAATCGGCGCGAATGTTACCGAATTGGCAATCGGCGATTTTGTCGTTGCAACTGTCAGAAGACCGTTCGGACACAGCATTTACGACACGATTGGACAACAGGATTTTACGACCGACGACGAATATTGGGAGCGCGGAATTTCCAGACTGCACGGTTATATGGCGGATTTTTATGTGGAAAGCGCGGATTTTCTCGTGAAAATTCCCGCGAAGATCGCCGAAATCGCCGTTCTGCTCGAACCGCTTTCGATTATCGAAAAAGGTTTGAAGCAAGCCGAAGACATTCAAAAACGGCTCGACATCTGGCAGCCGAAAACCGCCGCCGTTCTGGGAACGGGCAACGTCGGACTTTTAACCGTGATGGCTTTAAGAATGCGCGGCTATCGAGTTCACGGCTTCGGACGCGATGCGCGGGACGGATATTTTAATGCCGATCTTTTGGAAGAAATCGGCGCGACTTACGATTCGACCGCCGAAATTTCCGTCGTTGATTCAACGAAAAAATACGGCGAATACGATTTGATTTTTGAATGCACCGGATTTTCGCCAATCGTTTTCGACGCGATGCAATCTTTAAACGAAAACGGCATTTTGATTTTAGCGTCAGTTACCGGCGGCGATAGAAAAACCGACGGCGTTCCGTCTGACATCATCAATCAAAAATTCGTTTTAGGCAACCGCGCAATGGTTGGAACGGTCAACGCCAACCGCGAACATTTTGAAATGGGCGTGAAGGATTTGGCTCTCTGCGAAGCGATGTATTTTGGCTGGCTCGGCAAAATGCTGACGCACAAAATCGAAGGCTTGGAAAATTTCGCGCAGGCTTTCGACATCTTGAATAACGCCGGAAAATACAAAGCGATTAAAACTTATTTTGAAGTGAGCAAAATTTAAGAATTTTTAGCCGCGAACAAACACGAAAGAACACGAAAAATTTAACAGCCAATGCTTTAATTTTATTTCGTGTTCTTTCGTGTTTGTTCGCGGCTAATTCTTCCGTATGATAAATTTTAATTATGCCCGATTTTCCCGAATACGAGGACGACAGCCAAGTTCTAACCGAGAGCGAAACCAAACTCGAAAAACCGCCGCTTTATAAAGTCGTTCTGCACAACGACGATTTTACGACGATGGAATTCGTCGTATTTGTTTTGACGCAGGTTTTTCTGCGTTCGACCGAAGAAGCGTTTGTGATTATGCTCAAAGTTCATCACGAAGGCATCGGCATCGCCGGAACTTATTCGTTTGAAATCGCCAATATGAAAGCCGAAAAAGCGATGAATCTTGCCCGCGCTCAAGAATATCCGCTGCTTTGCACGGTCGAAGAAGAATAAAATTTCGGGCGGCGAATTTTTGCCTGCAACCTGAATCCGAGTCGGAAACGGTAAAGTATGAACTTGAAAAAAATTTTAGATCGCTCGCTCGGAATTTTTCGTTCCGACAAAGAAAATGCGGATTCATATCGGGAAAATTGGTTTGTCGAACAAAGACGGAAATTAGAAACAGGAGAAGAGATCGAACCGCCTTGGGTCGCTTTTCCGAATTCTTCGCCAGTACACGGTTGGAATCAGGGTTGGCAAGAAGAGTGGCGCAGTTCCGTGTGGATTCCTTTTTGGCAAAATTTAAATGCCCAAGAGCAAAAGAATTACCTTGACAAATGGCGGACTTCCGACGAATGGCGTGAAAGTCTAACTGTTTATTGGATTGGAGATAAAAATTAAATCGAGTGGTTGAAAATTTCATATTCAGAGGTCTTTTGATGAAAGAATATATTGTGCAAAACGGTGATACCCTAAGCCTGATCGCCGCTCGACAATTAGGAAATCAAAATCGTTGGAGCGAAATCGCTCAGCTTAACGGCTTACAACAACCGTATCAATTATTCGTCGGACAAAAACTGAAATTGCCCGTCGCGCCGTCTAATTTATTATCTAATAATTCCGTTGCTCCTCAGCAAATCCAACAAGAAACTCCGGCTTCGCTCGCTTTGGCGCGAGGTTATATGTTTGTCGTTTTCGAGCAGTTGCCGGACATCGGAACGGGAAAAGTTATCCGTAAGGTTGCGGTTATTCCTAAGGATTTTTCTTTATTGCCGCCGAATCCGTCAGCAAACATTTCGATTGCCGAACACGCGCTCGGCAGCAGCAGTAACAGTCAATTTCTCTCGACAAGCAATAAGCCTTTCGGCGCACCTTCTATCGAAGGCAAACCTTTAATCATTGACCTAGCTAAAACACAGGCGACGGGCGCGAAGATTTTTACGGTCGAAGAAGTCGTTGCGGATTTGCGACGATTTGCAAGTCAAAATCCGGCATCGCAGACACGAGTCAACCAATTAATTTGGGCGGTGGAAAAAGTCGAAGGCGAAACATTAATAAAAGGCGGCGTTCCGGGCGATGCGGTAAAAAGAGTCTCGACGGCTCAGACACCCTACATCAGCACTTCGGAAGAGCTTTGGGCGCAGTTTCAGGCGAAAAAAATCAGCAAAGCTCAGCTTGAAAGCGAATTGAAAATACTGGAAACCGCTTATTCCAAAGCGAAAATCGTCGGCAGAGTCGGGCGCGTTTTGACGGTCGTCGGAGTTGTTTTCACGGTCGTGGACGTGGCGAACGCGACGCAAAAATCAATCGAAAAAAATTCTTATAAACCGCTCGCCGCCGAAGTCGTGCGTCAGGCGGGCGGTTGGGGCGGCGCGATTGCGGGCGGCAAAATCGGCTTTCTGGTCGGCGCGGCATTCGGAATCGAAACAGGTCCGGGCGCGATTATCACGGGCGCAATCGGCGCGATAGTTTTCGGGGCAATCGGCTACTTTGCCGCTGACAAACTCGCCGGTTGGATCGAAGACGAAGACGCGATAGAACTGCGAAAAGATGTCCGATCTACCGACGCGATGCACGAAAAAGGTGTTACGTTAATTGTCAGCGCGACCGAAAATCAATATATGTTTTGTAATCGGGCTTTGAAGGAAGCCGCGCGTCAAGCAGGAATAATCAATACTTTTACGC
>CAXTMQ010000187.1:6340-9375 GCA_964245305.1 uncultured Pyrinomonadaceae bacterium
CGAATTAGCAAACGCGTTTAATCCGCTCAACGCAAATCAAGAACAAATGAAAAATTTCAAAATGAATTGGCGAGTCGGAGATCCGAGCAATGACGGCAAAGGCGATGTTCACACAGGCGAGTTTGAAAATTTGAGAGGTAAACAAAACACCTATTTTCTAAATCCGACGGAAGTAAAAAAATTAATAGAGTTAATCGTTAGAGGATATTAGTATTGTAAAAGGAGAATATTGAAGAAATAAAAAGCGTGAATTTGAAGTTCACGCTTTTTATTTTTGTTTATTATTTACGGCAAATTTTACTGCGCGATAAAATTTAACGCTATAAAATCTTCGTTAACCAGTAATGCCTGTGGCGCAAACTGATAATTCTTCGATTCGACATTAAATATATACGTTTGTCCGGCAGGAATGTCGGCGAAACTGTAATAACCCGACGAATTCGTGCGGGCGACGCGAACATTGCCGTTTTGGTCGGTTAAGCTCACCACCGCGCCGAAAATTCCTCTTCCTTTCAACGAAACGACGCGATCTGAAACCGAAACCGCCGCCGTCGGAGCGGTTATGGTGAAATTTGCGTTGTTGATGTCGAAAAAGATATTGCCGACCGCTTCGACTTTAATACGCGCCGTGGTCGTCGGATTATTCGGAACGGTAATCGTCGCCGAACCGTTGTTGGCTGCGTTTGAAGCCAACGTAATCGGAAAAGTCTGTCCGCCGTCGGTCGAAAGCAAAATGTTGACGTTCGCCGCGTTCACCGGCGCGGCATTCGTATTGGCAACGTCCCAGGTAGCGGTTTGCGTCGTTCCGACCTGCCACGTCGCGCTCGGCGCGTCGGGCGCGGACGGACGCGAATTTTGCGCCGTTACCTGAAACGGTCCCGAATTCCCGTCAATGGTAACGGTCGTTCCGGCATCGGCGATGCCGCCGTTGCTGTTTCTTTCCGAAACGCGAAAATTCATCGTGCGGCTGACGGTCGGCAGACGTTCGCCGATGCCTTTGCCTCCGACCGCGCCGGAAATTTTGAAATCCGGCTGGCGGACGCGGAGGACAAAAATCAAAGGCGATTGACCGACGCAAACAGTTCGGTGGGCAGTCCACGCTTTTCGTCCGACGGTAAATTCGTCGCCGTCGTCGAAGAATCGCCGCTTTCATATTATTCAAACTTGTGCGTTTCGCCCGACGATAAAAAATTTCTCTACGCCCGCCAAGACCAAAGCGCGAGCGCGATTATGCTCGCCAAATTTAATTAAAGTAAAATCAAAATCCGATTTAGATTTTCTGTTTTTCATTTTCCGCCTTCATTTTTCAATTGATTTTTTTTGCTACAATAATCTTTCGGATAAAATAGACGAGCGCGAAAATTAGTCGGGCATTGCGGACGAAATTCGCATCAAAGAAATTTTTGGAAATATGTTGACGAGAGAATTAGAAGAAACTTTAAGTTACGCGGTTGATGAAGCCGTGAAATACAGTCACGAATATGTGACTTTGGAGCATCTGCTTTTCGCGCTGCTCGAAGATTCGACGGCGCGGGATATTTTGTATAACTGCGGCGCGAAGCTCGAAGAAATCGGTAAGGATTTGGAAGATTATTTCGCCAATGTTTTGGAGAAATTGCCCGCGCGGGTTAATCAAATTCCCGAATATTCGGCGACGTTTCAGTCAACGATTCAATACGCGATTTTGCAGGCGCAAGGCAGCGGACAGGCAGCGGTTGACGGCGGCAATATTTTAGCCGCGATGTATCAAGCCGAACAATCGCACGCCGTTTATCTTTTGAAACAGCAGGGCGTTACAAGACTCGACGTTTTGAATTTTTTGGCGCACGGCATTTCAAAAATTGACAGCGGTTTCGACTTTGAAAGCGCGGGCGACGCGGAAGAATTTGCCGAAGAACGCGTACTAGGAGGCGCGCAGCGCAAAAAGCCGCTCGAATCTTTTACCGAAGAATTGGTCAAACTCGCGTCCGAAGGCAAGATTGATCCGATTATCGGCAGAAGCGCAGAGATCGAGCGCACGATTCAGGTTTTGTGTCGCCGCAAGAAAAATAATCCGCTGTATGTCGGCGAACCGGGCGTTGGCAAGACGGCTCTGGCGGAAGGTTTGGCGTTGAAAATTTCGCAAGGCGACGTGCCGGACGTTTTGAAAGGCGCGAAAGTTTTCGCGCTCGATATGGGCGCGGTGCTGGCGGGAACTCGTTATCGCGGCGATTTTGAACAGCGTTTCAAAGCGATTATTTCCGAACTCAAAAAGCACGAAAATTCGATTCTGTTTATAGACGAAATTCACACCATCGTCGGCGCGGGCGCGGTTTCCGGCGGCGCGATGGACGCTTCGAATATCTTAAAACCGGCGTTGGCAAACGGCGATTTGCGTTGCATCGGCTCGACGACTTACAGCGAATACAAAGCCGCGTTCGAGCGCGACCGCGCGTTGGCGAGACGCTTTCAAAAAATCGAAATCGGCGAGCCGACGATTGAAGAAACTTACGAAATATTGAAAGGTTTGAAACGATTTTACGAAGATCATCACGGCGTAAAATATTCCGACGAATCTTTGAAAGTCGCTTCGGAACTCGCCGGAAAATACATCAACGACCGCTTTCTGCCCGACAAGGCGATTGACGTGATTGATGAAGTCGGCGCGGCGACGAAACTTTTGTCAGCCGATAAACGCCCGAAACAAGTTTCCGTTTCGATGGTCGAAAACACGATTGCGCGAATGGCGAAAATTCCGCCGAAAACCGTCGTCGCCGACGAAAAAGAGCAGCTTAAAACTTTGCGCGAAGATTTGAAACAGGTAATTTTCGGGCAGGACGAAGCGGTTGATAAAGTGGTGGACGCGATTCAGATTTCCCGCGCCGGTCTCGGACACGAATCGAAACCCGTCGGCTCATTCCTATTCAGCGGTCCGACCGGAGTCGGCAAAACCGAATTGTCGAAACAATTAGCTGAACAACTCGGCATCGAATTTATGCGCTACGATATGAGCGAATACGCCGAACCGCACACGGTTTCGCGGCTTATCGGCGCGC
>CAXTMQ010000188.1:0-9236 GCA_964245305.1 uncultured Pyrinomonadaceae bacterium
AACCGACAAGACCTTCTTTGCCGACTTCCACGCCTTCGTAAAGTTTCTGCGCCGTGGACATCGTGCGTTTGACCGAAAAACCGATTTTGCGCGATGCTTCCTGCTGCAGTTTCGAAGTGATAAACGGCGGAACCGGATTGCGTTTCCGCTCTTTAGTCGTAACCGATTCGACAATAAAATTCTCTTTTCCGGCTTCGGCGACGATTGATGTGGCGGTCGCTTCGTCTTTAATGTGCGTTTCCGATTTTTTTAAATCCTGATCGAAACCGGCGGTTTTGACCGTTAAATCCTCAATCTTAAAAAGCCGCGCGTCGAATTTCGGCGGCAGTTTTGCCGACAGATTCGCCGCAATCGTCCAGTATTCGGTTTTCACGAACGCCTCGATTTCGCGTTCTCGATCAACGACCAGACGAACGGCGACCGTCTGAACTCGTCCGGCGGAAAGTTTGCCGCCGATGTTTTTCCAGAGAATCGGCGAAACTTTATAGCCGACCAAACGATCCAAAATTCGTCGGGCTTGCTGCGCGTCAACCAAATCTTTGTTGACTTGTTTCGGATGATTGAATGCCTCTTTAATCGCGTTCTTCGTAATCTCGTTGAACATCACGCGAAACACTTCTTTCTTCGGCTTTTTCGGCACGATTTCTTCCGCCAGATGCTGGCAGATCGCCTCGCCTTCGCGGTCGGGGTCAGCGGCAAGGAAAATCGTGTCGGCTTCTTTCGCCGCTTTTTTCAGGTCGGAAACCGTTTTTTTATTGTTGCGTTTTTTTACGTCAGGGATGACTTCGTAGGTCGGCTCGAAATTATTTTCGATGTCCACGCCCAAGCCTTTCGACGGCAAATCCTTGATATGCCCGATGGATGCGAGAACTTTGTAATCGCTGCCGAGGTATTTATTGATGGTTTTCGCCTTTGCGGGCGATTCGACGATAACTAAATTTTTTGCCATTTTATTTGAAAAAAATATGTCGGGCGTTTTTTTCGCGCCGACATTTATAGACTTCTAACACCTTGTATCGTTTCGTGTCAACGGCGGCGCAAATTAATCGTCTGCGCCGAACCGTTTTGAAATTTTAAATAAATGTTTACTAAATCGTGTCGCTCATATAAAGTTTGTCATATGAATAAATTCTTAAACATTCTGCCGTTTGTTCTGCTGTTCGGCATGCTCGTCTTTACGCTTTATCAAATGTCTAAAAGCAGGAAAAAACTTCCTTAACCGCTGTTGATTACGGCAGTTCAAATCTTTCTCGCGTAATGTTTGCCCGGTAAAATTCTAATAAGTTCGCGCATTTCCAAACCGAGCAAAGCCGCGCTCAAATCGCCGAACGATAAATGGCTTTCTTCTAACAAAACGTCAATATGCGCCGCTTCGTCCGCCGAAAGAATCTGCCAGATTTTGCGCTCGTTTTCGGTCAAATTGGCGGGCGCGAGTTCGACTTGCTTTTTCTCTTCCGTCGTTTCGCCGTCAATTTTCGGCGGCAAAATCCGCGCGGCGATTTCCGGCGGCAACTCGCAAACAACGTCCTGCCATTGCTGAACTAATTTCGCGCCCGACTTTATCAAATAATTAGTGCCGAACGAATTTTTCGACGTGATATTTCCCGGCACAGCTAAAACTTCGCGGTTTTGTTCCATCGCCAGCCGCGCCGTAATCAAAGAGCCGCTTCTTTCCGACGCTTCGACGATTAAAATTCCCAAACTCAAGCCGCTTATGATTCGATTGCGATACGGAAAGTTGTCCTTCAAAGGCGGCGTGCCGAGCGAGAACTGCGAAACTAGCGCGCCGCCCGAATCTAAAATCTCGTTGACCAATTTAGAATTTTCCTTCGGATAAACCTGATCAACTCCCGTTCCGAGAACGGCGATTGTTTTACCTTTTCCGGCAATCGCGCCGCGGTGCGCCGCCGTGTCAATTCCCCTCGCCAAACCGGAAACGACGCACACGCCGTTCGCCGCCAAATCACGCGCCAAAAATTCCGAAGCGTTTTCGCCGTAAGTCGAACATTTGCGCGAACCGACCACACCGACGCACGGCTGGTCAAAACAAGTCTGCCAATCGCCTTTCACATAAAGCGTAATCGGCGGATCGCTGATTTCGCGCAGTAAATAAGGATAAGAACCATCGTCAAGAATCAAAACATCGCCGCCGAGTTCACGAACCTTCGCTAACTCTTCGTCGGCTTTGTCGTGAAATTCGCGTTTTAAAATGCTTTCGATTGATTCGGCGCGCAGGCGCAAAGATTCGAGTTCGCTCCGCCGCGCGTGAAAAACGCTTTCCGCCGAACCGAATCTTTCCAACAATTTCGTCGCCGCGCGAGGTCCGATTTGCGGAGTCATATTTAAGGAAATCCATTCTTTCATAATCTAAGTTTTAAGATTTTGAATTGAAGAACTTAACGAGATTGCAAGCTGCAATTCGGTAATCGCAACAAAATTGGCGGAGGCGTGTCGGAGTCGAACCGACCCGAGTTTGCTCTCACAAACTCACAAACGGTTTTGAAGACCGCGCCGTTCACCGGAACGGATGCGCCTCCCTTGCCGAGATTAAACTTAGGCGTTCGAGCGGAAAACTGTCAAGTTGGTTGTCGGAAATTCATCGAAATCGGCGATTGCTTGACCGTTAAAATAGGCGCGTGTTATTCTCTCTCTTTTGAGATTTAGTGAAATTTTGCACTAATACAAACAAGCATTTAATATAATAAAGTTATGTTTTTACTTCTGTTTCAGGAAGTCCGGTTAATACCTGACGGTTCGTTGTTTATCCATATCGCGCTGATTCTGTTGATGATCTGGATTTTGAACCGCACGTTTTTCCGTCCGATCAACAACGTCATTCAATCGCGCGAGCGC
This sequence comes from uncultured Pyrinomonadaceae bacterium, assembly GCA_964245305.1. Classification (GTDB taxonomy): domain Bacteria; phylum Acidobacteriota; class Blastocatellia; order Pyrinomonadales; family Pyrinomonadaceae. The sequence continues at coordinate 2,854 of CAXTMQ010000188.1, forward strand.
AACAAAGGCGGACGTTCGAGCGAAGCGCAGGAAATTTTGAAAAACGTCGGTGAAAAACAAACGCAATACGACGCGGCGATGCTCAAAGCCAGAAGCGAAGGTTACGAGCTGATCGAAAAGGAACGCGCCGCGGCGGTTGCCGAACGCGAGGCGAAAGTCGGCGCGGTTAAAGAAGAAGTCGCGCAGCTTGTCGAGCGCGAAAATGCCGAAATAGAGCGACAAAATCGGGAAGCCAAAACAGCCATCGCGCGGGAAGCCGACCAAATGGCGGAACGAATCAGCCAGACGATTTTAAGATAAATATAATTTTTAAGATTATTTGAACTTTTATAATGACCGTTTTTTTATTCAGCATTTTTTTATTGGCGACCGAAGGCGGCAGCGGCGCAGGCGGCTTCACCGAGTTTTTTAACCATTACTTAAATTATCCGGGCTTTGAAGCGTGGCGGTTTTTTAATCTGGCGATTTTCGTCGCCATAATGGTTTATCTTTTGAGAAAGCCTTTGTCGGGCGCGTTCAAGGCGAAACGCGAAACGATTCGCGCCGAACTCATCAAAGCCGAAGAGGAAAAACAAGCCGCGCTCGCTCAATTGACTTCGACCGAAGCCAAACTCGCGCGTCTCGACGCGAAAACGCAGACGGTTCGCCAGCGTTCCGAACAGGAAGCCGTCGCCGAAAAAACGCGCATCACCGACCAGACCGATTTTGAAATCAACAAAATGCGCGAACAGGCGAACGCCGAAATCGAAGGCAGCAGCAAGCGCGTCCAAGCCGATCTGCGAAGATTTTCCGCCGAAGAAAGCATTCGCCTCGCCGAAGAAAAAATAAGGCGCGCGATCAACCAGGAAAAAGACGCGAAGCTCGTCAAAGCCGGCATTCAATCAATCGGAGGTTTAAATTAAAAATGAGCGTTGAAACCGTCGCCCGCCGATACGCAATGGCTTTAGCCGATGTCGTCGCCAATTCCAGCGAAATTGACGCGGTGCGCGGCGAATTGAGGAGTTGGGAAGAAATGATTAATAACAATGCCGATTTGCATTCGGCGTTTCACAATCCGGCGATTTCCCAAGCCGACAAGGAAAAAGTTTTAGAAAACTTAATCGAAAAAACCAAGCCGACCAAAACCACGGCAAATTTTCTGCGCGTTCTTCTGCGAAACAGCCGTTTAACCGAAATCGCTCAAATTAACGAAAAATTTGCGAGCGTTTTAGAAGAAAGAAGCGGCGCGATTTCTGCCCGAATAACTTCGGCGCGTCCGCTTGCCGAAACGGAAAAAGCGGAAATGAAAATGAATTTAGCGAAATTGACCGGCAAAGCCGTCAGCCTGAATTTCGACACCGACGAATCTTTAATCGGCGGCGTAATCACGCGCGTCGGCTCGACCGTTTACGACGGCTCGGTGAAAACACAGTTACAGGAACTTAAACAAAAAATGATTAGCGCGTAAGGCGTGAATCGTAAATCGTGAATGAAGAAAACGATTTGCGATTGACGATTTCACGATTCACGACAAAATTATGGAAGCAATTAAAGCAAACGAAATTAATGACATTATTCGCCAGCAGATCGAAAATTTCGATACGAGTATGACCGTTTCGGAAGTCGGAACGGTGATCAAGGTCGGCGACGGAATCGCCGAAATTCACGGACTCGAAAAGGTGATGGCGGGCGAACTGATCGAATTTCCGCACGACGTTCGCGGACTCGCGCTGAACCTTGAGGAAGATAAAGTCGGCGCGGTGCTGTTCGGCGATTTCCAGAAGATCAAGGAAGGCGACGAAGTAAAACGCACGGGCAAAATTATGAGCGTTCCGGTCGGCGATGTGATGATCGGACGGGTCGTTGACGCGCTCGGCAATCCGATTGACAATCGCGGCGACATCAATGCCGGCGAATACAATCCGATTGAGCGCATCGCGCCCGGAATTATTGATCGCCAGCCGGTCAAAGAACCGCTTCAGACGGGTTTGAAGGCGATTGACTCGATGGTGCCAATCGGTCGCGGACAACGCGAATTGATTATCGGCGATAGACAAACGGGTAAAACCGCCGTCGCCATTGACACGATTATTAACCAACGCGGCAAAGACGTGATTTGCATTTACGTCGCGGTCGGTCAAAAACAGTCAACCGTCAAACAAGTTGAAACCAAACTGCGCGAAAACGGAGCGATGGATTACACGGTCATCGTTTCGGCGACGGCTTCCGATCCGGCGGCGATGCAGTTTCTCGCGCCTTACACCGGCGCGGCAATCGGCGAATATTTCCGCGACAACGGTCGCCACGCCTTAACGATTTACGACGATTTATCGAAACAGGCGGCGGCGTATCGTGAAATTTCTTTGCTGCTCAGACGACCGCCGGGTCGTGAAGCATATCCGGGCGACGTTTTTTATTTGCACTCGCGCCTTCTGGAACGCGCCGCGAAAATGTCCGACGCGCGCGGTAGCGGAAGTTTGACGAGTCTGCCGATTATTGAAACGCAGGCAGGCGACATTTCGGCATATATTCCGACAAACGTGATTTCGATCACCGACGGGCAAATCTTTTTGGAAAGCGATCTTTTTAACTCGGGCGTTCGTCCGGCGATCAACGTCGGAAACTCGGTTTCGCGCGTCGGCGGTTCGGCGCAGATCAAGGCGATGAAACAAGTCGCCGGAACGCTTCGCATTGACTTGGCGCAGTTCCGCGAACTCGCGGCATTCGCGCAGTTTGGTTCTGACCTTGATAAATCAACGCAGAACCAACTCGAACGCGGTCGCCGTTTGACCGAGATTTTGAAGCAAGGTCAATATCAGCCGATGGAAGTCAGCAATCAGGTTTTGATTATCTGGACGGTGACGAACGGTTTAGCGGACGACATCGCGGTCGCCGATTTGAAACGCTTTGAAGACGGATTGATCAAATTCGTTGAAAATTCGCATCCGTCGGTTATCAATACTTTGCGCGACAAAAAATCCATCGACGACGATTTGAAAGCCGCAATGAAGGAAGCCGTCGAAGATTTCAAAGCGACGCGCTGGAATCAAGGATCGGACATCGCCGCGACGAGAGAAACGGCGGCGGCAGTTAATGCTTAGATTTAAGTCCGAAGTCTGAAGTCTAAAGTCCAAAGTTTTTTGTGAAAGGCAGGACATTGAATTTTAGACTTCGGACTTTGGACTCGTAAAATGTCCGATTTATCAAAAGAGATTTCGCGTTTTGAAGGGCTTTGGGAAGGCGGTTATTACGAAGGCGATCCGCTGCAATTTTTATCGCGGTCGAACTATGGAAATTTCGGTTATATTTCCATTCTGCACGCGACTTATCTGTTGTGCATCAAGCCTTATGTAAAACCGGAAACCGTCGCGCTCGAAATCGGACCGGGACGCGGCGGCTGGACGAAGGCTCTGCTTTCGGCAAAAGAAATTTGGGCATTAGACGCGCTTTCGGCTGAATATAATCGTTTTTACGAATACTTGAATCATCCGAAAAACGTCAAATACGTTCAGGTTGAAGATTTTAGCTGTCGTGATTTGCCGTCGAATTATTTCGACTATATGTTTTCGTTCGGCTGTTTGTGTCACGTATCGTTTGAAGGCACGACCGAATACGCGAAAAATCTTTTTGACAAATTAAAAAGCGGAGCGGAATGCTTCTGGCTCGTCGCGGATCAGGAAAAATATCGAAAATTTCTCGAAAGTCCGTCCGCTTACAATATCCGCGAGCAATCCGCGCCGCTCGGAAGAAGATACGCTTTTTTAAGATTCGTTCAGAAAATTTTCCCCGACGCGAGCGAAAAACATTTCGGCGAATACGATCCGTTTCAAGAAGGCGAAGGACGCTGGTATCACGCCGGACAAAAACGCACTGCCGAAATGCTGACGAGTTTCGGCTACGAAATAGTTGACGAAGATGTCGGAACGATCCCGCGCGACGTAATCGTTCATTTTCGGAAACCGTAGGAATTTATAAAGCGGGTTTAGTCTTTAGTTTTTGGTTTTTAGTTCTGTTTTCGAGATTCATTCGCTCGATTATAATTCTTCAGCTGAAATCCAAAATCCAAAATCGAATTATGCCAAGTCTTTTAGATATGCGCCGACGCATCAAGTCGGTCAAAAACACACAGCAGATTACCAAAGCGATGAAAATGGTCGCGGCGGCGAAGCTCAAACGCGCGACCGACCGTGTAACGGCGGCGCGTCCGTTTGCCGTTAAAATGACGGAAATTCTCGGCAATCTGAGCGCGCGAGTCGGCGACGATTTTACATCGCCGCTTTTGACCGAGCGCGGCGACGAGAAATATCTCATCGTTTTGGTCACGGCTGACAAAGGCTTGTGCGGCGGCTTTAACACGAATTTGATGAAAGCGACGCAGAATTTTTTGAAGGAAAATACGGGCAAAGCGGCGGAAATGATTCCAATCGGTCGCAAAGGCAGAGATTTTTTCAAACGCCGCGAAATGACGATTGTCGAAGAATACGTCGGCTTGACCGGCAGCGGTCGCGTCGAATATTCGGATGCGGTTGAAATTGCCAGTCGCATTGTCAAAACTTTCGTCGAAGACGAAACCGTTGACAAAGTTTTTCTCGTTTTCACCGAATTCAAATCGGTCATTTCGCAGCAGGTCAAAGTCGAGCAGCTTTTGCCGATTCAAAAGGTCGAAGCGGCGGCAACTCCGGCGGGAGCGGCGGCTGAATATATTTACGAACAGCCGGCGAGCGAAATTTTCGGGAAACTTTTGCCCAAACAAATCGAAACGCAGATTTACCGCGCGATGCTCGAATCGGTCGCGTCCGAACAAGGCTCGCGGATGACGGCGATGGATTCGGCATCAAAAAACGCGGGTGAATTGATTGATACTTTGACTTTAAATATGAACCGCATTCGTCAGGCGGCGATTACAAAGGAAATCATCGAAGTCGTGTCCGGCGCGGCGGCATAAACTCGAATTTAATACAAATTTCCCGCAGAAAGCGCGAACGAAATGTTCGCGCTTTCTCAGTTTGCGTCAAAGGCAAAAATCCGACCGCTTAATTTAACCAAATTCAATTTGCTTTTTGAAAAAATTGCGGTGTAGAATAGCGTCCAATCGTTTCAGACTCGGGCAGTTAAATGACTGCGATCTTTGTATCTTAAATTCAAAAATTGGAGGGAAATTATGTTTTTAGGAATAGGCGGATTATTAATGTTAATCTGCATCGTTTGGTTCGTTATCCTGAGCATTCAGACCGGAGCATCAACGGGTGAAAAAATAATTTGGGTGATCGTCAATTTGTTGTTTCAACCACTCGCCGGAATCATTTTCTTTTTCGTTAAAAAAGTCGGCTTGATTCCGATGATTCTCGGCATTATCGGAGTCGTCTTTTACGGTTACGGAATTTTTACTTCTATCGGCGACGTAACCGGCGGGTTGCCGCGATAATGTTCGACAATGATTTACAAAAACGGCGCGAGCGATTTTTTCGCTACGCGCCGCTTATTTTATGGATTGGTTTGGTGCTTTTTCTTTCGACCAATTCGGCTTCGATGTCGAATACTTCACGCTTTGTGCGACCGCTTTTGGAATTTCTTTTTCCGAACGCGCTCGAAGAAACTCTGATTTCCTATCACGCTTTGATCCGCAAACTCGCGCACGTTACCGAATACGCGATTCTGGCTTTTTGGGCTTCGCGGGCTTTTTTCAATTCTTCAAAAGATTTTCTGCGGCGATTCTGGTTCGCGTTCGCGTTTCTTCTCGTCGCGCTCGTCGCTTCGATTGATGAAACGAATCAGAGTTATATCGCTTCGCGCACCGGCTCGATTTGCGACGATCTGCTCGACGTTTCAGGCGGGACGGCGATGATCTCGATTTTTTATTTGTTCACGAAATTTCGCCGGAAAACTTAAAACGCTTTTTCGTTTTCGACTCTTTTTCTTTGCAAAGCAAAATCTCTTCCGGCAAATCGCAAAAACGCGGCAAAGTCTGGAAGGCTGATGCCTTTCGTTGGCGTAAAACTTCCATTTATCGAAACTTTGTGCGATTATTTTCGTTAAGATTCGGCAGAGGAGAAATCAAAAATTATGAGTTTTTTCGACAAGGTTAAAGACGCGGCAATGAATCAGTTTATCGAGGTTATCGAGTGGCTCGACGATTCGGGCAACACGATTCTTTATCGTTTTCCGGTTTATCAGCAGGAAATTAAAAACGGAGCGCAGCTAATCGTCCGCGAATCGCAGACCGCCGTATTTGTCTTTGAAGGTCAGGTCGCCGACGTTTTCACGCCCGGACGCTACACGATTGACGGCGGCAACACGCCGATTTTATCCAAACTCGGCGCGTGGAAATACGGCTTTAATTCGCCGATGAAATCGGAAGTTTATTTTGTCAACACGAAGCAGTTTACCGATATGAAATGGGGAAC
>CAXTMQ010000189.1:0-8114 GCA_964245305.1 uncultured Pyrinomonadaceae bacterium
CAATCGTATCGTCATCGTCGCCGCCGATTTCACCGCGAATTTTTTTGACGACCTTTTCGAGACGATCTATTTTTTTCTGATCGTCGCCGGAAAAAGCATTTTTTTGAGCGTAGGATTTTTCCAAATCGGTGCTGATTTTCAATGCTTCTTCGCTGCGGTCGAGCAAATCGGCGAAATCTTTTTTCTCGCGTTCGATGCGCTGTTTGGCGAGCGATTCCTGAATGCCTTTCGGCACATCTTCTTTCCGGTTCGGATTCTCGCCGCTCGCGTCGGTTTGGGCGGAAATTGCTCCGAACGCCGCCGCGATGAAAAAAATCGTCAGAAAAATTTTTGAAAAACTATACTTCATAATGCGCGAAGAAAATTTATTGATCGCCGTCGTCAGCCGGTTTGTCAATCGTCGTGCCGGTGACGAGTTCGACGAGCTTGACTAAAAACGCGTCCTCCGCCGCGCCGGTGCTGTTGAGCGTCGTCCATTCGGACTGCAAACCGTTTTCCGAGCGACCTTCGACCTTTGCCGTGACGGAAACATTGTTTTGAATGCCGTCAATAGATTGAATTTCGACGGTCAAAGTATAGCGACCGCGCGACCACGAAGCGTCTGATTCGGGCAGACTCGCGTAACGGCTCAATTCACTGCGCGTGATAACCGCGCCTTTGGCGAAAACGAATGGTTCGGTAACGATAAAACCATCGGATTTTCTGGTTGCCGCTTCGTTAATAATTAATTTTTGATCTTTCAAAATATCGAGCGCGTTTTGAATTAAAACGTCGCGCCGCGAATTCATTTTATAAGGATTGGCGAGCATCGCGCGTTCCTTGGTTTTGCCTTTGCCCCAATCAATCGAGCGTCCGAGCGGATCGTTGCTGCCTTGCGTTCCGGTCGTGGTTTTGCTGCCTTCTTCTTTGATTTTCTGCGTCTGCGTGTCAATTCCTTTCTGCGCGAACGCGGCGGAAGCGAGAAATACGGCGGCGAAAACTGATAAAATAATTCTTTTCATAATCCTAAATATAACGCAAAGTATCGGAGATTGAAAAGTTTGATGTTTCGGAAAATCGAATAGTTGTAAAATTCGCTTTACAAGTTCTCGGAAGATTTCTCAGCCGTTTTATTCGTTTGCATTTCCCACAAAAGCAGATGTTTCAAAAAGGCGTGATGCGCGGCGAAACGCGCGATTGCGAAACCGGCGAGACCGTCGAGAAAGCCGCCTTTCAACAGATAATTTTGCAGAAAAGTCATCAGCCCGACGGTCAAAATTTTGGCGGCGGAAGTTCGCTTTCCGCGCTCGAACATTTGCCTGGCGGCGAGCGGCGCGTAGCGCGTCCCGATCATTCGATGATGATGCGAAACGTCTTCGACGCTGAAATGCAGAATATCGCCGCGCAGCTTTTCGATTTTTGCGCCGTCGTTCATCTGAACGGATTCGTGAATCAAAACGTCTTTCCATTTTCCTTTGCGGCGATTAAAAAATCGTAATTGCCAATCGGGATACCAACCGCCGTGTCGAATCGGGCGATTCAGGTAAAACGAGAGGCGCGGAATGCGAAAACCATCGGCGATTTTATCTTCCGGCAAATTCTTTAAACGGAGAATTTCGTTTTTCAATTCGTCGGAAACGCGCTCGTCCGAGTCGAGGCTGAAAATCCAATCGTGCGCCGCCGCGTCAACGGCAAATTGTTTTTGTTTGGAAAAGCCGAGCCATTTTTGAGTGATAATTTTCGCGCCGAGATTGCGGGCGATTTCCGTCGTGCGATCCGCGCTTTCCGAGTCAACGACTAGAATTTCGTCCGCCCATTTGACTGATTCAATCGCGTCGGCGATTTTTTGTTCTTCGTTAAAAGCGATAATCACGGCGGAGATTTTCATAGATTTTGTTTGAAAAATCTTTCAGGGAAAATGACGTAAAATCTTGACTATAAAACGAAAAAGAATTAAAAAACAAATGCTCGACCGCGTCGGTTCGATTATAAACCGAAGCATCTGAAAAACTCATTTTCCAAAAAAACAAAAATGGACGAAATTGACAAAAAATCAACGAAATTTTCTTGGTTCAGCGGCAAAGTTCTGGCGACCGTTTTGCTGACTAAAATTTTACTGCTCGGTTTTGTCGTTCAGGCTTATCAAATCATTACCGACAAATCGCTGAAATTTTATGATTTTTTCGGAAACTGGAATCGTTGGGACGCGGCGCATTATTTGACCGTCGCGCAATACGGCTATACGAATATTGGCGAAGACAAATTTTTAATCGTTTTCTTTCCGTTTTATCCGGCGTTAATCGCTTTGTTTCAAATAATTTACAGGGATTATCTAATAAGCGGCTTGATAGTTTCCGCGATTGCTTCGCTCGCGCTCGGGTTCGTTTTCAGAGAACTAGTGCGGCTTGATTATTCGGAAAAAGTCGCGCAGTTTTCCGTTTTGTTTTTGTTTATTTTTCCGACTTCGTATTTTCTGCATATTCCATACACGGAAAGCCTTTTTCTGGCGTTGTGCGTCGGCAGTTTTCTCGCCGCGCGGCGAAGAAACTGGATTTTGGTCGGCGTTTTAGGATTTCTGGCTTGTCTGACGCGCATCAACGGATTGATTTTATTGCCCGCGCTTGCCTTTGAAGTTTGGAACGAATGGCGCGAAACAAAAATCTTTAACCGAAGGTGGCTTGTCTTATTATTCGTTCCGCTCGGATTTGTCATTTATCTTTTCATCAATTACATCGTCGCCGGAAATCCTTTGATATTTATGACTTACCAGCGCGAACACTGGTATAGATATTTCAGATTTCCGCTGATTTCGCTTTGGGAAACCATTTTAAAGCTCTCTACCGACAAGCCGAGCAACGCGCAGATGACGGGAGTTCAGGAATTGCTTTTCGTTTTTATCGGCTTATTTGCCATCGTCGCCGGTTGGCGTTATTTGCGGAATTCGTATCGCGTCTGGATGATCGGAAATTGGCTTTTATTCATCAGCACGTCATTTATTTTGAGCGTTCCGCGCTACACTCTGGTGATGTTTCCGCTTTTTATCTTGATGAGCTTGGCAGCGGTCAGAAATTGGTGGGCGCAATGGCTTTTTACGATTTGGTCAATTTTATTTTTGGGGCTTTTCGCTTTGCAATTTTTTAGAGGCGCGTGGGCTTTCTAGCCGGGAAAAATTAAAGCAAAACATAAAGAGTCGCCGAGCCGACTCTTTATGTTTTGCTTTAATTTTTGTATTTGAAAGGGTCGAAAAATCTAATCTTTATCATCCATATTATTAACCGGCGAATCAACTTCGATGTTGTTCAAACGAAAAGTCGTCGAAGTCGCCCGCTGTAGATCGGACAGAGCTTTGTTGTAATCGGTTTCGGCGCGAATCTCCGAATTTCGCGCATTGGTCAAAGCGTTTTCGCGCTGAAACAAAAGAAACGTCGTCGAACGTCCGACTTCAAAAAGTTTGCGCTCGCCTTCGAGCTGAATTTCCGCGCTTTCTCTCGCTCGCCGCGCCGTCAAAACTCTCTGTCGGGAAGTTTCGACCGCCTGCACCGAATTGCGAACTTCGGCGACGACGGTTTGTTCCTGCAATCTCGTCTGCGCGTCGTTCTGCTGCTGCGTAATTCTCGCGCCCGCTAAATTTGCTTTTGCCGTGCGGTTTCCGAAGGGAAGTTCAAAAGTTATTCCGACCGTATAATTCGGAGCGTCGGTGCGGAAAAGATTTCCAAAGGCGCGAAACGAACCGCCGTTAAAATACCCTGCTGTGCCGGGTATTGTAATTGACGATTGCGAAATTTGCCGGTCGGCTGGGAGCAAACTATTAAGAGCCAGACGAAAAGTTTCGTCATTGCCGAGAAACTGATTGGTGATAATCGCATCGGTGTTTTGATTGCCGAGCGACAAACCGTTAAGCGAAAACGACGAAACTAAATCAATGCGTGGTTTTGTTTGATTTTTGAAGTAATTTATATCAATCGCCGTGATTTCTTTTTGCAGACGCAGACGGCGCAGTTCGGGGCGATTATCAATCGCGTCTTTGATCGCGTCTTCGACAATTATCGGCTCGTCGCTGTAAGCGGGCGTGTCGGTCGGAACGAGCGACTGCGACCATTCCGGCGCGGTCGGATCGCGCAAAATCAGCGTTTTCAAAGTGTTTTCGCTGACCGAAACCTGCTGTGTCGCCAGCAGAAGATCGCCTTCGCGGTTGGCGAGTTCCGTATTGACTTCGGCGCGGGCGAGCGGCGCGGCTGAACCGACTTCGATTTTCGCTTCGATCTGACGCAGATTTTCACGCGCCAGATTGACGTTGGCGACCTGGTTTTGCTGATTGCGAAGCGCGAAAACCAAATCCCAATACGCGCTCTGCACCTGTGAAATAATGTCAATCGTCTGCCGACGGAAATCCGCGTCGGTCTGTTGAAGCCGTTTGCGCTGAATTTTTATCTGGCGGCGTGTGTTGTCAATTCCAAAATTTCTGAACAGCGGTTGATTATAAGTAACGCCGAGATTACTGAAATACGTCGTGTTGGAAGTCGAGCCGAGCGCGCTGGTTTGATTAAAAGCCGTGTTGTTGCGCGAATTGCTGCCGGTTTGACTGTTGTTGAAAAAACTCTGGAAACTTCCGCCGCCGCGCTCGAAAAGTTTGTCGAGTCCGACATCGAGGCGCAGATCGTTCGAGCCGAGCGCGCCGGTCGAAGAACTGCGCGAATAATTCGGTGTCAAACTTAAAACCGGATCGAACGCGCCGCGCAAGGAGCGAAGCTGTGTTTCCTGAAAGCGCACGTCTTCGCGGGCGACCTCGATGGTGTTATTATTTTCGAGAGCCTTGCGAATCGTTTCATTGAGCGTCAAGGTCATCGTCTGCGCGCTCTGCACTCCGACGCGATATAGATTCGGCACATCGGCGATTTTGTTGTCGGAAAAGGTAAATTGTTTTTTATTCGTTTCAGCTTTCGGCTCATCGGCAGGCGTACTTGAAGATTTCGTGTCGGCGGAATCGTTTTTCACCGGAACTTGAAGTTTTGAATCTTCGTTCTGCGCGTAAACGTCAACGTCGCCCAAACCGAAATTTACGACGAATAGACAGGCAAAATAAAAGAGACAGCGCGAAATTTTCATTTATTTAAAGACTCCGAAATTTTAATTGTTGTAAATACTGAGAGACTGCAAATTCAAACAGTTACTACGCTGAAATTTTTTTGGATGTTTCAAAAAAAAACGAATGTCGAACGGTTGTCCGTCGAACAATTCGTGTTTTTCGCCAGGCGAGAGATTTTAATTATTTGAAGATTTGCAGGGCGCGGCTGCCGAAGCGTCGGCGAGTTCGCGGGCTTCTTCGTTAGCTTTCGCGCCGGGTTTGACGACGTTCGTAATGCAGATTTCTTTTTTCGTGATTTTGGAAACAATCAAATAAGAAGTGTTTTTGGTCGAATCTTCGGCGTTTTCGCTCGCGTTGAAACGTACGATCAAAGCGAACGGCGCAACGGTTTTACCTTCGCGCGTAACGCGCCATTCGGCTTTCGCGCCGACATACGAAAAGGCGACCGAAACATTTTGCTGAAAATCGAGCGCGAATTTCTTTTTGTTCGGCGCAATCACGTCAATTGACTGCCGGATATCGCCTTCGCTGATTTGCAGTTTATAACCGCCAACGCCCGCGCATTCGCCGAGATACCAGCCCGCGCCTTCGGTTGACGATTCCAAAGTTTTGCAGCCTTTTCCGTCAAGATTCGTGTACAGGCTTTCGATTTTCGCGGTCTTCTGCGCTGATGCGGCAACGGCGCAAAGTAAAATCAAAGACAAACAACAGATTATTAAATTCGTTTTCATTTTGTTTGAAAAATGTAGATTTTTACGCGCTCATTCGCATCGGTTCGACCGCTACTTCTTGATTTTGCGGCAGCAGCGCGGCGATTTCGCGGATAATCATTTCGGTCGAATTCGGCACGGCTAAATTAACCGTCGCGGCTTTCATCTCGGCATATTTATTGGCATCGGAAAGCAGACTTTGAATCGTCGGCACGATATCGGCGGCTTTCTTCAATAAAATTCCCGCGCCGCGCTTGGCAATTAAATTAACCGTTCCGGCTTCCTGCGGCATCGGCGGCGTGGTCGCGTCGGCGATAATCGGCAGGCGACACGCGAGAGCTTCAAACGTCGTCAAACCGCCGAGCTTGGAAATCATCACGTTCGCCGACTGCATCAACTTTTCGATTTCGTCCGAATAACCGATAACCTTAACGGGAAATTTCGCGGTTTGCGCCATTTTTTCCGCCTTGATTTTCAATTCCTCGTTGCGACCGGCGAGAAAAATCGCCTGCACGTCGAGTTCGCCGCGCACGAGTTCGCGGAAAATCTGCGGAATATTGCCGCCGCCAACCCAACCGGCGTTGACGAAAACCGTAAATTTATCGGGATTCAAACCAAACGATTCCCGCGCCTTCTGCGCCGCCGTTTCGTTGACCTCGTGAAATTTCGGATGAACCGGAATGCCGGAGATTTTAATTTTTTTTGCCTCGATGCCGTAATCAATCAATTGCCGTTGCGCGTCTTCGTTGGCGACCAAATAAAGCGAAACATCATTGCACGCCCATCCTTTCCAAAATCCGTAACACGGATCGGTGACGACCGTAACCAACGGAATCTGATTAGATAAATTAAGATTTTTCAAGATGCGGGCGAAAATGTGCTGAGTCATCGGGTGAACGCTGACGACGACGTGCGGACACCATTTTTCAAAAATTTCGGTGCAGAAACCGATACAGCGTTTCATAAAAAATTCGCGCGTTTCGGGACGAAAACGATTCATCGCCCAATAGATATATTTCATCCAATGCTGCTTATTTTTGAGTGTCCAATTATAAACGCCGACGAGTTTTTCCGTGATATGATGCGATTCTTCGACCGCTTTGACGACGCGCACGACCTTTGAATCGCCTTCCCAAACGCGATTGATTCCTTCGACCAAAGCCTGCGCCGCCGAACGATGCCCGCCGCCCGTATCCGAAGAAATAATCAGAATTTTCGGTGTGTTTTGCGACATTCGAGCAGTTTTATTTTGAGATTAAATCAGTCAACGCTTTTAAGTTTTCAGTTTCGTCGAAAACGGCTCGAATCGGGATTTTGAATTTCGACACAACGACGCTTTCAATCGTTGCCTCTTTAGCTTTCAATAAAAGTTCATAATTTTCGTTCCGCAAAAAATACTGTTCAATCAATCCGTTTTCCGCGTCAATGATCCAATATTCTTTAATGCCGTGCGCCGCATAATCTTGAAACTTTATTGTCCGGTCGGCTTTCGCAGTCGAATCGGACAGAACTTCGACGACGAAATCCGGCGCGGGAAATTGGACTTGTTCGTTTTTGAAATCTTTTGCCTTTTCAATTCCGAAAAAACATAAGTCAGGTTCATAATCATTGCGCGTCAGCGAAATCATAATTTTTTCAACGCCGACAAAGCCGAGTTTGTGTTTAGCAACAAAAGTATTCAGCAAAACGCATAGTAATTTCGTCGCGCGATTATGCTGTAATTTTACCGGCGAGTGAAAGATAATTTCGCCGTTGATGAATTCCATTTTTTTATTTTCTTCAACGATTTTATAAAAATGCCGTCGCCGTTTTTGCTCGTCTTTCAGTCTGGAATTGACTTTATCAACGAGCAGAAAAGCGTTCGGCATTGCTAAAATGGATTCGGGCGAAACTTGCATTTATTTCAACTTAAAAACTATTCAAATTCCCAAAATACGCGGCTCGAAAATCGGTTGCCGTATGAAAACATATCTCTACCGTATTTATCTTTTTTATCCCACTTTATTTCGAGATAAAATCCGTTTTCTAATTCTTCAACAGCAACAACTTGTCCGGTTTCGCCGCTCTGTATCTTTTCCATAATGAAATTTTCTTCGGCATTTAGCGAATATTTCATACCGACAAGAGCCTTCTGAGAACTGGAGTATTTGGTTATAACCCGTCGCCCAAGCAAATTATCGGCTTCGCTTCGACTAAACAGCGGATAAACTTTTTCATAAATCGTCGGGTTCTCTACGGGCGCGGCAAACAGTCCGATAAATAACGCCACCGAAAAAACAAAAACTGAAACTAATTTACGCATAATATTTTCTCAAGAATTCTATAAAACTTCTGTAATC
>CAXTMQ010000189.1:8124-9117 GCA_964245305.1 uncultured Pyrinomonadaceae bacterium
GAGCGCGTTTGTCCATTTCTTTGCGCGCTTTTTTCATCTGGCTTTCGTGCCGTTTAATTTTGATAAGATGTCCCGGATTAAACGGCAAAGACGGATAATAACAATTCGATTCGTGCGTACAGTAACAGCCGTTGGCGACTTCCTTGCGACGCTGCTTCATCAAATCGGTATTCCACGCGGCTTGAAAATTCCATTCGTAATCACGCAGATTCAAAACGTCGGTTTTGTTTTCGCACGAAGACAACGCGCCCGTGTCGTAAATAACCGCGCCCGCGCTGCCCGCATAACATTTCAACTGCGCTTTGTTTTCTTCTTTGGTTTTGGTGATTACGTCGTGCATATAAATATCCACGGCGGCTTTGAAAATTCCTGAATTACCGCCGTAATTATTTTTGAGCGCGGCGTTTTTCGTGTCTTCCAAAATGCGGTGCGACAGTTCGGCGTAGCGTTTGTGATCGAAATTTAATTCGTTCGGATCGGCGGACGGCGGGCGAATGTAATTGATATTCACTTTGTCCGGCTTCAAATCGTATTTCAGGAAATCATACCAATCGAAAATCGTGTCTTCGTTTGAATGCATCACGCAGGTGCAGGTTTGGATGTTGAGAAGCGGATATTGCTCGCGTTTCATTTCCTGCAAAGTCCGCGCCGTGTGAATCGCTTTGTCCCAACTGCCTTCTTTGCGGCGGATTTTTTCGTGCGCTTCCTTCATTCCGTCAATGCCGAGCGCGACCGTCACGTTTAAGTTCGGACATTCGTCCATAATTCTGGCGACATCGGGGAAAATGCGCTGGTGAATCTGACCATTCGACATCAGGTAAACCGAATCGAGCTTGTTGTTTTCGTAAAAAGCGCGAACGATTTCCGGCAAATCCTTGCGCGTAAAAGGTTCGCCGCCCGCCAAAACCAGAACGCCGAGATTGCCGCCCAAAGTCTCCGAAATCTTCGCAATTTCATCAGCCTTCATCTGCAATTTCTTGCGCGGTCTATCGT
>CAXTMQ010000190.1:0-9089 GCA_964245305.1 uncultured Pyrinomonadaceae bacterium
AATTTATACTTAACTATTAGAAATCATAGCGAATCGCAAATTGCAATTCACGAGGTGCCGTTGCGGTAGTAGTAATTTGACAGAATGTAGCACTGTTAATGTTTGCAGCCGGTAAACCGAAAGCATTATGGTTAAATACGTTGAATGCATCAGCTCTAATTTGCAGACGCTGACCTTCCCACGGCAGTTTGAAATTCTTCTGCAAACCTAAATCCAAATTCCAGAAACTAGGACCACGTAAGTTATTACGATTTCCTATTTCACCGTTACTGACATTACGGAAGGCAGCTAATGCATCAGACTGACTTCCGAAAAATTGAATAGTACCGTCGCTTGCGTTTTGAATGCCTCCTGAAAGAACTGAAGAATTTCCGATTTGAACGCCAGGACTATTTAGAACGAAGCCTACTGGGAAAGCACCGGTAGTGGTACTGAAAGGCAATCCCGACCGGTATGTGTAGATACCGGAGAATGCAAAGCCGCCTAATATCGCATCTAAGTAGCGCGGCATATCTCCTCCGAAATACTTTCCGCGACCGACAGGAACTTCGAATATGCCGTTCACATTAATTAGATGTCTGATGTCAAAATCGGAAGGTCCGGTGCAAATATCAGGATTTCTCAAATCACAGATTAATCCGCCGAATACGGTGTTCGCTACGGTCGAATTATTGTCTGTCGAATTTGAAAGTGTATAGTTAAAATCAAACTGATAACCCTGAGAAAATCTCTTTTGCAAGCTGATTAATAAACCGTTATAGTTCGATTTGCCGAGATTGGTTATATAAGCGTTGGTTGAAAATTGTCCGCTTAATCCGACATTATTGTTGAGCAAACCGTTTGCCGCAAGTGCTTGAACGGTGTCGGAAGCATCTCCGATTTGAACTAATGAACCGAAGAAATTTCCGACCAATGCTGTGCAGGAACTTCCGAAAACCGCTTGACAGTTTCCGCCGTAATTTGCAATAGCGGCTGAATTAATTTGATTTTCGAGAAACGGTTGATTGGTAATCGTGGCACCGGATACCAGTTGAGCCTGCAAAGCGTTGAGTGATGCGAGTAAAAACTGTCCTGATGCCGGATCTCTAAAATCAACAATCTGTGCCGCATCGGCTTGAGTAAACAGTTTGCGACCTTTTCGTCCAACGTAACCTACATCTATCAAAAAGTTACCCGGCAATTCGCGCTGAATATCGAAGCTGTATTGATATGAATAAGGAACTTCAAAATTTTGAGCGATAGCATAATTGGTTTGTCCTTCAGCGTTTCCAAAAGGCACTCCGCCTGAAACGAACGGAGTCGAAGGATTAGTGATAATCGGTGCCGCATTCTGTACAGGCAAACTTCCGATACCCGTAAATCGAGGATCATTTAGCAATGCTGTACGAGGGTTTGTCGAACCAAAAGCCGTCGTCGCAGAGTTATCAAATAAGTATGAAACTTGATCTGCGATAAATGAGACTCCACCTGAAATGCGTTCATATTGTTTAGTAAAACCACCGCGGAATACTGTTTGGCGATCCCCTAACAAGGCTTTCAAGAATCCGTTTTCAGATGACGGATTGTAGGCAAATCCGACTCTCGGAGCAAAATTATTTTTGTCGGTTTCGTAGAAGGGACGACCATTGTTTCCCTTACCGATCAATGTGTAATTCAAAAAAGGTTCGGCATTATCACCGCTGATTCCCGCCGCGCCATTTTTTACTCTGATTGCAAACAGTTCGTCTAAGTCAACGTCATTTGCTGCCTGAAACCCGTTAGCTTCATAAGGAGCCGGATAAAGCTGGTAACGAAGTCCGAGATTAATGGTTAAATCATTTCTAATCTTCCAATTATCTTGAACGTAGTATTCGTATTCATTATAACGATAATCTCGACTTTTTCCGGATGCTAAACCAAATGCCTGTCCTGTCGTATCGTAGTTAAAGTTAGTTGCAATGTTGGCTACACGCCCCAGAAGCAAAGCAAAGGCACTATCAAAAGCAGTAGTAGATGCTGTTCCCGTGCGAATATTGGCAGGTCGCAAAGCAGCATTTAAAGCGTTAGTGTTGCCGCCCAAGCCGATTGTAACGGTATTGAAATCGTTAGTGAGTGCTGTTTGCGAACGGATTGGTTTGAATTGAACACCAAACTGGAGACTATGTCCGCCTATGTTGTAGGTCGCATCATCTCGAATAGTCGGAGTATCAACCACTCGACTTTGCAAACTGATGTCCGCATATGGATTTGACAAAGCACCGAAGGTAAAGATATTAGGCGATGCAGGACGGAATGGAGCCAAAAACCCCAAATCGGAACGAGAATTACCAACGGTAATTCCGTTAAATAGCGAGCTGCTGATTGACCATCTGTGACCGATAGCCAGAGCATAATCTTTTACTGCGATCTGTCCTGATTCAGGATCGCCGGGAAACTGTTCGGCGACAGTATTGACAGTATCCGTACGAAGGGCGTTGACTTTGTTAAATCTAACAAAGAGATTCTGTTTCGACGTAATATTAGCATCAACTCGTGCTGTGTATGTATCATCCGCTCTGCGAGACGGCGCATTAAATCTGAAACCGCCTGTATTGATTCCATCGCCTAATGTCAAATCATTAGCCTGCGGATAACGATTGTTAATGAAACTCAAAAGAGATTGATTAGCTCCAATGCCTCTCGGATCAAGGGCTGCGGTCTGCGCTTGGGTAAGAGTAGTAATACACTGCGGAGTCGTGTTTTGACGACTGGCTGTTGTACAGCCGGGGTTATTATTGATATAGCTTATTTGACCATTTCGGAAAGTATTCAAAGGCACGATGCGGGCATATGAAACTCCTTGCGCGTCGCGTCGTCCTTCAAAATCGAAGAAGAAGAATAATTTGTCTTTCCCGTTGGTAAAAGTAGGACCGCCTTCACCAAAACGTAAAAAAGGCAAAGGTCCTCCTAGATTTCCGCCAAATTGATTTCTTGTCAATTGCGGTCTCGCCGTTCCCGAACGATTATTGAAAAAACTGTTCGCCGCTGTTGTTGCCGTGCGATTATATTCTCGTAATGAACCATGAAACACATTGGTTCCGCTCTTGGTAACAATCTGAATTTGACCACCGGCACTTCGTCCTTCGGAGGAATTGGGATTGGTGGTTACGGCGCGAAATTCTTGTATAGCATCAATCGGCGCATTTCCGACAGTAGCAAATGCTTGTCCGGTAGCCTGATCATTTGCATCTATACCGTCAACCGTAATATTGCCCTGATCAGCGCGAGAACCTGTAACCGAACCGACTCTGTTGGTTGATCCTGTTCCCACATTGTTGCCGACTACGCCTGGTTGTAATCCGATAAGAGCAGCAGGAGAGCTGCGAATTTGAATAGGAAGTTCTCTTAACTGTCGTGTGTCAATAATATTACCGATACTTGCGTCAGTTGTGTTTAGAGTATCGCCTGGAGCAGCCACGACTTCTACCGTTGCGCCAACATCTCCGACAGACAGAGTAGAATTGAATGTTTCCGTTCTACCGACTCCAAGCGCAACATCTGTAATAGTAGCCGTTTGGAAACCTTGAATAGAAAAAGTAAGTTTATATGCGGCTCCCGGAGCCACGTTTTGGAAGTTATATACACCTTGTTCATTTGTCTTGGCTGTTAATTCTTGTGAGTTTTTAGTGTCTGTAAGAGTAACAGTTACGCCAGGAACAACTGCGCCAGTAGAGTCCGTTACAACTCCGGTTACGCCTGATGTTGCTTGTGCCGAAGATAAAGTCGGCAAAGACAGCAAAACCATCATAGTAAATAAACTGAGAGCGATTCTTTTTAAGAATCGTACATTTCTTTCGACAAATCTATTATTGCCTTCATTAACAGAAATTCGAGTCTTTAGTTCAATCATGAATTACTCCTTAAATTTGCTTTAGGTTAATAGATTCGATGCTTTTCAATACCGTTGAAATTGCCATTACGATTCTGCAACATAACTATCTTTATGTCGCATACAGCAGTCCACAGGATTTATAAAATTAAAAGCTAACGGAATCTATATAAGAAATCTGAATAATTCCAACATCAATTTATCAAACATATTCTGTAAGAAAATTCAGATATATGACGAAATGCTATGAAGCAAAAATCGTTCCGTATCCCAATCTGCCCGCTTTGCTGAGCATTAAGAATCAATTAGATTCATAATTTATACAAATTTATGGATTTAATATAGATATATGAACAGCTTTGCACTAATAACTGAGAGTACGCAAGAGTATAAATTCAGACAGAGTGTTAGTATTATGAACAAAAGATGGAAGCCAATGACTTCTGCAATGATAGGATGATTGATTGACTTGATTTATCGCAACACGCAGACGAGTTAATGTTGTTCGGCATCAATTAAATGTGCTGACGCACGATCATCTTTATCGGTTATTATATACGGATTTTCCCTTTTCAAAAAGATTGTGAGAATGATTTACAAAACAGCTAGTCGGAGCAAACGGCTATTTGATGGCTTCGGTTCGCCTTGCGAACCGAAGCGGTTTCTTTCATGCGGGATTTATAGGTTGGAAAAGCCTTCTTCGGAATGAACATCGTGTTGCTCGTTTGGACAGACGACAAAAAAATCTCCGCTTTCGCTAGCACGTTTGGAAAAAGGTGGGCAGTCAGAGATCGAACTTGCCAGCCAGATATTCAAACAGGCGCGAGGCGGCGTAAAGCCTTTGTATTTGCTGTACGGCAGTTAATATAGTTGCAACAAACTGCTGAATTTGCCGGACTTGTGCGGTTGGCGTTACATCGGCAGAGCCAAAGTCAATTGCGTTTTGGATAAGGTGAAAATCAGCAAAGCGTTTCGGCTTCAGTTCGGGCGCACTGGCGGCGGTTTGAGAAAAGTAAAGCATCAAAATCTAATCGTCAAAGACGGGCGCAATTTTTGGCTGGCTATATAATCTTTCTCTAACAAGCGTTTAGTTGAAACGCCTTTGCTGCTTTCGCCAATAAGTTGAAGAAATCTTTCGACTGCTCAAACAGGAGTTCGGCTGGAGCAAATGCCAAGCGGAAACTAAACGGGCGCAAATCGCGCCCTTTCATCTCGGATTATATAGCTTTACGCCTTATCCAAATCACAGCCGGAGACGAAAAGATTTATCAGTTCAAACAAAACTTATTTTGAGAGACAATACTGACACAACAATTTGTAGAATTATTTACGGCTATATGCGTAATTTCATTATATTAAATCCGACACCTGCTGTAGATAAAAGCAGCGAGATTTGTATGACTTGGGCGCAACAGAATTTAGGACGAAGTTTGTCGGGCGGTCGCTTGATTGACTTGATTCGGAGAATTAATTTCTGGGCAATCAATTTTGCGCTTCAAAAGGTGTTGTTTTCAATAAGGACAACGCCTTTTTTATTTTCGGAAAATCTTCGTTGCAGGCTATAATCTAAAAAGTCGTTCTTCCGCAAAAGTATGAATAATCCGGTTCATTCTCAACTGTCGCTCACGCCGCTCGGCGCGGGAGATTTAATTGACCGCGCCGTCAGATTTTATCGGCAGAATTTTTGGACGTTTGTATGGATCGCCGCGCCGCCGATTGTGATCGGGACTTTGATTTCTATCGGCTGGACTTTGCTCGGGCGCAAGGTTTTTATGGTCAGCCAGTCGAACGGTTCGGGCGAGATGGTTTTTTACTATCTTTTTACGTGGTTCGGCTCAATGGTTATCTGGCTGACGGAAACGATTGCGACCTTGACGGTGATGGGCGGCGCGGCGCGAAATTTCGTGCGGCATATTTTGTTCGGCGAGCCGCTTTCTTTTGCGGCGACTTATAAAAATACGCGCACCAGACTCGGCGGCTTGATCGTCGCTTCCGCCGTGATTGCGGTTCTGCTCGGTATCGTCGGGATAATGATTTTTTATTTCGGGCTGACGATTGCGACGATTGTCGTGATGCTGGCGGCGTATTTTTTCAGCTTTTCGCCGTTTTTGATTATCATCGTTTCGGTTTTGATCGGCGCGGCGGTTTTGGTCGGAACGGGTTGGGCGTTTTTCTTTCTCGCGTCGCGGTTCGCGTATGTGCCGCAGATTATGCTTGTTGAAGGACAGAGCGTGACATCCGCGCTCGGCAGAAGCGCGACTTTGGCGAGCGGCAACGTCAAACGATTCGCCGCGCTGTTTGTTTTTACGACGGTGGCGACTTATTCCGCGCTGTCGCTTTTTTACATTCCGCTCGGTTGGTATGCTTATCTCGAAGGCGTGCCGATTTTCAGTTTCGGCTTCGACAAAGATTTGATTCCGGCGTGGTATGAAATCGCCACGCAATTTATTTGGCAGGCGAGTTTTATTCTGCTGATGCCGGTTTGGATGATCGGTTTGTGTCTGCTTTATGTTGACGAGCGCGTGCGCCACGAAGGTTACGACATCGAATTGATGGCGGCGCGTCGGCTCGGCGAAATTCCGTCAGTTCCGCGCGAATACGTCAATCCTTTGCAGCCCGCGCTGGCAAATCAAACCGCGCCCATTCAATCAACGCCGATTCCGCCGCGCCGATCTGCGACATCGCCTTTGGGTTTGAGTTGAATTCGTCGAAATATTTTTTTGAACTCACGAATGAAAACGGATAATCGCTTAATTAATTTTTTTTCTAAAAAATCCGCGCTTTCGGCAGCGATTTTTCTGCTTGCCTTTTTTTCATTCTCGAATACGGTTTCAGCCAAAACTCTGGCGAAATATCGCGGCGCGATTCGAGAAGCGAAACTCGCCGCGCAGAATTTGCTCGCGCCGGATGTCGAGGACGAATCGTTTGAAGATTATCAAAAATCGGAACGCGCGACGCTCGCGCAGATTCGCAAAAACGTGCCGGTTTCCGAACAAATCGAATGGCAGAATCAAACTTTTGAAGCGAATAATCAATGGCTCGCCGAACGGCTCGATAAACTTGAAAAAGAACCGGCGAATTCGCCGAAGCGCGCAGCATTTCTGAACGAAATTGCAGAACGGCTCGACGCGCTCGAAAAAAAGCTCGACGAACTCGAAAATTCCGTCGCAGTGACGCGCCCGAAAGACGAAGACAAACAAAAGCTCGCGGAGATTCTGCGCCGCGAAGAATACCAAAAACCCGAAGCCGCGCAGGAAAGTTTGTTTTATAGAATTTACCGCAAAATTATGGAATGGCTCGATAAGATTTTTCCGAAGCCGACTATTCCCGAACCGAGCGCGGAAAATAATTTTCAATCGTTTTCGTTCGTTTTGCAGATGCTTCTTTACGCGGTTATTTTGGGCATCATCGGATTTTTGATTTATCGTTTCGCGCCGTTTCTCGCCGCGCGTTTCCGGCGTTTTGAAAAAAGCGAAAAGCGCGAGCGCGTGATCTTGGGCGAGCGTCTTTCGGCGAACGAAACATCGGCGAACCTGTTCGACGAAGCGGAAAAACTGGTGCGTAACGGCGATTTGCGCGGCGCGATTCGCAAAGGTTACATCGCGCTTTTGTTTGAATTGAGCGAGCAAAAAATCATCGGTCTCGCGCAAAATAAAACCAACCGCGATTATCTGCGCGACGTTCGGAAAAAGAAAGAATTATACGAAAATATGCGCGGCTTGACGCTTAATTACGAGCGTCATTGGTATGGCTTCAGCGAAGCCGAACCGCGCGATTGGGAAGAATTTCGCCGCAACTACAAGAGAACGGTTAACGGCTGACGGCTTTCAATTTTCACTAAAAGATAGTTTCTTGGCGAAAGATGATAATCGTTAATTGCTAACTGAAAATTAATGAAACAAAAGTTTTTCATATTTTTCGCGCTCGTTTTGCTAATCGTCGTAATGATCGGGCTGAACGCCGCGTCTTATGTGCAAAAGGAAAAAACGCCGGACAGCGAATTCGCGCCGAATCGTTCGACTTTTAATGCGGGCGCGACCGGAACACGCGCGCTTTACGAACTTTTGGCGGAAACCGGCAGACGACCGACGCGCTGGCAGGAATCGCCGTCGGCTCTGCTCATCAACGACAAAAACAAACCGCAAACTTTCGTCGTCATCGGTCGCACGCGCCGCGCGTTCGATGAAAAGGAAATCGAACAGCTTTTGCGATGGGTTTCCGAAGGCGGCAGATTAGTGATAATTGACCGCGAACCGCCGTCAGATTTGATTAAAACGACCACTAATTGGAGCATTTCCGTTTCACCCGAAAACAAACTGCCGTTCGTCAATTTCGACCCGTCGAACGTCAATCAAATGACGGAAAAAATCGTCGCCGCCAAACCGACGCAGCCGACCGTTTATACGAATAAAGTCAACGCCGTCCAGCCTTCGCGCTTCGCTTCGTCAATCAGTTTTGAACATTTTACGGACACCATCGCGCCGCCGAAGCCGGTTAATTTAAACGATTCCAACGCGAATCGAACAGCCGGAAATTACGACGAAGACGAAGATGAAGACGCGCCGCCCGCGCCAATTGCGACAAATAAATCTGTCAAAAAAATTCAGAACAAAACGGTGTCGGGCATTGCGACGAAAATCTCGACAATCGCGCTCGACGCGCCGGTCGCGCATCTGGCGAACAACGACAAAACTATTCTGGCTGATTTCCCTTTCGGTTCGGGGCAAGTCGTTTTTCTGAGCGATCCGTTTATCGTTTCGAACAGCGGAATCAGCCTCGTTGACAACGCGCAGCTCGCCGTCAATATTATCGCGTCCAAACAAGGAATTATCGCGTTCGACGAATTTCATCAAGGCTTCGGCGCGGGGCAAAACCGCCTGCTCGATTATTTTGAAGGAACGCCGATCATCGCCGTCGCGTCGCAAATCGCCGCGCTGATCGCCTTAATTTTATTCGCGCAAAGCCGCCGTTTCGCGCGCCCTTTGCCGGCTTTTGAGCCGAATCGTTTATCGAAATTAGAATACGTCGCGGCGATGGCGGAATTGCAGGAGCGCACGAAGGCTTTCGATTTGGCGGTGGAAAATATTTACACGGATTTTCGCCGCCGCGTCGCGCGGCTCGTCGGCGCGGATAATTTCAGCGTTTCGCGTCAGGAACTGGCGCGGCTCGTCGCCGAGCGCGGCAAATTCAGCGAAACGGAAATCGAACAGTTAATGTTCAAATGCGAAGAAATTATTTACGG
>CAXTMQ010000191.1:0-5161 GCA_964245305.1 uncultured Pyrinomonadaceae bacterium
ACGTTAAATACATCGCCGGTTCAAACGCTTCCCGTTCCGAGCGGAACGGCGAACGGCGGTTTGCGTTTCAGCGGTTCGGCGACCAGCACGGGTTATCTGGCGACGACGAATGACGGCTCCTTGCTGACTTTTACCGGCGCGAATTCAAACGATACGATGGCTAACGTCAACACCCTGAATCCGCGCGGAGTCGGAACTTTTAATAACGCCGGAGCTTATAATCTGGCGACGACTTACAGCGGAGCAAGCGGCAATCAGACACGCGGCGCGACCAGCTTAAATAATTCGACGTATTATATCGGCGATCAGGGCGGACTTTACACGAACAACGCGACAACGGCAAGCCCGTCGGGAAATTTGCGTTCGGTCAAAAGTTTCGGCGGAACCGTCTATGCGTTTCAGGCAAGCGCGACGATACCGCCGGTTTCGACCGTTTCCGCGCCTTCCGGCGGCACGATCACTCCTTTGCCGGGACTGCCGAACGGCACGACCGGCGCGCAGGATTTTTATCTGATTTCATCGGGCGACAACGGCGCGAGCTTTGACGTTCTGTATATTCTTTCGGCGACCGGCGCGACCGCCGGAACGATTGCCAAGTTTTCATTAGTCGGCGGAAATTGGACGGCGAACGGAACTTACACGACGACTTTCGGCGGCTTCGGACTCGCCGCTGCCGACGACGGGAACGGCGCATTCCTTTACGCGTCAACCGGAACCGGCGCGACCACCGCCAACAGCGTCGTTCGATTGAGCGACACGGCAGGTTAAAACGCGACGATCAGTATCACGACCGCGAATAATTTAACGCTTTATACCGCACCGACCGGAACCATCGTCAAAGGTGTCGCGTTCGCTCCGCAAGCGGCGGCGGTCGCCGCGCCGGAAATTAATATCACCGGCAACGGCGCGACGATTACGGACGGCGACGCGACTCCGGCAGCGGCGGACTTTACCGATTTCGGAAATGTCGCGCTCGGCACAAGCCTTGACCGCACTTATACGATTCAAAATCTCGGCACGGCAAATCTGACCGTCGGCGCGATAACTTTTGCCGGCACGAACGCGGGCGAATTTTCGCTGCTCACCGCGCCGGCGGCTTCCGTCGCAGCGGGCGGTTCGACCGGTTTCACTGTTCGCTTTACACCGTCCGGTTTAAGTGCGCGAACCGCGACGGTGAACATCGCCAACAACGACGGCGATGAAAATCCATACGATTTCGCCGTTCAGGGAACGGGCATCGCTTCGGCGACACCGACGATTTCCGAAAACACCGCGAGTCCGTTTATCAGCCTGCCCGCCAACGGCGGCGGCAACCTGAGCGGCGTGGTCAACGACGCGACCGATCCGGGAAGAACGCTCGGCGTTGATTTGACGATTGCCGATACCGACACGCCGACCGCTTCGCTGACGGTGACGGCGGCGAGCAATAATCAAACGGTCGTGCCGAACGCTAATTTAAATCTGAGCGGCGCGAACGCTTCGAGAAATCTGAAAATCACGCCCGCCGCGACCGGCTACGCGACGATTACGGTCACGGTCAGCGACGGCGGTTCGTCAGCCGTTTACACGATCAATTACGCGGCTTCCGTGCCGTCCAATCAGACGGCGGCGACGCGCTGGCACACCGGCAAATCCGACGCTTCGACGGCGATTGCGGTTGATGCCGATTATATGTTCGTCGGCGACGACGAAGATCAGGGCTTGCGGCTTTACAGCCGCAACAATTCCGGCTTGCCGCTCGCGGTTTTCGATTTCACGGCGAATCTCGGTCTGACCGATCCGAACTCGATGACTCCGCGCGAAGTTGACATCGAGGCTTCGGCGCAGAGCGGCAACCGGATTTACTGGCTCGGCTCGCACAGCAATTCTTCGAGCGGCGGCAATCGCCCGAAGCGCTCGCGGCTTTTCGCCACCGACCTCTCCGGCGCGGGCGCGGGCGCGACTCTAACTTACGTCGGTCGCTACGATAATTTGAAAACCGATCTGATAAATTGGGACGCGAACAATCAACACGGTTTGGGCGCGAATTATTTCGGTTTGGCGGCGAGCGCGGCGACCGGCGTGATTCCCGAAGCGGCGGACGGCAGCGGTTTTAATATCGAAGGTTTGACGTTCGCGCCGGACGAGGCGACGGCTTATATCGCTTTTCGCGCTCCCATCGTTCCGGCGGCGAACCGCACGAAAGCCCTGATCGTTCCGGTGCTGAATTTCACCGCGCTCGTCGCGGGCAATCCGACCGCGGCGCAGGCAATTTTCGGCGCGCCGATCCAACTCGATCTGGGCGGTCTCGGCATTCGTGAGATCAAGAAAAATTCGTCGAACGAATATCTGATCGTCGCGGGTTCAGCCTCATCTGCCGGAGTTTTCCGCATTTATTCGTGGACGGGCAATCCGGCGAACGCGCCGGTTCAGCGCGCGACCGATTTGAGCGGAATGAATCCCGAAGCGATTGTCGAAGTACCGAGCGGAATCAGCAGCTTCGCGCCGAACGCTTCGCTGCCGGTGCAGTTTTTGAGCGACAACGGCGACGACGTTTATTACGGCGACGGCATCATCGCCAAAGAACTGCCGAACAACGAATTCAAAAAATTCCGCAGCGACGTGCGCGTCGTCGGTTTATCGCCGACGGCGGCGAGCGTGACAATCTCGGGACGGATTTTAAATGCGGCAGACCGTGGAATCTCCAAAGCCCTCGTCAGTCTAACCGCCGCCGACGGCACGACCCGCACGGTTTTAACGAATCCGTTCGGTTATTACCGGTTTACGGAAGTCGCGTCGGGCGAAACGTATATTTTTCAGGTTAAAGCCAAGAATTACGTTTTCGCCGCGCGGGTCGTCAACGTCAATCAAGAAATCACGGATTTGAATTTTGTCGAAGAACAATAATCGGCGCGGAAACTTCTGATTCTCAATCAGCAAAAGCCTCGAAATGCGAAATTTCGAGGCTTTTGAACTTGAAAAGTTATCAATAGTTTCACCCGTCTCGAACGAGCTTTAAAGACAATCGCGGGCGATAAATTTTTGATTATTTTAACAAGCGGCTGATGGAAAATTCAGCCGCTTCGTTCGCTTTAACGGTTTGCGGCGCGGCTCGGATTTTCGTTTCACGCGGCAGATAATCACGGTCGAGACGGACGATTTTGACGAGGCGCGTGTTGCGGCAAACCGCTTCTTTGTCGGACGAAATACTATAACAGCGAACCGTTGCGGCGAGTTTTTCAGCACCGGAAATTTCCGCCGGCGAAAGAAGCGCGATGCGGACGTAACCGGGACGATTGAGGCGCAAAAATTTGTTGCCCGGGTTGGAAGAGTAAATCTTGCCGTCCGGCGTTTTTATCTCAAAAGCAATCGCGGCGTTTTTCGGCTCGCCGTAAATTTCGGCGTAAAGATAACCGCGCGGGTCGGCAATCGTGTTCGCGCCCAAGTTCGCCGGATTGACGCGCCCTTCCCGAATCGCTTCCCGCGCCATAATTTGATACGTCCAGGCGTTCGCGTCCATCACGGTTTCGCGCGAGCCGACGGATAAGTTCACCGGCACGAGCATCGGCGAAACGCGCAAAGCGGTGCAGCCTGTGTCGGCGAAATTGTTGTTGACGGTCGCGTCGAGAATCAACGGATGCGCGCCGAGCCGCGCGCCTTGAAAATTTTTCGTTTCGTGGTTCGCCGCCTGATAAATTTCCGACAAAACCGCGCCCGATTCGCTGACGCGCATTTCGTAAATCCATTCGATGTCGGTCATTCGCCCCCAACGCGCCATCAGCGCAGCGGACTGCGTGCCGCCGTCCTCATTGGTGAAAATCGTCGTGTAGCGGATGCGTTTGACGTTTTCCGGCTCAATGAAAATTTCGTAGTAGGTCAACAGCGTAACGTCGGAAAATTTATCAATCGTGTCGGCTCGCAGATAAATTACCGGAGCATTCAAGGCGGCGAAATACGCTGGAATCGAACTATCGACAGGTTTGGTAACGGTCAAATCTTCTAAACGTCCCGCAGAAACAGACTCAATACGGACATTTTTCGCATTCGGCGCGGAATGTTTTTCGTTCAGGACGAGCGTGATTTTATGTTCGCTTGAATCGAATTTTCCGAGCAGCATTTGATACGCGAAAACTTTTTCGCCCGCGAACAAAATCGCGTCCTGATTATATTTGCCGTCAACGAAAACGGTCAGCACGGCGGCTTCCGCATTCGGCTTTTGCCACGACGCGCCCTTGACGATTGCCTTGACGGTCAGGCTGATTTCACCGGCGGTCGAGTCGGCTTTTTTGACATTGCCCGGCTTTTCAATTTTATCTCTTTCAGAATTTTCCCACTGCCGGCAATCGTCGGCTCATCTTCGCAGACGGCGAAAACGCTGCTTGAAGAAAAAGCGCAGATCAGAGAAACGAAGATTATAACTTTCATTCAGTTATTTAACCCAAAATTGAAGGTGCTTCGATGGATAAGCAATCGCACCCGAATTACGTCGCCGGACAAATCTGGGACACGATTGAATTCGACAAAGCCGTCGGCATCGGAAGCGCATTTTTAAATGCCACGCCGCAGAGCCGCGCCAACAACCTCGTCATCGTCACCGCCGACCACGACCAGTCAATGTCCATTGTCGGCGTGGTTGACACGACCGTGCCGAACGTCGTGCAGAACGTCATCTCGACGCTGCCGTATCCGAACGGCAATCGCGGCGGAACGCAGGGACAAATCGGCATCGAAAACGCGGCGGGCGAAACTTCCGGCTTTCCGAACTACGAAGACGCGAACGGCGACCGCTACCCGGAAAACACGAACCGCTACCGCCTCAAAGTCGGCTACCGCACCGGCAACCACACCGGCTCAAGCGTTCCCGTCACGGCGGAAGGCGCGGGCGCGTTGTTATTTTTCGGTTACTACGATCAAACCGATATTTTCTTCAAAATGGCGAAATCGCTGACGCTGAATACGACCGCGCTCGACCAGGCTTTGAACTTGAAACAAACAACCGACGTGCCGTACTTCACGCCGGACACGCAGCTTCGCTCAAACAAAAACGAAAAAGGAATCGTGATGCTCAAATCCGAACCGCTGACCGCGCCGCGCGCCTATGCTCCCGACGAAGACCTTTTTGGACACGACGACGAAGAACGCCGCCAGGAAGAATTGAACAAAAATCCGAACAATTAAGTTC
>CAXTMQ010000191.1:5203-8712 GCA_964245305.1 uncultured Pyrinomonadaceae bacterium
TTTTCGTTTCAATGAAAGTCAAAATTTATCGCGCCTCGCCGTTTGCACTCGACGAGCCGGACGGAGATTTTTATTAATTGAATCCGGTATGATTACGAATAAAAATGAAAATTGAAAGAATAGACAGCATTAAATTTTTAGGGATTTGTATTTTATTGGCTTCGATAATCATTGGATTTGCGATTATTCGGCACTCTAACTCCAATCGCTGTCAGATTTACAATACAGAACATTCCGATGATATTTTGCGATTAGATACAAAAACCGGTGAAGTTCAACGCAAGAACGGAATCACTGTCCTGCCATAAACCAGCTTTCAGAAGCCGCAATTAAGCGCGACACTGAAGATAGTGAAAAGGTCCAATACTTCGCCGGCAAGCGCATTATTTGAAGAACACTAACCGGCAATTAAGGTGATGTCTTATATCGCTTGAATTATTTCCCTTATCTGCTCGGCGAAAGCGTTCGTTTCCCACTCGCTCCAAAGGTGAAGGGCGGAGCGATATTCTTTGAAGCGTTTTTTGACGAATTCGGACAGCAGCCAAACGGCGGTCTGATGTTCGCTTTCACTCGCCGCCGCGTTTTCCTGTTCGCGCGCCAGCCGTTTTCCTAAATCATCGATCCAAATGTCGCAGTCGTGCGCCTCGCCCAGAAAAGACTGCATCCGGGCAATTTCTTCAGCGAACGGCTCAATGCGCTCGCCCCAGCAGGCGACGAAAAGCTCAATGGTATAGCGCAGACGTTTCGCCGCGATTCGCATGTCGTGAAGCTCTGCGACGTTGAACGGATGATACAGATGCGCTCCCAGATTGAGCAGATTTTCCAACCCGTCGGCGACCGCCGCGCGTCCGGCTTCGTTGAAACTGATCGTCCGTTTCGCTTTTTTGCGGCTCGCCATTTTATCAACCGCGCGGGCGAATCGTTTTTGCAAATCGTCAATTTTTTCGTCGGCGACGGTTTCGATTAAATTCAGACGCGCCGCATCGCGCCGTTCGTTTCGTTCTTCCAGAAATACGCCGATGCCTTGTTTGATCGAATCCGCTGCGGTTTCGTCCGGCAGCTTTTCGAGAAACTCGATAGCGACATCCTGATCGCGCACCGCGCCGAGCGCGTCGGCGACGCGCTTCAAATCTTTTCGCAATTTTCTCGGCAGACGCTTTTTCACGAGCGGCTCGAAATCGCGCATCGCGCTTCGCAAACGCCTGATCGCCACGCGCATATCGTGAACGCCTTCGATGTCGGAAAAATCGAGAGCCGCGCCGCGCAAATTCACGACTTCATCAAACCGGACGCGCAGAACTTCCGCCGCCCACAGCAG
Source organism: uncultured Pyrinomonadaceae bacterium (assembly GCA_964245305.1). Taxonomy (GTDB): domain Bacteria; phylum Acidobacteriota; class Blastocatellia; order Pyrinomonadales; family Pyrinomonadaceae. The sequence goes on from CAXTMQ010000191.1 coordinate 6,522, forward strand.
CGCGTCAGCAGCGCAGTCGAGTCCGGTTATTTCTTTTGCTTTCGCCATAACATTGAAATCCGCCGTCTATAAATTTCGACCGTAAAAATTAATCTTAGCAAATGAATTGAAGTTTGATTATTCACCGACCGGAAATCCTTTAACCGCCAGATTTTTGTTTTTGTAAGCCGCTTCAACGGTAACTTCGCGGACGACGACTTCGGCAACGACAGGCGGAATTCGCGGCGCGGTCGCTTCGTCGGGCAGCTCGACTTCGGCGATAAAAAGTTTTTCCGCCGAATCACTCTGGAACTCGTCAATTTCCCAGATTAACCCGTCCGCGCCGGCGATTTCGTAGCGGGTTTTTTCGATTCGCGCGTTTTCGGTCAGCGACCAGAGAATCTCAAACGCTTCTTTTGAAATCTCGCATTCTTCTTCGTCCCTGATAAATCCCGCGCCGCTTTTGCGCGTCAGAAAAAAATTCGCGCCTTTCATCCGCACGCGCACTTCCGGCTCTCCGGTGCTGAGATAGCCCTGCCTGATTTCTGTGCCGCCGGCGATGCCGCGCGGCAGTCTCGCCAACAGATACTTTTTTTCGATTTCCTGACCGCTCATAAATTTCTCTTGCCGAATCAAATCATTGAATGATTTCAATTTTATGCTTCGCCGATTCGTTTTGAACATTTAATTTGAATTTAACATCTTATCCACACGCCCGTAACAAATTACGCTTTATCTAAGCGAGAAATTTAAATCCAGCAGCAACTAAGTTTTATTTCCAAAACCCCGGCAACGGCGTTCGGCAAAGCGATTTTTTGCCGAACGCCAAACTATCAATCCGCGCCGAATCGAGTTCGAGCGGATAAGAATAAATTCGTTTGTGACTAAAAATTTTAATACGCTGAATATCCATTTGTCCCTTCTACCGGCAGTAATAATCTTCGTTTTGACCGCCAATATCAACGCGCAGTTTGAGACGGCGACGGTTCTCGGCGCAGTGCGCGACGCGAACGAAGCGGCGGTGCGGAACGCGACCGTTACTTTGAAAAACATCGCTACCGACAGCCGTTAAAAGTCCGCCCCTTATCGGCACGCAAACCATCAAAGAGCTTTACAGCATCACCGGATTGTCCGACGATCCGACGGTTGCCGGCGGCTTGAACACGCAGACGACCAACGGCTTTTCATAGCTCGGCAGGCAGGCGACCAATCCGCAGTATCAGGACCCGACCGATTACGACGTGCGCGCTTCCTACGCTCTCGCGCTCGGGAGGCACAGTTTGAAAACCGGCTACGAATATCTGCGCGTCAATACCGCCGTGCAGGATACGAATCCGCTTTACGGACTGGACACTTCCAGCGATCAATACAGTCGTCCGACGGGCATGGCGGCGAATAATCTTTATAATCTCGCCGATTTTTATTTCGGTCTTCGCAGTCAATACGAATTGGCGAATTAAGGATTTTATCTACTCAACTCGTTCACGTTTTCCAAAGCGATTGACAATGCTTCGCAGGTTCTGGAAGAGCCGAATGGCAATACCGGAACGCCGCAGAATTTCTACGACATCAAAAACGACAAAGGCATCGGCGCATACGATCAGCCGTTCAACAACACGACGAGTTTCGTGCTTGATTTGCCGGTCGGTCGCGGTCGTTACTTCGGCGAAAATCTCAATCCGATTCTCGACGGATTCATCGGCGGCTGGACTCTGACCGGCATCAACACGGCGACGAGCGGACAGCCGATCAATCTGCGCGTCTCGAACGCTTCGCCGGTGACGAACAACCTGCCGACGTTTTTAGGCGGCGTGGCTCTGCGCCCGAACGTCATTTGCGGTCCGACGAATCGGGAGAATCGTCCGAACCCGATTTTGAATTATTTCAACACCGCTTGTTTCGCGCCGTTTTCGCCGACCGCGCCGTTCGGAACCGCCGGTCGCAACATCGCCCGCAGCGATAGTTACTTCAATTTCGATCTCGGCGTGCATAAACAATTTCGCCTGCCGATCACCGAAGAAACGCGCCTCGAATTTCGCGCTGAATTCTTTAATTTGTTCAACAAAACGAATTTCCAAGCCGCCAACGGCACGTTCGGCAACGCGGCTTTCGGCACGATCAGCAGCACGTTTCCGGCGCGGCAGATTCAATTCGCGCTGAAAGTTTATTTCTAAACTTTTCCAAACGGCTGATAAAATTAGCGCGTTTTGGG
>CAXTMQ010000191.1:8722-9082 GCA_964245305.1 uncultured Pyrinomonadaceae bacterium
ATGGTGAAATTTAAGAATCTATTCTTTCTCTTAACGGCTTTGATGATTCCGATTAGTGCCGTCGCGCAATCGGGCGAAAAATTCGATATTCAAGGTCATCGCGGCGCGCGCGGCTTGATGCCGGAAAATATGATTCCCGCTTTTCTAAAAGCTCTCGATCTCGGCGTGAATACTTTGGAATTGGATACGGTCGTGAGCCGCGACGGTCAACTCGTCGTCTCGCACGATCCGTTTTTCAACTCGGAAATCACGCTCGACCCGAAAGGTCAGCCGATCCTGCCGGACAAGCAGCAAGATTTCAATATCTTCAAGATGGATTATGCGGAAATCAGATTATTCGATGTCGGCAGTCTCGGCAAT
>CAXTMQ010000192.1:0-1891 GCA_964245305.1 uncultured Pyrinomonadaceae bacterium
GGATAATAATTAGTAAAATGATTGACAGAATTTATTTTAATTTTAAGATAACTTCCTTCTAAATCCAGACAACTTTAAAATTTCAATAGACTTTCGGCTGTTCCGATTCATCTAAACGCATATCTAAATTTCTAACCCGTAATATCCTAAGGAGCTTTAAAAAATGTCTTTTATTTCGCGCAAGAAGATTTTGTTAAAAACGAGCGTCGTTTTCTGCACGGCGATTTTTGCGGTTTTCGGTTTTCAAAAATTTTCCGTCAAATACGAAACGGTCAGCGCGTCGGCATCCGGTCCGTCGGCTTCGCATACGAACGCGCCGGGCGAAAACAATTGCACTTCGTGTCATTCGAGCAATCCGGTCAACAGCGGCGACGGAAGCGTAAAGATTTCCGATCTTCCCGCCAATTATCTGCCGAACCAACAGATTCCGATTACGGTGACGACGGCACAAAACGGCGCGGTCGTTTTCGGTTTTCAATTGACGGCGGTTGACGGTCAGGGAAAAAAAGTCGGCACATTCAGCCTGCCGACACAATCGCCCGCGCAGATGCAGCTTGTCAACGGACTCGTCAGCGGCAACCAGCGCACTTATGTCGAACATACGATTGACGGCATCACGCCGACGGTTTTCGATACGAAATCGTGGACATTTACCTGGACTGCGCCCGCGCAGAGAGCCGGAAAGGTCAGTATTTACGCGGCGGGCAACGCCGCCAACAGCGACGGCACGACAAACGGCGATTATATTTACACGACTAATAAAAGCATTCTGACCGGCACGGCGATTTCCAATTTTGACGCGGACGGAAAATCGGATGTCGCGGTTTTTCGCCCGTCAACCGGCACCTGGTATAGCCAAAACAGCACGAACGGAAACTTGCAGGCATTTCCATTCGGCATCAACGGCGATAAAACGGTCGCCGCCGATTATGACGGCGACGGCAAAACCGATGTCGCCGTTTTCCGCCCGTCAAACGGAGCTTGGTATATTCAGAAGAGTTCCGGCGGATTTATGAGCATCGGCTTCGGACAAAACGGCGACGTGCCGGTGGTCGGCGACTACGACGGCGATTTGAAAGCCGATGTCGCCGTTTTCCGCCCTTCGACCGGTTTTTGGTATATCTTAAACAGCTCAAATTCGGCGTTTGTCGCCGTGTCGTTCGGCGTTTCGACCGATAAAGTCGCGCAGGGTGATTACGACGGCGACGGCAAAACCGATGTCGCCGTCTATCGTCCGTCAGCTGGCGCGTGGTATATCAACCGCAGTCGTGACGGTTTCTTCGGAACGACTTTCGGCGAAGCGAACGACAAGCCCGTTCCGGCAGATTATGACGGCGACGGCAAAACCGACATCGCCGTTTATCGCCCGTCGAGCGGCGCGTGGTTTTTGCAGAGAAGCCGCGACGGTTTTTACGGCGTTTCGTTCGGCATCTCGACCGATAAACCCGTTCCGGCGGATTACGACGGCGACGGAAAAACCGATGTCGCCGTTCTGCGCGATACGGTTTGGTATATTTTGAAAAGCTCCGACGGTTCTTATTACGGCGTTTATTTCGGCTCGACCGGCGACGTTCCCGTTCCGGGCGGCTATATCGCGCAGTAATTTTCCAAAGCAAAAGTAAAAAGGCAAAAGGCAAAAGTTAGGAACTCGTATCCTAACTTTTGCCTTTTTGCTTTTGTCTTTACTAACCGTCGCCTCTGCCGGGTTTCGGCGTTTTCTTCGGAGTCGGCGAAGGTGTCGCCGTCGGTTCGGGCGTTGCCGTCGGAACCGGAGTCGGTGTCGGCGGTATCGGAGTCGGCTCGGGTGTCGGTTCGGGCGTTGGAGTCGGCTCGGGTGTCGGCTTTGCTTCGGGTGTCGGAGTCGGCTCCGGCGTTGCGGTCGGCTCGGGAG
>CAXTMQ010000192.1:1901-9070 GCA_964245305.1 uncultured Pyrinomonadaceae bacterium
GGCGGTATCGGAGTTGGTGTCGGCGTAATTTCCGGTGTCGGTTCGGGGTTCGGCAGATTCGTATTGCCGAGCGGATCAACCGGCACGGGAGCCTCTAAAAACTGCACGTTGCGAACGCCGATTTGCGTCGTGCCGTTAACCAGTCCTACATCTCCGCTTTGGAGCGGGTAAGCGGTCTCTACGGAAACGCTCTGTTCGATCACTCTAACGCGCGGCGCGTCGTTTAATCCAATTTGCGCGACCGGCTGATTAAAAATCGTGCCGTCCGTCGTTGGTCTGAGAATGTATCTGAATTGCAGATCACGGACGTGTTCCGCGATCACGCTGTCTATAAATCCGTGCTTTTGAACACCGAACGCGCGGCGGATCAGATGGTTTTCGGCATCTACGAAATAGTGAACGATACCGATCTGACGCAGCGATGCCGATTCCGTGCCGTTGCGTGTGCCGACTCCGAGCGCGCCGGTCGAACCATAGCGGTTTAAGCCGAACGAATCGCCTTCTTCCCAATAAATCGAGCCGCTTCCGGCATCAACTTTGGTGATTATGCCGAACGCGCCCGTGCCGCCGGTCGTGATGTAATAAATTTCGCCGACGGTGAAATCAGCCGCGCGGGTGATTGGAACGCGAATCTCGCCGGTCGCCGGATTCGCCGCGCCGGGCGGAATGTCTATCGGCAGAAAATTCGGATCAACCGCGAGCAGCGTCAAACGGTCGGTCGTCTCGCGCACGGTCGTCGCCGGATTTGCGTCTTTGACGTTCACGCCCGCCGGAACGCCGTCGTCGGAAACGATTGAACCGATGCTGACGAAGCCGCGATTGGTCGGATCTATTTCACTCGCCGGACGCGCCGATAAATAATCGGTGACAAAGGTTGTCGGCAGCCAGACATTGGAAATGCCTTTCAGCCCGTCGCCGGTGACTAAAATGTCGCGCGTGAGAAATTCCTGCGAATTGCGAAGCCCCTGCGTCGCAGTCGTTAATTCAAAATTCGTGTTGGCGGTCAAGATCGTTCCCTGCATCAAGGAGAACGTCGCGCCGACAATCACCGACATTATAACGATGACGATCAGCAGTTCGATCAGCGAAAAACCCGCCTGATTTTTTTCAGATAATTTTTTCATACTCTCCGAAAACCTTGAAAGCTAATTTTTTCAGCGCAGCGATTGCCTGAAGCCGGTTGCCTGCGTATATTGGAAAAACGGTGTGCCGGGCGGCAAGCGATTCGGGTCGAGAAACGTCTGGTCGAAACTCCAATTGCGGCGCGGCGGCGTGTAGATAACCGACGTGCTGTTTTCCCATTGCGAAATCGCCTGCGTCGAATGAAAAAGCGGGATAAACGAACCCGTGTAATTCCAGGCGTGAACAATTTCCACGTCGTCTTCCAAATTGATATTCCAGACTTCGAGAAAGCGCGGATAATTGATAATGCCGCCGCTTCCGCGCAAACCGTCACCGTTCCTGCCCGGCGCGGCGGTCAAGCTGGAAATCGTCGTTCCGGCGATAATTCCGGCGCGAACCGATGTCGCTTCTGAAACCGAAGCCAGATTTTCGTCAGCCAGACGATACGGTTCGCCCGATAAGTTTTCCGAGTCGGAACTGCCTTCGGGATACATCGCGCTCAAACTGTCGAACCAGGTTTTCGACAAAGGGAAAAATGCGTCGCAAACAATCGAAGACGGAATTTGATCGCCGGTAAATCCGCCGTTATTTAAGGTCGAGCCGTCAATCGGAATGCCCGTTACGCCGGTCGTGTTGTAATTTCCCCAGATATAAACCATATTTTCCGACGCGACGGTGATGCCTTTGGTCGGCGACAATTTTCCGGCGGACGCGCTCAAGCTCAACTTTTCGCCGTTGAACAAACGCACCGAGCGTCGGAATTTAGTTACCGGTTCATACGCCACTTCGCGCGCGCGCGCCAAACGATCAACCGCTGGAGCGTTCGGCGCGACGCTCGCCGCCTTTGAACTGCTATCCGGCAATTCGTTGACATCTTTTTGCAAAATTCCTTTTTTGCTCACGCCGCCCGTTATCCATCCGAAATCAATGACATCTTCGCCGTCGTCCAAAAGACCGTTCTGCCCGTAAATATCCTCGTTATCCACCGAGCCGTTCGTACTGAGATAAGAAGCTCCGCCGCTTGTATATTCGGCTTTCACCTGGTCGCCGCGACGGTCGGAAATATAAACGACATAACCTTCGTCGCCTTTGACGTTCGCGCTGACGGCGTTCGTCCCGGCGAGTAAATTTCCGTCGTAAACGCCGTCGAGCCAGCGCGAAAGATTACGCATATTTATTTCGACGGCGGTAGTGATGCCGCGATCTTTATAAACTTCGTCTTTCGCCAGCGAATTATTCGTCCAGCCTTCGCGGACGTTATAAAGCTGAATCGGCGCGATGGCGTTGTAGCCGCTGCCGACACTCGGCGAAGCGTCGCGGACGAACGCGCCGCCGTCTTCGTCAGAAACGGCGATGTTCGGAAAAGTGATAAAACCTCGATTCGCATCGAAAAACGGAATCGGGTCGGTGATTTCGCCGTCGGCGATTGACTGCGAATTGTTCGTCAAATCAGTCAGGTTAAAGCCGTTTCCGCTACGGTCGCGGCTGCCCTGCGTGAATGCCGCCCAAAGCGGACGCTGTAAATAAACAATACCGTTCGGCTCGCCTTCGGTTACGCCCATACTCAAAATTTGTTGCGTAACGTCAACGGTCGTGCCGTCCGGCTTGACGATTTCGATTAAAATTCTGCCCTGTAGATTCGCGCCGCGCGGCACATAATAACCGCCCGATTTTTTGTAATCGTTCTGCGTTCCGCGCACGGTCGCTGCTTCGCCGGTCGAACCGTTTTCATCTACCTGTTGAACGATGCTTCCGCCAACCGTTCCGCCGTCGCTGATCGTTCGCAAAACGTCGCCCGGCGTTCCCAGAACCGACGGAACGAATTCGGTTAATTTAACGCCTTTGCCGGGCGAAATGCCTGCAACATTGTCCGAGCCGCTACCCGCCAATTCGTCGTCAATCAAAATTCTGACTTGCGATTTGGTGTGATAGCGCGAGGTCGAAAGAATCTCCGTGTCCGACGGCAGCGAGCGTTTGATAAGCTCGGCGGTCGAATTTCCCGAAAGTTCGAGCGGCGTTCTTAATTGATTCGCGCCGGTCGTGCCGGTTACGACCTGACCGCCGAATTTGTCGTTCGCGCCGGTCGCCGTTTCGACTGAATCGGTTTCCCAATTCGGATTCGGCGTGCCGTTCGGACTGTCGGGGAAAAATCCGCGCTGTCCTGTTGTCGCGCCGGGGATATTCGGTCCGCCGATTGCCGTTCCGTCCGACTGCATGCTTCCCGTCGTGCTTTGCACATTCGTTCCGTTCACCTGAAACCAAACATTGTCCGAGCCGCTCGCCGAGTTCGGAAAACCGCCGCGCGTCGCGCTGCGGATAAATTCGCCAGCCATCGAAAGACGGTTGAAAAATTTCAGATTTCGCAGAGCATAGATATTGCGGTTACTGTGAATTCTGCCGTTAAAAGTCAAAAGCGTTCCCGGCGCGAACTCTAAATCTTCGTTGCTGTAAATGCCGAATTGAAAAAGCGGCACGAGATAATTGTTAAATTCGCGCTCGATGCTGACTTGTACGCCGGTCGCATCCATCGTTCCGGTCGAAGTCATTCGATACGGAATAATGCTCGAATTAAGTCCGGCATAAGGACCGTCTGGAATATTGACGCGCGGATAAATCGTGCCGGGCAGATTCTGTTTTGCCCGCATTTCGTTTAATTTTTCGGTGTCTTCTGCAAGCGTCTGGTGAAAACTAAAACCTTCGTCGCGCAGTTCTTCCGGCTCGGCGAGAGTGATCGTGTTCATATCGTCGGCGGTCGGGCGCATTTTGATATGAAAAAGATTACTGAAATCGTTGGTCATCTTTTCCATTGCGGCGATTGTCGCGTAGAAGGTTTGCGTCCGCTGTAAATCGCTCGCGGCAAGACGGGTTTCGGTCGAGGAAAAAGCCAGAGCCGTCAAAGCGATGACCGCTAAAATCGCCACGACAATCATTGCGATGGCGAGTGCCGCTCCGCGCTCTTTGTCGCGCTCGGTTTTGATTTTCGATTTTAAGTTTTTAACGCGCATTTCAATTCTCTAAATTGTCCTAAAATAATTTATCTGGTAACGCGAAATTCATCGTTCAAATAACCAACGCCGGTTATTTCGCCCATTTTTCCGCCTGTTCCCAAATATCTGATTTTTACTTCGATTCGTTTGAGCGAATCGTTCAAGCTCGTGATTCTAATTTGCCTTTGATAACCCGAACGAACATACGAAGCGTCTTCAAAATCGTCCGCCGTTCCGAAAACTCCGTCCGTGCCTTTGCTGATTAAATCGTCGTCCGTACCGTTCACGCCGTCCGCGCCCGGTTCCGTGGAAACGTCTTTGAAGCCGACGCTGAATCCGGTGAAAGTATTTTTCGAGTCGGTGTTGTTGACCGCGCCGGCGTTGGCGATTTGTTTGAAATCGAGGCGGCGCGAATTTCTTAAAGTTTCGACTTCTTCAATCGAGGCGACAACCATTGATTTGGCGGTCGTCACGTTGCGGCTGATCGCGCCGAATTCGAGCGCGTAAGTAATGGCGGCGGCTGTGCCGACGAGTCCGATGGTTAAAATAAAAATGGCGATAACCGCTTCCACCAAAGTGAAACCGGCTTCGTTTTTCGGAGATTTTTTCGCGTCCGCTTGTTTTTTATTCCACATACTGTTGAATACTCGAGTTGTAATGCCAAATCTTCACGCGCCCGCCCGCGCCGAGAACTGAAACGCCGAACGCCATCTGATCGGGGTAGTTAGCGTTATAAAAAAATAAAGCGTTATTTTGCGGCGCGTTCGTCGCGTCAATCACCGAACCGTCGGATTGAAAAGTTATCGTGACGACGCTGCTCGACAAATTCGTAATGTTTGAAGTGTCGGCGAGCGCGGCGACCGACGCGCTTCCCGGACGACCGTAAACCAATTCACCGAATTCCAACCCCGAGCCGGTCAATTCGACGACGACGTTGCGGCTGTCGCCCGACGCTCCTAAACTGCCGCCGAAAATATTGATTTTTTTACTCGTGTCGTCGTATTGAAACGTGATCGGTGTTCGCTGCGACATCGCCGCTTGTCTGGTTTCGACCAAAGTCGAAGAGATTTGCCGCTGTATTCCCGAAAAGCGCATCAGCCGTCTCGATGCAGCGAGTTGCGGTAAAGCAAGCACCGCCAGAATAGCGATAATCAGCACGACAATAACGAGTTCAGGAATACTGAATCCTTCCTGCCCTTTGAAATTTTTACCTTTTATAAATTTGCGCGTCTTGTTTTTCATAACCGAAAGTTATCCGAGAACATTCTCTATCACACAACAGATTGAATAACTGTGTTGTTTCATAAAAAACTATGTTTTTCAATAATTTTTTAAGATTCTTTATGAATTGTTAAAGCGAGAACCGGAGGCGGGCGGGCGGAGAATTGAAAATCGAACGATTTTCGAGCGGTTTCAGAATTGTTACTTTGAAAAAAATGCCCGTCAGACAAGCAAATTATCTGACGGGAAAGATTGGAAGAAACTTAATCCTATTTTGTCATTACACCAAAAGAATTGTATCTGAATTTTATTGATACGAAAGTTCGAGTTTGGCGGAAACGAACTTCCGTATCAAATTCGCAGGCTACGGTCGTCGGTCGGTCGTCGGCGCGGGTTGCGTCGGTGTTGCCGGCACGACTTGATTGAGCGGAACATTCGGATTTTGCAGATTCTGCTGATTTTGAACCGCCGGTTGGACGTTCTGCGCCGGATCGGTCGAGTTCGTCGGCGGATTGCCGAGCGGGACAGGCTGCAGAATCGTCGTCGTGCGCGTTTCGTTGCTGACTTTGCCGGAAGTGATATTGCCTTCAAAATCAGGACGAAAAATGCGCGGCGTGATAAAGAACAAAAGCTCGGTCGAATCACGGAAAACGCCTTTGCGCTTGAACAAATTGCCGAACACGGGAACTCTCGAAAGTCCCGGCGTGCGGTCTTGAGTTTCGCGTTCGCTGTCGAGCAGCGCGCCGCCGACAACGGTCGTTCCGCCGTCCGGCACCATCACCTGCGTCTGCATTCTCTGCGTCGAAATCGCCGGAGCGACTCCGCCGGTAGCGACCGCCGCGCTGTTTTCCGCGACGACGTTCAAAAGAATCGTGCCGACATCGGTAATCTGCGGCGTAACCGCGAGCCGCAACGGAACTGAAACGTATTCGGTCGTCGCAATAACCGCGCCGCCCGCGCCGCCCGCGCTGCCCGGCTGAATGGTCGTGACGGGAATTTGCGAACCGCTTTCGATCTGCGCCGGACGATTATTCAAAGTCGTGATGCGCGGCGTGGCGATGGTTTTCGCCTGACCTTTCGCTTCACCCGCCGTAATCAACGCGCTGATCTGCGCCGAGCCGAAAATGCCGGTCGTCAAACCGATCACCGTATTCGGAATCGAAGAAAGCAGGCTGTTATTCGGGTCAATACCGATGCCGGCAGGCAGACCGCTCGGTCTGAATCCGGTCGTATTTTGCCCGCCGCCGTTTGCCAGCTGACTTCCGGGGACGGTATTAAGTGATGCTCCGCGACCGTTGCTCAGAACGAGCGCGGCAAGCTGAACGCCTAAATCGCGGCTGAAGTTGCGCGTGGCGACCACGATTCTGGCTTCGATTTCGACTTGGGGTTCGGGTTGATCGAGCAATGTAACGAGCTGACGAATCGCGTCAATATTTTCGCGCACGTCGGTGATAATCAAAGTATTGCTGCGCCCGTCAACTTCGACCGCGCCGCGTCTCGAAAGGCGGCGTTTGACGATGCCCAAAATTCCCTGATCGTCACCGCTGGCGTTGCTGGTGCTTCCGGCATTCGAACTGCCGCTGGTAACACCAGCCGTAAATTGTCCCGCGCCGCCCGATGCGCCGCTCAAAGTGCCGGACGCGCGTGCGTAATTAAGACGAACAAATTCGGTGTAAAGCATCGAAGTGTCGAGCTGATTATCGCGGATTTTTTGGGCGACGGCTTGTTCATCGGCGAGCGTTTTTTGTTCGGCGATGCGAAGAATCGGACCGTTTGCCTGCACGCCGAGTTCCTGCGATTGCAGAACCGATTCGAGCGCGATGTTCCAGGGAACATTGT
>CAXTMQ010000193.1:0-9066 GCA_964245305.1 uncultured Pyrinomonadaceae bacterium
AGGAATGAGCTGTCATACGGCATTACGAGATGTCGTGCGGCACTACTCAAGTTCGAGTTGGATAATCGAAGGCGACATTCAGGGTTGTTTCGATAACATTCCGCACGGAAAGCTCATCGAACAAATCTCGCGCCGCATAGCGGACGAGCGAATTCTGCAACTTTGTTGGAGTTTTCTTAAAGCCGGATACCTGGAACAATGGAGTTATCACCGCACTTACAGCGGAACGCCGCAGGGCGGAATTATTTCTCCGTTGTTCGCCAATATCTTTCTCCATCAACTCGACGAATTTCTCGAAACGGAACTCTCGGCTAACGTCTTTCAAAATCAGAAAGAGAAGAACGCCCGCCGCCATCCTGAATACCGGAAACTTGAAAACAAGATAACGATACTCAGGCGAAAACTAAAAGCGGAGGGCGAAGCCGACAGACGCATCCTGATTCGAGAAATTCAAGAGTTGGAACGGCAGCGGCGCAAAATACCCTTTTACGATAAGGATAAAAAACATCCCGGTAGATTGTGGTATGCGCGTTACGCCGACGACTTCGTGATTCTGGTTGCCGGAAACAAAACAGAAACCGCAGGCATCAGGGAACAGGTCAAAACAAAACTTGCCCGAATCGGCTTAACTTTAAGCGAAGAGAAAACCAAACTTACGTATTGGAGCAAGCCGGTTCACTTTCTCGGCTACCAGATTCAGGGAAAGCAGCGAGCCAAAGGAGTCGGATTAAAGGCAATCTTGAGTATTCCGCGCGAGAAACAACAGCAGATTACGACGCGAATTCAAACCGTTTGTGGTTATTATCACATTCCCGAAATAGACGTGATGACGCAAGTCGGAGCGATGTTTCGCGGATGGAGCAATTACTACAAATACGCCAATCAACCGCAGCGCGTTTTCAACAAAATCGGGAGTCTCGCGTGGTGGGCTTACGCTCATTACAACGCCCGTAAACACAAATCGAGCGTCAAACAGATGCTTGAGCGTGAAAGTAAGGCGGGAAGATACGAGAAGGTTGAACGCAGAGGAAAGGTCAGAAGAACATTTACCAGAACGGTCGGAAAAAGAACGGTGATACTCGATACTTTTCCGCCGCGCACCGAACAAATCCGTTCGCTCGGAAATCGGGAAAATTGGGAAGTGGACTTGCAGCCTATCCGACCGCTGAATTGGGCGAGCGGCAGAAGTCTGATGACCAGACTGACAGCAATCGAACGAGCCAAAGGCGTGTGTGAAAGATGCCGGGAAAACCCCGTGCAGGAAGTTCATCACACGCGCCCAATGCGCGGCAAGACGTTTCTGGCAAGAGTGCAGTCCGACCGCGACCAACAGGAAACGGCGACTGCCTTGTGCAAAGAATGTCATTTGCAGGCACATCAAGGTTCGTTCACCAATAGGAAACCAGGTCGGAACGCCGGATGCGGTGAAAGCCGCTTGTCCGGTGTGGTGTCGGCTTCATAAAAACTTATTTCCGAGAGGAAACAAAGCGTTATGATTCCAGACAATATCTCGATTTTAGGCAATGTCGGACGCGCGCCGGAGGCAGAGAAGCGCGGAAGGCTTGCAGGTTACAAAATTTTCCATCGCGTCGAATTCTGTCAAGCGCACGCCGCAAGGCACGGTCGAAAAGACCGATTGGTTCAGAGTTACCGCTTTCGGAAAACAAGCCGAAATCTTGGCACAATATGCCAAACGCGGCAGCCGTCTGCACATTCAAGGCTCGCTCAGTTTGAGCGCGTGGCGCGACCGCCAAGACCAGCCGCAATACAGCGCGGATTTGCTGCTGCAAGATTTTCAGTTCGCCGGCGGCAATAACCAATCGGAAAAAAGTGCGGGCGAACAATCGGCGGCGGACGCTGGGACGGAATATTCGGTCGAAACCGAAATCGCGGCGGACGTGCAGGAAATCGCGCAGCCCGCCGGGGCTTATTAAACCAGCTCTTCTAAATCTGCGGTTGTTCTTCTTCAAAAACCACTGTCGCTTCGCAATTAGCGGCAGTGGTTATTTTTATGTCGCCTCCCGTTAAACGAAGAAGGTGTTTTCGAGCCTGCCAAAAGTGCTTTTACAAATTTTAGGCGTCTGGGAAGCGTCGCCGCGAAACAAAACACGCTTCCCTTCAACCCGTTTTCTCGGGTTGATTTCAACAGAGGTTTCAGCAATGGCACAATTCAGCTTAAATCATAATCAGCTTCAACAGTTCGCTCCGAACTCGCCCGTTTTGGCTTTTCGCCCGCAGGATTCCGGCTCGCCGCAGCAGGACTGGTGCGCTCATCTGCAAGCGTTTCCGCATTACCGTCGGGAACTCGAAGAATTCTCCGTTCTCGGCGATGTCGTGGTTCGCATCGCCGACGGACGCGAACCCGCGCCGCTCGATAAAGTCAAAATTCTCTCGCTCGAATACGCGGTCAAAACTTTGAAATCTGAGACGGACGCAAAAGAATTTGTCCGCTCGGTCAAAGCAATCGCCTCGCCCGACGCGGGACAATACGAACTCGAACAAATCGCCGCCTTTTACTACGGCGAAATTCGTCGCCGCGGTAGCGGGAACACGAGCGAAGTTCTAAAAGAAATGGGACTGCTCGGAATGCAGATGGAAGCGGTTACGGCAACCAACGAGGAGCGCGAAATCGAATTTTTTGAGACCGAAATCGCGGAACAAAAACTGACGGTTGTGGACGAAAGACGGGTCCGAACGGCGAAGAAAATTTTATCGCCGCTGCCCGCCTCGACACCGAATTTTGATGCCGAACTCGCCTTCATTACCGCTCGCGTCGGCAACTCGAAAGTCACCCGCACGACGGCGGATGAATTCGCCGAATTTTATCTGAACGACGATGGGAAAACGTGCAAAGAACTCGATGCCGACTTTTTAGCCCACGAGCGGCTCGAACAATACGACGAAAACGGAATCGTCGGTTTTTCGATGTCCGGCGATCAGCACGCGGTCGTCGTTTACGACTTCTCGGCGGAGGTTACAGCCGAATATTTACCGTCGGACGCACGAGAGTTGGCGCGTGAAATGAACTTGATTTTCGTCGGCTTTGAGGTCGGCGGCGCGGCGGCGCGAAGAGCGCGTCAATTCACTTTCGCGCACCGAATTTCGCAAAACGAATTGAGCCAGGCGCGAAAAGGTTTTCCGCCCGTGGCGACGCAATTGCCGCCGCCCGAAAAATTCTCCGCGCTTCCCTACAGCGACGGTGAATTCGGCGATTGGCTGGCGGCGAAACTCGACTTTCTTTACCCGCGCCGCGTGCTGCGAAACACACGCCGTTTGACGACGAGCAAAGCCGGATTTTCGGTCGAGTTTATGACGACCGTCGAAGTCAATCCCGACTTTGAAGAAATGCAATACGTCGCCGCGGTTTGCCAGCTTCTTTGGACGAATCTGAACGCGGATTTTCACCTGCGCTCGATGCGGCGCGAAACTTATCAAACGCTGCATATTCGGATTCGTAAATGCGAAGATACGGCGGATGTCGCACGGCTTAAAAAAGAGGCTTACGAGCTTTTCAAAGAGCAGAAAAAACTTAGCTTGAAAGAATTCACGGCACTCAACACGGCGGCAAAATCGCAGGAAACGAGACTCGCCGGTAAGACTTCCGCTACGGCGCGAAAAACGCTTGCCGACATCTCTCAGGCATCGGCAAATCGCGTTCGTTTTCTGAAATTTTTCCTTTACAACGACGCAGCGATTCAAACGCTCACGAGACAGGAAAAACAAAGTCTGTGGGACGCAATCCGCGCCCGCGAAGCCGCGCTTCAGGCAACTCAAAATAAAGGCGGTCAGCAAACTGCGAGAGCGATTCAAACTCAGCGCGTCCGTCAGCCGAACGCTCAGAAACAAATCGTGCGCGTTACGCCGCGTCCGGTTTAATTTCGGCGCGAAGAAGTTAAAAAAAAGCGGTCGGCACCCGAGCGAAAGGCGGAGCAAGAATTCGCCTTTCGCTCGTTTGCCCGAAAAAGAAAAAGCGGTTGGCGGTAAACGCGTCAATCGAGAGGTTCGGCGAACAAGTCGAATAGAAATTCAAACGCGGCGGAAACACGAAATCGCTTGAGTCCGCCAAGACAAAAAAAACAAAAATTAAGGAGCTAAAAAATTATGTCAACACAAGTCACGATTCTTGGAAACACCGGGCGCGATGTCGAATTGCGCTACACGCCGCAAGGCTTGCCCGTCGCCAATTTTTCGGTTGCGTCGAACACGGTTCGCAACACGCCGCGCGGTCAGGAAAAAAAGACCGACTGGTATAACGTCACCGCCTTCGGCAAACAAGCCGAAACGCTGGCGAAATACCTGCAAAAAGGCAGTCAAGTTCTCGTGCGCGGCAAACTCAGTTTGAGCGCGTGGGAAACGCGCAACGGCGAGCCGCGCGTTAACGCCGATGTCGCTTTGCAGGACTTTGAATTCGCGGGCGGCGGAAGAAACGCCGGAAATTCAGCGACTGTCGTCGCAGAAACGGGGGCGATTGGAAACGACCGCGCGGACGAAATCGCGGGCGACGACGTGCGCGTAGGCGAGGCAATTACAGCCGAAATGCTCGAAGCGTTGCATGAAGCTGAAATGGGCGGCGACGAGCCGTTCGCGGGTCAATTCTAAAGCATAGCTTGACGCAAAAAATTTAATCACACGATGGGAGACGTTCGGCGAAAGCGAGCGTCTCCCATTTTTTATGAGCCGATAAAATAAGGAGAGAAATCGAGCAATGAACGCCCAAAATTTGAGCCAAAATTTATCGTCGAAACATCTAAACGACGCGCTGTTCGTCGCGGAAAAACCGTCGCCGAAAGTTACGATTTACGCCGACGGCTCGTGTCTGAAAAACGGAAGCGAATCGGCGCAAGCCGGAGCCGGCGTTGTCCTTGTCAGCGAAGACCGCCGGCGCATCAAATTAAAGGCGTGTTTCTTGGGCGCGTTGACCAATCAGAAAGCGGAAATTCTCGCCTGCGCCGTTGCGCTGGAATCGCTCAAACGCCCAGCCGTCGTGCAGATTTTTTCCGATTCAAAATACGTCGTCGAAACGATGCTTGGGAAAAATCGGATGAAGGCAAACCGCGAATATTGGAATCGCTTGACGCAGGCGTGTTTGACGCACCACGTCGAATGGAACTGGGTGCGCGGACACCGTAGCGGCAATCCGTATCAGGAAACCGCCGACCGGCTTTCCCGCGCCGCCGCGAACGCGAAAGAGAATCTCGACAGAGAAACGCTCGACCGTCTCGCCGAATTACTGCAAGGCACGCCCGGCGAGTCGGTCGTGAATATGATTCACAACGGACTAAAAACTCTAACCGCGCGGTGCGACGGAGCGCGAAGCGTTGACGGTCAAGGTTTCAATAAATTCGACAGCGAGCTTGGGCATCGCTTTGCCGACAAATCCGAACTGACGACTCAAGAAGCTCTCGTCGGACGAGGAATGCTCACCAAATACCGCACGCAAATTGCCGCCTTTGACGAGTAGCTTGCTCTACTCGTCTGATGAAAAAGCCCGCCGAATTACAGCGGACTTTTTTGCCGAAGATTTCAAAGATTTTTAGTTTTGCTTGAGCCATTCTTTGAAGCCGGCATCGCGCTCGAACACCAATTTTAACCCGTGTTCGATAACGTCGCCGGAAGTGATTTCTGTTTTCATTCGCTCGGTGGCGTAAGAGATATATTGTTCGAGCTTCGTGTTTGTCGAATCGAGAATTTTGCCGCCGATTTTAACGTAATTCAAGCGATTGAGCTGCAAAATCGGCGCGTCCGGTTTCGTTTTTGTGTTTGTTTCAGAATCAGTTCTTTCAGTCATTTTTCCTCTCAAAAAAGTTTTAGTTTTAACCCGCAGGTTATTCGATAAACGCCTGAAACAACTTTCGTGCCTTTTCAAAAATTCGTGTTCGATTAATTCAAGAGAAAGGGATTTTCAAGTCTGCCAAAAGCGAAATGAAAAAGTCGTTTGTCCGCTCGCGAGCGACGGCTCAAAAACGCTAAAGGAGACTTAAAAAAATGAAAACATGAATCTACGACGAATGCGGCTTAAACCACGCTGAAATGAACTGCATCCGGCAAATCGAAAAATCGAAATTGATGGGACTGCTCGAACGTGAAAGACGTTTGACGAACTTTCTCGCCGAGCATCACGCTGGCGTAATCCTGAAAAATCCTGACAAACCAGTCAAAGCGGCGGACCAAATTCTCGCGCACATCGGCAGCCACCCGGAAGTCAAAGAAACCGACCATCGAATTAACAACATTCTCGATGCCTTCGACGAGTTCAAAGGTTTTTCTGACGGCATTCGCGCTCGCACCAGAAACGCAAACTTCGATAAACTCGAAACGGTTATCGGGCTTGTCAGGCGAGCGGTTTAGAAAATTAAAATCAATATAAAGGGGCGTTTTTAGACTTGCGGATCAGGTCGAAAGCGTCCCTAATTTTTTGCCGAATACAAAGCCGAAAATACATACCAAATTAATCGCCGTGATAAAACACAAAAGCTGTGCGCGGTTTGTATGACAGGATAGGGCGATATTCTACGTCTGTCAGAAACTAAATGTTGATATCAGGAGGTTTATAGCTGTCAGATTCTGACAGAATCTCGAAAATAATGTTTTGAAAGTAATGAAATCGGTGAAATGCCGGAAAGATAAAGGTTTCGGAACGAATTTTGCACTAACGGTAAATTGAAATTTTCTGACGGCGTAAACTGCTCATTTTCTTAAACTTAGAAAAGCACAGCGAAATCGCCGAGTCGTTAAACTTAATAAATAGAGGAGTTTGCGCCGTCAGAAAATTTCTGACAGGAAAATAAAATTAAATGAACAAGACGAGTGCAAAATGCCGGAGCAAAAGAGAAGAAAGTTAATCGGAAAATTTGACGAAATGACGGACGAAACTTTAGGCGAGTCGCTCTACGTCAGACCTTTCGAGCGCGACGCGAAAATCATTGACGCGCTGACGCGCCAAACCGGGCTGAAAAAAGGAACGGTGGCGCAGAAACTCATCCGCATCGCGCTCGACGGGCGGCGCGCGGATTTCTCAAACGAAAAACGCGAAAAGGAATTGCTGGAATGGATCGTCGGCAACGAGAAACATAAGGCTGTGAAAGCCGACGTACTGGATGCGCGGATCGAACGTCTTGAAGAACACGCCAGAGGGCTGGAAGCGACGCTGCAAGAGATAAGAGAAAATTCGCGTTTCACCCGCGTTTTAGCAAGCGAAATTTACTGCACTGTAAATGTTTGTATGTCTCTTTTAAATCAGACTTTCACAAAAATAATCGAATACTTTAGTCCCGTCGAAATCGAGAAAAAGAACAGCACAGATTTTGCCAACCGCAACATCCTCGGACTCGTCGAACATTCGCTCTCCGAACTGGAAAAATTGAGCGAGCATCACGTCCTGGATTTGGACGGCAGCGAACCGGAGATGCTTTACCTTTTCACCAAAATCGAGAAAATCAAAGCGCGATTGTTGTCGCCGCAAATCAATCAATCGTCTGCCGAATAAAAAATGAGAGTCGTCGTCAGCGTTCAAGCCAAAGCCGCGAGTTCGCGCGGACTCGTCCACTACATCGCGCACAGCAAAGTTGATGCGGCGCGCGAAGGGACGAGCCGCGAAATTTTCAATTCTTACGCAGACGAAGTAGCGGTCGAAAAAGCCAACGATTTTCTGAAAGGCGGCGTGTCTAGTAAAAGACCAGCGAACGATGAACTTCATCACATTGTCATTTCGTTCAAAGCCGAAGATTACGACCGACTTGGCACGGACGAAAAGGAAAAACAAGAATCGCTCAAAAAAATCACGCGCGCGGCGATGAAACAGTTGGAACAAACAATCGGCGCGGATAAATTAAATTGGGCGGCGGGCGTTCACCGCAACACCGACAATCCGCACGTTCACATCGCCGTTCAAAAAGAATTTTTCGATAAAAATTTCGAGCGGCAGACGCTTGGCAGAGTTCCCCAGACTTGCCTACCGCATTACGAAAAACACGGTGCGGGCGATAAAACATTCGCGCCCGGCATTTTGATCGTAGCAGCGACCGAAAAACTCGACGAAATTATATTGGAAAAAGCGAAGGCGAAAGATGCGCGGAAAAATAACCCGCACAAGCAAAACAACCGCAATTACGATTCCGGCAGAACTCAAAAAGCCGCGCCGGATAAAACCGCCGGCGAGATTCAATCCGGCTCGAAATCAAACTCAGAAATTGAACGTGAACGAGACGTTATTGCCCGCGCGATATTGGCGAAATTTTATCTCGAAAAAACGCGGGAAAACTTGGAGTCGCTCGAAAACGGCGGGCATTTGCGGCGGTTCAAAATCACGGACGCAGTAACGAGTCAAAAACGCCGAATGTCGCTTTTCGATTTGGAGCGTCGCGCCGAAAAAGGCGCGGCACGTCAAATCAAAAAATTGAATGTTACGGACGCGGCTAAAAAGGACGAACTCAAGAAAAGTTTGGTCGCGTCAGAATTGGAGAAAAACGCCAACGGCATAAAACGGATTCGCACGATTCTGCACAATCTCATCGTTAAAGAGAATCAGAACTTAGTAAAGCGCGAAAGCGATTACAACAAAATCAAACCCGCCGCTGAAAAAATCCGCCAGACGTGCCGCCGAGAAAATAAAAAATTGCCCGTCCCGAACTTGTCGGCAAACGAGCTAGAAATGCTGCAAGCTCGAAGCATCGAAAAGCGAGACGTTCGCGCCGCCAATTATTTTGAAACGGTTCGCAAAGAACTCGCCCGCGAGCGCAGCACGCCGACCCGCAGCGACGAAGAAATTCAGAGATTGAAAGCATTGCGAATGCTCTCGGAATTAAAAGTTCAATCACAGGAAAAACAATTAAAAGATTTGAGCGATAGGAAACGATTCTCGACCGTCGAAATCGGCGGTGAAAAATGGAGCTTGGGAAAAGCAGAATTGTTAATTGAAAAACGCCAAGCTGAAGAACGAAAAATCGTTGGCAAAATCGGCAAAGCACTGAGCAAAATCGGTTTGATTGAGCAGAAGAACGCTTCCGCTAAATTATAGCAATTTTCAATTGCCTATGAGCTGGTAGCCGCAATGTCGAAACCAATTCA
>CAXTMQ010000194.1:0-9010 GCA_964245305.1 uncultured Pyrinomonadaceae bacterium
ACTGAAAATCCGCGTGTCGGCAGTTCAATTCTGTCCCAAGCCACCATTTTTATTGACTTTGAGCGCGGCTTTGTTCGCGCTTTTTCCTTTTGGTGTGTCGCAAGCGTCAATTTGTTGTTTTCGGGAAAATCATATTTTTCAAATTTTGCGTTGCTTATTTCTGCTGTCGGTTAGAGTGTGCGAATAAACCTTTCAGATTAGCGTAATTGTTGAGTGTCCATTTTTTGATTTGCTTCAGCTAGGCTCGACTCTTAAATCTTCCGCACAGAAATCTCTCTTTCCGTTGTCTTTATTTGTTCGGGTTCGGCTTGCTGGGCAATTCATTTGCTCGGCGGTGAGCGTTGGTAAATGCGCCGATTTGAATACTGACAAAATCTCTGATTGCCTGCACTTTTTCTTTTATCACCGACACGATGCTGCGACTCTCCCAAGTGCCAGCGACTGACATGATGTTTTTATCTCGGTCTAAAACGATTTGTTGATTGAGCGATGTGGTAATGCTTACGGCAAATCCGCCGACTCCGTTATCAATCGAATTGACGCTGACGAATAACGCGACATATGGAACGGAAGTGTCATTCGCATTTTTGATTTTCAATCCAGATTGTCGCAGCTTTGTTTCGACATCCGTTTGAATTTGTTCGGCGGTGATTCCCGCCTTTATCAAATCGGGAGCAAGCGGCTCGACTTCGACTTTCAGGCTGTCGAATCCTTTCAAAGTTTTGACCGCCGCATCGGTTTGCGAAAACATCTGAACGGGCATCAGTAAACAACTGAAGAATAAAAACAGCCACACGAACAATTCGCTTTTATGTTTAGTTTCTCTCACAATTTTCTCCTCGCAATGAAAAGCAAGTCTGATAATTCAGACTGCTGAAATCAATCCAATGAATGTAAAAAGGATTATAAGCATTTTACCTGTTTTTCAAAAACTAACCCTTTTGCCGATTCAGAGAGATTATTGATATTTCTTCAATCTGCCGTGTATTCCTGAAATCTTGAAAGCCTTTTTTCGTAGGCTTCGCGGGCGATTTTTACGTCTTCGAGAAACAGAGGCAGTTCTTTTAAAAGCAACGCTTGCGGTCCGTCAACGAGGGCTTTGGTCGGTTCGGGGTGGAAATCTACCAAAATCATATTCGCGCCGGCGATTACGCCTTGCGCGGTAACGTGCATCACGTCGAGAATGCCATCCGCGCCTTTGCTGCGCGCGCCGACCGAATGCGACGGATCAATGCAGACGGGCATTCTGGTCAGACGTTTGACGACGGAAACGTGCGCGAAATCTACGAAGTTGCGGTGCGGATCGCCGATATTGGTTTTCATTCCGCGCAAGCCGAAAACGACTTTGCGGTTGCCTTCGCTGGCGAGATATTCCGCCGCATTCAAAGATTCGTCGAGCGTGATGCCGAAGCCGCGTTTTAAGAGAACCGGAAATTCCTGCTGCCTGCCGACCGATTTTAAAAGCTCGAAGTTTTGCGTGTTGCGCGTACCGATTTGCAGCATTACGCCGGTCGGTCTGCCGGTCGCTTCGAGCGCGTCGTTGATCTCGTCAATATGCGATTCGTGCGTAACTTCCGTCGCAATCACTTTTATTCCGTATTTTCCCGCCAATTCAAAAACATAAGGCAGACAGTTTTTGCCGTGTCCCTGAAACGAATACGGGCTGGTGCGCGGTTTATACGCGCCCATTCGCGTACAGATTTGTCCGTTTTCTTGCAGGGCTTTCAGCATCGCTTCGACGCTTTCCTTTGAGTCAACGGCGCACAAACCGGCGAAAATATTGAGCGTGTCCTGACCGAAGCGAACGCCTTGATAATCGAAAAACGCCGAGCGCGAATCGTCTTTGTGCCGCCCGAGAACGCGATATTCTTCCGACACGCGGACGACGTGATCAACGCCGGGCAACGCCCGCATATCTTCAATCGAAAGCGTCGCCGTATTGCCGATCAGATAAATTTCGGTCAAAGTCTGCTCCGCGCCTTGTTCGAGATGGACGCGGCGTTCGATGTTTTCGAGCCGTTCGAGATGTTTTTCCAATTTTTCAAACTCGGCGGTTCCCGGTTTGCAATTCGGTTTTAAGATTAAGATCATAATTTCAAATTCGTTTTCGCGGATTATTTTTCCCTTTCGATTTCGACGACCGAGTAGCGACCGAGAAAGCGAAATTCTTCCGCCTGCTGTTTTATCTCGTCGAGCGCGCCGCGCAGTTCGCTTTCGTTGGCGGGTGTCTGCAAATCCACGTAAAAATTATATTGCCAGGGACGTTCCTTGATCGGTCGGCTTTCGATTTTGAGCAAATCGATTTTGCGGCGCACGAACGGTCGCAAAGCGTCGTGCAGTGCGCCCGGACGATGCGCCAATTTCAAAATCAGCGAAATTTTTCCGCCGCGATTCGTTTCGTCGGGCTGCGGCGCGAGCAAAACGAATCGCGTGTAATTTTCGCTCTGGTCTTCGAGATGTTCCTGCAAAATTTTGCCGCCGTAAATCTCGGCGGCGCGTCGTCCGCCGATTGCCGCGCGGGTTGCGTCCTCGCTTTCGACGGCGCGGCGAACGCTGCCCGCCGTGTCGTCGGTTGCCACGCGCCGAATCTGCGGGTTGGCGGCGAAAAATTTTTCGCATTGTCCGAGCGCGACCGGATGCGATTCGACGACTTCGACGGATTCAAGCGTCGCGTTCGGCGAAGCGATTAAAAAATGCGCGATTGGCAGAATTATTTCCGCGACGATGCCGAGCGAGCTTTTCAAAAGCAAATCCTGCGAGCGATGCACCGCGCCGACCAGAGTATTTTCGAGCGGCGCGAGAATATATTCCGCCGCGCCCTCGTCAATCGCCGTAAAAAGCCGGTCAAATGTCGGGCGCGAAACGGTTTCGCACGATTCGCCCAAAAGTTTTATCACGGCTTCTTCGCTGAAAGTTCCCTGTTCGCCCAAAAATGCGATTCGTCCGCCCTTGTAAAAATTTCTATGATTTGCGTCCGCGTTTTCGATTGACGTTTGATATTCGCGCTGTTGAATTTGCAGAGATTCGTCAATGATGCGCTCGAAAATGCCTTCGATATTCTGCGCGTCGAGCGGACCCGGATTTTGTTCGATCAATCTTTTTAAAACCTCGCGCTCGCGGTTCGGATCGCAAAGCGAAATATCTTTGCTTCGTTTGACCGCGCCGACGCGCAGGGCGATTGCGGCGCGCTTGTTCAAAAGTTTGAGCAATTCGTCGTCAATCGCGTCAATCTCGGCTCGCGGATTCGTTTTAGTTTCTTCTTCGGCGTTCATCAAAAATCAATTCAATTTCAATCTGCGGGCAAAATTCGTTTCGCCGCGCGAAAGCGATAATGTATAAAGATAATAAAATTTCCGAAGTTTACAAACGCGCAAATCTCGATAATTTCGGAAAAAATGTTTTTCGGTAATTTACGCCTACCTTTTTGGAACGAATAAAGACTTTGCACAAAAATCGAAATCCGAAAGTGTGAAAATTAAAACTGTCTGCTGTCCGCTATCAATTATCGGCTAATTGTAGGATAAAGCCCGATTATTAGCCGGTAGCATAAAGACGGACTTTGATAAACTCCTCAGCTTTTATTCAGCACTTGATAAAGATTCTCGTGGTCGGCTATAAAAAAAAGTTATTGTCAGCGGCATTCGGAACGTGCTATATTTACATTTAAACAAACCAAGGATTTCCGGGAGGGCAATATGAGCAAATACGAGATTGACGGATATTTTCCATTGCAGGGAACGTGTTTTAAATGCGGACGCGATTTACGGCACAAGACTTTTGACACGATTAACGACCGGTTTTCCGCCGGAGAATCAATCGCGTCATTGGCGACGGCTTTTCAAGTTCCTCCGAGAGCGATTGAAATGGTTATCGGCAAAAATTCTTTTTCGCCGCTCGGATTAAATCTGCCGAATAATTTGCGGGCGCGGTCGGCGACGGCTTAAGAAAAAATTTAATTGTTTCGAGATTCGTTTTCATTTTAGAAAAGCGCGATTGGTAAAGCAGTCGCGCTTTTCTTTTCATATATTTAAGAAGATTTTATGGCAAAGCCGCGAGCGTGTCGGACAGTTTTTCCATCACCATCAAAAGCGTTTTGCCCGATTGAATTAACTGCCCCGACGACGCTTGATCTTCCGCCACGCCGGTCATATCGGAAATTCCCTGAATTTGAAAAAGATAGTTTTTAAGCGCGGGTTTCGTGCGAAATTCGACTTCGAGCGCGGCAAATCCGGCGCGGAGATTTCTGATCGTATCAACAACGGCGCGCTTGTTTTTGGCGTTCAGCGCGGGTGCGTTGCGCGAGGCTTTGCCGGCGGCGATTTCGCGGTCGAGGTCTTCGGTTACGCGAGCAACATCGCCCAAACTATAGATAAATTTTGAAAGATTCTTAATCTGCGTCGAAACTTTTTCCGCGCTCGCTCTGATGTCGGCGGAATTTGTCGGAGCAGAAGTTGTCGGCGTTGTTTTAACGGTTTTTCTGATCGTCGCGCCGCGTTTTTGCGCGTTCGCGGCAAACGTCAAACTCAAAAGACAAATAAAAACGGTAAACAATTTCATAAAATTTTTTCTCATCATAATCTCACTCGTCAATTCGTGAGGATAATTTTATCATTATAGAAAGATGCGTGAAAGACATTTGGAAGTTCGCCGCCTCGGTCGCATAAATTATGACGACGGTTTGAATCTGCAAAAAGAATTGGAGAGCGAAGTAATCGAGCGGCGCGAACGGGATTTTCTGCTTCTGCTCGAACATCAGCATACGTTCACGGTCGGGCGGCGGGCGAAGGAAACGGGCGTTTTGGCGACGGCGGAAATGCTGAAAAAACTCGGTGTTTCGGTTTTTGAAACGAATCGCGGCGGAAAAGTTACCTATCACGGCATCGGGCAAATCGTCGGTTATCCGATTATCAATCTTTCGCCCGACCGCGAAGACGTGCATAAATACGTGCGCGATTTGGAAGAAGTTTTGATTTTAACGATGGCTGATTTCGACATCGAAGCGTTCAGAATCGAGGATTTAACGGGCGTTCACACGAAAGACGGAAAAATCGCGGCAATCGGCGTTCATCTCAAACGATGGGTGACGACACACGGTTTCGCGCTCAACGTCAACACGGATTTGAGCTATTTCGATTGGATCATCGCCTGCGAAGGCGAGCCGGTGACTTCGATGGATAAACTGCTCGGACGCGAATTGAATTTGGCGCAGGTCGAAGACAAAATCGTGGAAAATTTCAAGAAAGTTTTTGATTTGCAACCCGTTTAGCTGAAACAATCAATTTTTTCGCTCCCGACTGTTTATTTTCCGTTTATAATGGCAACCAAACGCGCTTTTCAACGCATCTTGAGTAAATAGAATTTTCCGACTAAAATCATAAAAGCTAAAATTTAAAACTGAAAACTATTTTTTTACTGTAAATATCAGGAGTTTTACGGTTATGTCTAAAATGAATTTGATTCGCAACGCGGTTTTAACCGTTTCGATTCTGGCGACCGGCGCATCTATCGGCTTTGCTCAAGGCGGCAAAGAAAAACCGACCGAAGACCCGTCGGGCAAGGTGCGAAAAGTCGAAAAGGAAAAAAATAAAATCTATTCGGATTGGCTGAATAAAGACGTTGAATATATTATTACGAGCGATGAGAAAAAGGCGTATAAAGCCTTGAAAACCGACGAAGAACGCGAGAATTTTATCGAAAACTTCTGGCGCAGACGCGATCCCGACCCGGATACCGAAGAAAACGAATATCGTGAGCAGTATTATGAGCGCATCGCTTACGCCAACGAACATTATGCTTCGGGCATTCCGGGTTATAAAACCGACCGCGGGCGCATTTACATTACGTTCGGCAAGCCGGATGAAATCGAAACGCATCCGACCGGCGGGGCTTATGATCGTCCGAGCTATGAAGGCGGCGGCTCGACGACGACTTATCCGTTTGAAGTCTGGTTTTATCGCCATCTCGATAGCGTCGGCGACGGCATCGAGATCGAATTCGTTGATCCGACCGGCACGGGCGAATATCGCATCGCGCGCAATCCGAACGAAAAAGACGCATTGGCAAATGTTCCGGGCGCGGGTTTGACGACCGCCGAAGAACTCGGATTATCCAACAAAGGCGACCGCAACATCAACGGTTTCGGCAGCAGTCAAAACTATGCGCGCGAGCAGGACAGCCCGTTTCGCCGTCTGGAAATTATTACCGCGTTGCAGCGTCCGCCGTCGGTCAAATTCAGCGATTTGCAAGGTGCTTTGAGCGATTCGCCCGTTCTGGATAATAACCCGTTCGACTTTGATTTGCGCGTTGATTTTTTCCGTCAATCCGACGACCGCGTGGTAACGGCTTTTACCGTTCAGGCGAGCAACAAGGAACTCGCGTTCAAAGACGCGGGTGGTTTGCAGCAAGCGCAGATGAATATTTTCGGGCGCATTCAAGCGGTTTCCGGCAAGCGTTCCGGCGTTTTTGAAGATTCGGTCACGACCAGCGCGACTGCCGAAGAATTGAGCGAAGCGAAAGACAGAAAATCGGTTTATCAGAAAGCGATTGCTTTAACGCCCGGCACATATAAAGTTGATGTCGTCGTCCGCGATGTCGTAACGGGCAATCGCGGCATTCGCAGCATCGGTTTTTCCGTGCCGAAATATGAAGAAAGCAAACTTGCGACTTCGACTCTGATTTTAGCTTCGACGCTTCGTTCGACGACCGACCGCGACATCGGCGGCAGTTTCGTCATCGGCTCGGCGAAAGTTATCCCGAATCTTGCCGGCGAATACAAAAAAGGTCAGCCGGTCGGCATTTATATGCAGGTTTACAACGCCGGAATTGACCAGACTACGCTTCGTCCGGCGGTTGACGTGCAGTATGTTTTGATGAAAGGCGGCAAGGAAATCTTAAGTCAGGCGGAAAATTGGGAAGGCTTGAGCGATTCGGGTCAGCGTTTGACGCTTGCCAGATTGATTCCGACCGCGACGTTAGCGACCGGCGAATACGAGCTGAAAATCAAAATTAAAGACCGCGTTCCGAACAGCGACGGCAAAATCCAAACGCTCGAACCGACGGCGAAATTTACCGTTGTCGAGCCGTAGAATTTTCAGGTAACTAATTGAAAAAAGCCGTCGAACTGATTATCAGTTCGACGGCTTTTTTCTTCGCGCTACTCAAAGATAACCGTTCAGCGTTTCAGAAAATTATCAAACCAAAGTTGAAAAACCAGCAGCGTCCAAAGCTGCTTGTGATGCGAAGCGGCGTTTGTTTCGTGTTCTTTGATTAATTTCTGCACGAAATTTTCATCGAACAAGCCTTGATTTCTCAAGCGTTCCGGCGCGAGCATTTCGCGCATCAGCGGATTTAATCTGCCTTTCAGCCATTCGGCAATCGGAATTCCGAAGCCTTTTTTCGGTCGCTGTAAAATCTCTTTCGGCAGAAGCGGCGCGACGGCTTTTTTCAAAATATATTTTCCTTTATTGCCTTTGAGTTTGTATTCGAGCGGCATTCGGGCAGCAAATTCGGCAACGCGCGGATCGAGAAACGGCGCGCGAACTTCCAAAGAAACCGCCATCGCCGCGCGGTCAACCTTCGTTAAAATATCCTCCGCCATATAAAAATTTATATCGAGAAACTGCATTTGCTCGATTTCGGTCGGCGCGTCGGTGATTTTCAAAAGATTTTTCGCGTCTTTATAAATATCGCCCGAAGAATTCGCCAGAACATTTTCGGTCAAAAGCCTTTGCTGTTCGTCAATCGAAAACGAGCCGAACCAAGAATGATGGCGCGTTACGGCATCGTATTTCGAGGCGCGGACAAAGCGTTTCGCTTTGTAATCGAACGACAAATTTTTGTTTGAAACCGGCAGATTGTTGACGACCGGCTCAATCAAATTGTTTCTTAAAACTTGCGGAATCGCCGCGTAATAATTCGCCACGCGATGACCGAAATACATCGGATAACCGGCAAAAATCTCGTCGCCGCCGTCGCCGCCGAGCGCGACCGTCACATATTTTCTGACAAATCGGGCGAGCAGAAAAGTCGGCAGCAGCGAGCCGTCCGAAAGCGGTTCGTCGAGCCACAAACCGATTTCCGAAATCAAATCCGCCGCCTGTTCTACGCTCAATTTGTCTTCGTAATGTTCGGTTTGCAAATGATTGGCGACCAACCGCGCGTATTTCGATTCGTCGAACGAATCTTCTTCAAAGCCGATGGAAAAAGTTTTAATTTTGCCGGTCGCGTGTCTGGTTGCGAGAGCCGCGACGGTCGAAGAATCAACGCCGCCCGAAAGCAAAATTCCCAAAGGCACGTCGGCGATCATCTGCAATTTGACGGCATCAGAAAGCAAATCGCGCAATTCGGCGGCGGCTTTTTCGATTGTCGGCGTGTTGCCGTTGCGGTGAAAGCTCAAATTCCAATATCTCTGCGTTTTCACTTCGCCGTTTTCCACCGTCAAAAAATGCGCGGCGGGCAATTTGTAAATATTTCTGTAAATCGAAGCCGGCGCGGGAACGTAATCGAACGACAGATACGAACGCAGCGCGTCAAGATTTAATTCCGCTTTCACAGAAGCGTTTTCGAGCAAAACTTTCGGCTCGGACGCGAAAATCAATTTGCCGTCAAACACGCCGTAATACAGCGGCTTTTCGCCGAAACGGTCGCGGGCAATCAGCAGCTTTTTCCGGCGTTTGTCCCACAAAGCGAACGCGAACATTCCGCTGAAATGCTCGAACATTTGTTCGCCGTATTCTTCGTAAAGATGCGGCAAAATTTCCGTGTCGGTCTTTGTTGCAAATTTATGCCCGCGTTTTTCGAGATCGGAACGCGCCGACTGAAAATTGTAAAGCTCGCCGTTCATCACGACGACGACGGATTTATCTTCGTTATAAACCGGCTGATCGCCCGTCGCCAAATCAATAATCGAAAGCCGCCGCATTCCGAGCGCGACTTCTCTTTCAACCCACAAACCTTCCGAATCCGGTCCGCGATGCTTCATCCGCTCGCACATCGAATGCAGAACGGCTTC
>CAXTMQ010000195.1:0-8951 GCA_964245305.1 uncultured Pyrinomonadaceae bacterium
TGCGTCCCGTGATCGAATTTATGACGTGGAATTTTTCGATTCTCGCGGCTGACCAAATCATCAACCACGCGGCGAAAATGTTTTATATGTCGGGCGGACAATTTAACGTCCCCGTCGTTTTTCGCGGTCCGAACGGCTCGGCGTATCAGGTTTCTTCGCAGCATTCGCAGGCACTCGAAGCGTTTTACGCCAATTTTCCCGGCTTAAAAGTCGTGATGCCGTCAACTGCCGCCGACGCGAAAGGTTTATTAAAATCGGCGATTCGAGACAATAATCCGGTCGTTTTTCTCGAACAGGAAACGATGTATGGAATGAAGGGCGAAGTTCCGGACGACGAAGATTTTACGATTCCGCTCGGTGTCGCCGATGTCAAACGCGAAGGTTCTGATTGTACCATCGTCGCGCGCTCGTTCACCGTTCCGCAGGCTTTGAAGGCGGCGGAAGAATTGGAAAAAGACGGCGTATCGGTTGAAGTCGTTGACCCGCGCACGATCAAACCGCTCGACATCGAAACGATTGTTGCGTCGGTCAAGAAAACAAATCGTTTAGTCATCGCCGAAGAATCTCACGCCTTTGCATCGGTCGGCGCGGAGATTTCGCATCAGGTGATGGAACAGGCTTTCGACTATCTTGACGCGCCGATTAAAAGAATTTCCTGTGCCGAAGCACCGATGCCGTATGCCAGAAATCTGGAAGTTCTGGCTCTGCCGAGCGTCGAAAAAATCATCGCGGCGGTCAAGGAAGTTTGTTATTTGTAAATGAAAACAGTTTATTTGACAGTTCCCGGCGTAACGAATTCGAGTCCGCAACATTGGCAGAGTTTGTGGGAAAAGGAATTTTCCGATAAATTTCGGCGCATCGAACAGGAAAACTGGGATACGCCGGTTTGCAGCGACTGGATTAATAAAATAGAAACGGACGTTCAAAACGCGAATTCCGAATTGGTCGTTTTAGTCGCGCATAGTTTGGGCTGCACGGCGGTCGCGCATTGGGTGCGGAAATTCGGGACGAAAATTAAAGGCGCATTGCTGGTCGCGCCGAGCGATTGTGAGGCTGAAAATTATAATTTCGATACAAAAGGATTTGCGCCGATTCCGCTTGAGAAATTGCCGTTTAAAAGTTTGGTCGTCGCCAGCACGAATGATGAATACGTTTCGCTCGAACGTGCCGAACAATTTGCCGATGTTTGGGGAAGCGAACTCATTAACGTCGGCGCGAAAGGTCATATCAATGCGAACGCGGGTTTCGGCGAATGGAACGAAGGTTTGGAACTTCTAAAAAGATTGAATTAAATTATGGCGAACACAATTATAATGCCCAAACTGTCTCCGACGATGGAGGAAGGACAGATTTCGCGGTGGCTGAAAAAAGAAGGCGACGCGGTGGAAGCGAACGAGGCGATTGCCGAAGTTGATACGGACAAGGCGACGATGGAAGTTACGTCGCTCGATGCCGGAACGCTTTTAAAAATCGTCGTCGGCGACGGCTCGAACGCACGCCTTGGTGAAACCATCGGCATTATCGGCGAAAAGGGCGAAGATTTTTCCGCGCTTTTGAACGGCGCGGCAGCAAACGGCGACGGCGCGAAACAGGGCGAAGAAAAACCGCCTGAACAAAAAGACGAACCCGCCAAAGGCGAAGCCAAAACGCCCGACCAGCCGAAAGAAGAAACCAAAGCGGCAGTCGCGCCTCTATCAAACGACGCGGTGCAGAAAAACGTCGCCGAAACCGAAGGTCGCAGCTATGACACCGAACGCCCCGGCGCGGAAGCAGACGCGCGGAAATCAACGGACAACGGACAACGGACAACGGACAACGGACGCTTGATCGTCTCGCCGATTGCAGCGCGGATGGCGGCGGAAAATAATATTGATTTGAAATCGCTGAAAGGTTCGGGTCCGAACGGTCGCATCATTAAGCGCGACATCGAAGAAGCCTTGAGCGGTCAGCCGTCAGCCGTCAGCGCACAGCCGGAAGAAAAAGCCGCGCCGAGTTTTTCGGCTTCGCAAGTTCAGGGCGCGAGCGCGTTCCGCGAAGAAAACACTTCAAAGATGCGCCAAGTCATCGCCTTACGTCTCGCCGAATCAATCGGACCGATTCCGACGTTTTATCTGACCGTCGAAATCGAGATGGACAACGCGCTCGAATTTCGCAAGCAGATTAACCAGACGGTCAAAGACGATGAAAAAGTTTCGGTCAACGATGTTATCGTGAAAGTCGCGGCGCAGGCTTTGACCAAACACGCCTGGGTGAATTCGTCGTATCAGAATAAAATCGTGCGCTTTTACGAAGACGCGGACATCGGCGTGGCGGTCGCCGTCGAAGACGGTTTGATCACGCCGGTCGTGCGCGGCGCGAACCGCAAAGGCATTACGGAAATCGCTAGAGAAATCAAGGAAAAAGCGGCGCGGGCGCGTGAGAAAAAACTTCAGCCCGAGGAATACACCGGCGCGACGTTTTCGATTTCCAACTTGGGAATGTTCGGCATCAAGGAGTTCACGGCGATCATCAATCCGCCCGAAGCCGCGATCATCGCCGTCGGCGCGTCAACGCCCACGCCGGTTGTCCGCAACGGCGAAATCGTCGTCAAAAATATTATGAACGTCACGATGTCGTGCGACCACCGCGCGATTGACGGCGCGACCGGCGCGAAGTTTTTGCAGACGTTTAAGCAAATGTTGGAAAATCCAATCTTGATGCTGATGTAGAATTAATTTCAATTTCAAAAAAGGCGAAAGTTTATTTTCTTTCGCCTTTTTTCGTTTAACTTATTGAAAATTGGATTTAATCAGCCGGACTAAAACAGGTTTCTTCTTTGTTTGTCAGACAAAGTTGCTCCTGTCCGCTTCGGTCTTTGAAGGCGACGGTTGACGTTTCGGTTTCGGCAGGCAAGGTTTTTTCGTAATTATTCGCCGAGTCGCAGGAAAAATCGCGTTTGAATTGCGCGGGCGACCATTCGATTGTCAGCGTGTCGCCGTCTAAACTCGCTTCGCCCGTTTTCGATGTGAAAACTTCCTGACTGCAGCTTCCCTGCATCACATTCATAATTCCCGTAAATTCGACCTGCCCGTCTTCGGAAAATTCGTAGGTAAAGCGCGAGCCGTTGCCGCCGACATACGAACCGCCGTCGGTGTAAGTCGTGCTGCCGGTGCGCGACCAAACCCATTTGCCGGCGAGCCGCGCCATATCGACCGCGTCTGATTTTCGTGTATTATCGCGGTCGTCCGCCGAATCTGAATCGTTGTCAGAATCGTCGGATTTCGAGCGGCTGTTTCGTTTGCCGTCCGTTGTTTTCGTCTGTTCGCCGCGTTTATCCGACGTGCGGCGACTTTGATTTGAATTATTTTTGCCGTCGGTTTGATCGCCGAATTTACAGCCGCAAACTAAAGCGATGCCGACGGCGATTGTTAAAAGTAAATTTATTTTGTTCATAAAAATTAATGCCTTCCTTTATCAAAATCGAAGTCCGCACGACGGCTTCAATTTAAAAGGCGCAGCTATCGAAAAAAAGGGAGCAATAGTTTTGAAAATTTTTCGTATTAACAATGTGAGCGATACGGAAATCCGGCAACACTTGATCTCTCAGAACAGTTACAAATTCAAAAATAAGAACCGGAATTAAAAGTAGAAGGTGAAAAACGGATAAAATTGTCAAAGCCAAGTTTTTTTGCGCTGGTTCGAGTTCATAAATGCGCCTTGCCGGAACGCTTCGACTTAATAATGGTGCGGAATTTCAAAACTTAATCTGAAAATCAAAAAGCCGACCGAAAAATTTGTGGTCGGCTTTTTTTATTTGAAGGTGTAAATCAATGTTCCCTGAACCCTGACGAATTTGCCGTCAACTTTCATTTCTTTAAATTTTGCATCTTTCGCCAGCGCGACGGCTTTTTCGGTTAATAACGGGTGTCCTGAAATAACTTTGACGGTTTGAACTTTGCCCATTTCGTCAACGAAGACTTGTAATTTTACTTCGCCTTTGATGCCCGAAGCGATCTGCGTCGGGCTGACAACTTTGTCGTTTAATTTTTCGTCAACTATTGTTTTCGGTTCGGTCGAAGGATCAACCGGAATCGCTGCAACGCGGAAGCCTTTGCCTTCATACGTCGAATCGGCGAGGATATTATCACGCTTACTGATTCGCAATTCGTCGAAATATTGTCCCCAGCTGCC
Organism: uncultured Pyrinomonadaceae bacterium; assembly: GCA_964245305.1. Lineage (GTDB taxonomy): Bacteria > Acidobacteriota > Blastocatellia > Pyrinomonadales > Pyrinomonadaceae. Next base: position 4,171 of record CAXTMQ010000195.1, read on the forward strand.
GCCTTTGACGACTTTCCATTCGGCTGGTCCGCCTTCTTGATTTGCCGCGCTTTCATCGCCGGCTTTGGTGAAATCTATGCGGTAAACGTCTTCGCACATTTCCCAGACGTTGCCGCTCATATCGTATAAACCGAAGGCGTTCGGCAAATATGAGCCGACTTTGGCGATTGCTGATTGCGCGTTGTGCGCGTAAAACTGCCAGTTTTTTTTGTCCGCGTCGTCGCCCCAGAAATATTTGGTCGTCATCGTCGCCCGCGCCGCGTATTCCCATTCGGCTTCGGACGGCAAGCGGTATTTATAGCCGTCGTTTTTTTCGTTCAGCTTTTTGATGAATGCCTGTGCCTGATTCCACGAGATATTTTCAATTGGACAATCGTCGCCGCAGTCGGGAAAACTGCTCGGATTTTTGCCCATCAAAAGTTTCCACTGACCTTGCGTAACTTCAAATTTGCCCAAATAAAATTCGTTTTTTATTTTTACGAAACGCGGCAGAACGCCTTCTCTCGAAGCCGTGCCGCCCGCCGAATTGACTTCGCTTTTGTCTATGCCCATCGTAAATTCGCCCGCCGGAATCAGGATGAATTCCATTCCAATCGAATTTTTAACTTCGATTGGCTTGTCCAATTTCAAATCCTTCTGAATCAAGTCATACACCGGCATTTGATTTTGGCGGACGGCTTCGACAAGAGCCTTGTTAGCACCCCACGCGCGAAGTTTTTTTTCGTTTTCGGCGGTCAGCCAAAATGTGATTTTGCGCGTTTTCACGCCTTCGATTAAAAGCGCGTTTTTGTTGGCGGCGGTCGTTTTGGTTGAGCGCAGAGCTTTTTCGACGACGCTCAGATTAAGCGGTCGTTTCGCTTCTTCGTCGGTTTGCGCCGCCGCGTTTCGGGCGAAAAATAAGGCGGTTAGTATTACTGACAAAATCAGTATCAGGCATTTTTTTTCGTTTGTATTTTTTAGTAATTTTAGAAATTTCATTTTCGCGTTCCAAACTCGGCGGCTGTTTTATTTGTTGTCAATCAAATCGTCGAGCGTAACTTTCTTTTTATTATTTTTATTTTGCTTCGGCGCGTCTTTTTTCGGCGCGGATTCGTTTTTAACGGCGGTTGTTTTTTTATTCGGCGAAGATTTTTCTTCGTCCGAATTCGTTTTTTCGCTTGTTTTTTCAACCGTTTGTTTTTCGACGTTTTGCGGTTTGGCGTTTATCGCGTCGTTCGCTGCGTTGAAATTATTATTGACGTTTGTTTCGGTAATTGACCGGTTGAAATTAGAATCCAGATTCGTATTGCCGTCGGCGGCAGAACGCGAAAAATTGAAAAGCCAAAACGCGCCCGCCAAGACGATTATCGCGCCCAAGCCGAGCCAGAGAAAAGTTTTTTCCCCTGCCGATTTTTTTGTTAATCCGGTTTCGGCGCGGCTCATTTCTTTGCTCAACGGCAAAGTTTCCAGCAAATGAATTTCGGTTTTTTTACTGTTATCGGAAATAATCGTTTCCGCGTCTTCGTTAGCCGGTTCGAGATGCTGCGTGTATAATGCCCGCATCAGCGCGTCGCGCATCTCTCTGGCTGACGCGAAACGGTCGGCGACGTTTTTCGACAAAGCCTTTTTGACGACCAGGTGAAAGCTCTTCGGAATTTCGGCGGGCAATGGGCGCGGTTCTTTGGTAACGATTTCGTAAATCAAACCGGGAATCGTGTCCGCCGCGTAAGGCGTTCGCCCGCTCAGCATTTCAAACAGCATCACGCCCGCCGACCAAATATCTATCTGCGGCACGGGCTTGATGCGCTCGAACGATTCGGGCGACATATACAAAGGCGAACCGGCGGTGTTCGTTCCGGCGGAAATTTCCAGCGAATTGTTTTCGACGATTCTCGACACGCCGAAATCGGCGATGCACGGAACGTCGCCCTTGAGCAGAACATTTTCCGGCTTCAAGTCGCGGTGAATAATATTCTGCGAATGCAGATGCGTCAAGCCGTCGAGAATGCCGCTCATTATCTCGACGCATTTTTCCAGACTCTCGATCTTTCCGCCGCGCGCCCGCAGCCAATGCCGCAGAGAACCGTTGTTGGCGAATTCGCTGACGATGACGAATGAATCTTCGTAAATAAATCCATCTAAAACGGAAATAATATTTTTATGACCGCTCGCGTCAATCCAGGTGTTGATTTCGCGTTTGACAATCGAAAAATCCGAAATTTCGCGCGCGTCGCCGGAGATAAATTTCAAAGCGAACGGAACTTTTTTGTCGGCAATCTCGATTTTCTTTTCAGCCAGCCAAACCTCTCCGAAACCGCCTTTGCCGAGAAAATTTTTCAAGGTGTAATCTTTAATTTCCAAATTTTCTTTCAGCATATTTAACTGTTTCGTTTCTTGATTTCCAACCGCGGAGAAATATTTATTTTGTTTTTGACGATGAAAAATCAAGAATTTTGCAAGCGTTGCCTGAAACGATTTGTTTATGAATAAGTGTAATTCTATTTTCCGTTTTTAACTGATAACCGTCCGAATCAAAAAAGTCGCTGTCGGGGGATTCGATTCAACTCACCGTTTTTGGCACGGCATAAAGTTTTCCTCCGAATATGTCTGCAATGATAATGCAGAAACGCGAAATTGGAAAGCATTTTAAATATCTGCCGAACTGCCAATTTTGCCGCCGATTTGTTAGCATCTAGCTTTATTTTGTGATGGAAAATTTATCGCTCGAATCGAAGAAAACTTTCGCGCCGCATTTCGCGCTGATTTTGGTGCAGTTTTTTTTCGGTTCGGCGACGATTTTGGGAAAAGTCGCGCTCGCCGCGTTTCCGCCGTTCGCGATTGTCGGTTTTCGCGTCGCGGGCGCGGCTCTGGCGTTTTTTCTTTTGCAGAAAACGCGCGGTTCTCTGCGGCTCGACGAGCGAAAGCATTATTTGTATTTCGGTTTGTTCGCTTGTTTCGGCGTGATTTTCAATCAGCTTTTATTTTTCAAAGGTTTGTCTTTGACGACTGCGACGAACACTTCCCTGCTCGCGGTGATGATTCCGGTTTTTGCGATTTTAGTCAGCGTCGTTATCGGCAACGACAAGCTTACTTCGCTGAAAATCGTCGGCACGATTTTGGCGGGCGGCGGCGTGATTTATTTGATTGATCCGCAAAGGGCGAGCTTTTCCTCGGCAACGACGCAGGGCGATATTTTGATAATTCTCAACAGTATGTCTTACGGAACATACATCGCGGTTTCCAAAAAATCGACAACGCATTACGGCGCGTTAAAATCAATCGCGTGGCTGTTTCTACTCGCTTCGATTATCAATATTCCCGTCGGTTTGATTTCGCTTGCGACCGTTGACATCTCGCAGATAAACACAGGCGCGTGGCTCGCGCTGGCGGCAATCGTCATTTTCCCGACGATTCTCGCCTATTATTGGAATGCCTGGGCTTTAGCCCGCGTCGAGCCGTCGGTCGTCGCGGTTTATATTTATCTACAGCCGTTGATCGGCACGATTTTAGCAATTTCCGTTTTGAGTGAAGCGTGGAAACCGCGCATTTTTTTAGCGATGCTTTTAATTTTCACGGGCGTTTTTCTCGTAACGCGAAGGCGCAGACGCGAAATTATTTCTAAATTATAATTGATGTTTTGCTATAATCCGCAAAGAGTTTCGACATTTCTTTTGACAAAGACGAATGTTTTTATGAAAACAAAAATCATATTTTTGGCTATAGTTTCGCTTTTATACACGACGAGCGTTTTCGCGCAAAAGCAAGACTCGAAGGCGGCGGTCGAGGCATTTTACAAATTTCATCTGGCGCGTTCGGGCATTTTCAAGTCGAGCGAAGTTAAGGCGTATCAGAAATATTTCACCGCCGATTTGAACAAACTTTTTCAAACCGAATTACAGCGCGAAAAGGAATACTTGAAAAAAAATCCGACCAATAAACCGCACTTCGGCGACGGTTTTCCGTTTCAGCCGCTCGACGAATGCGACGCGGCGGGCAAGTTAGTCAAAAATACATACCAGATCGGCTCACCGACGATTAACGGCGAACGGGCGACGGTCGAAGTAAAATTCTTCCAGCCGAAACAATGCGGCGGCGTGTTGATTGACACATACAAAGTCGAACTCGTCAACAACAAAGGAAATTGGCTGATTGACGATTGGCTGTATGCGGACGCGAAAACTTTGACCGAAGATTTGAAGCGAGCCGAATATTAAATTTTTCGATTGATTAAACCGAAATGACCGCTAAAATTCCGCGCGATAAAGCTGACGATTACACGCGCCAAATCGCCGAAACGAGACGCGAATTCGTTAAAGAACAAACGACGACCGATTTATATCACGTCGGACAATTTTCGTTCGAGCCGACCGTTACGCGCGGCAACATTGAAAATTTTATCGGTGTCGCGCAAGTTCCGATTGGTTTAGCCGGACCGCTTTTAGTCAACGGCGAATATGCGCGGGGCGAGTTTTTCGTGCCGCTGGCGACGACCGAAGGAACGCTCGTCGCTTCATATAATCGCGGAATGAAGCTGCTCAGAGAATCAGACGGCGTAACGACGACGATTGTTGACGACGCAATGCAGCGCGCGCCGGTTTTCGTTTTTCCGTCGGCGCGTGAAGCCAAAGAATTCGGCAGATGGATCGCCTCGCGGTTTGAAGACATTAAAGCGAAAGCCGACTCGACGACGAGCATCGGCAGATTGCGCGACATACAGCAATTTCCGGCAGGTCGTTTTATGTATCTGCGTTTCAATTTCACGACCGGCGACGCTGCCGGACAAAATATGGTCGGCAAAGCGA
>CAXTMQ010000196.1:0-8925 GCA_964245305.1 uncultured Pyrinomonadaceae bacterium
GGCGAGATCAATCGTGATGTTTTTCCCGATTTCGTCGCGCATTTCGAGCGCGATTCTTTCGAGCAGAAGCGCGTCGTCCTGAAACATTTCGCCTTCGACGCGCAAAATAATTTTGTCGCGCTCGGCATCTTCGATCTGCACAATATTGGTCGGCATAATTTAGAGAAAATTCCGAAAATCAGTTTAGCAAATAATTTAAAACCACGTTGTAAATAAAAAATGCGCGGTCGAAAATTTTTCGACCGCGCATTTTTTAAAGAAGGTTTTCGCCGAAGTTACATCGCGTCTTCGGTCTGCGATTTCATCTGCTTTCTTTTTTCAAAGCGTTCCTTCATTTTTTCTTTCATCTGCTCTCTGAAAGCCTTCGCCTGCGCTTGCTGTTCGGGCGTTAAAACTTGAAACATCTGCGCTTTGACGCGCTCTTTTTCAACGATTAACTGCGCCGAAATCTGCGCCTGTTCCTGCGCGATTGCCGTCACTTTCGCTTCGTCAAACTGTCCGTTCGCGGTCGCTTCGTTCATTTTTTGACGATTCGCCCGCATCGTTTCCATTAAAGGTTGGATTTTCGCGCGGCTCGCTTCGCCGATTGATTTCATCTGCGTTTTTTGCGCGTCAGTCAGATTAAGTTTTTCAGCCATTCTGCCGAAACCACCGCGATGTCCGAAACCGTGTTTGCCTTTCCAATTGTCGCCGCTGCCTTTCTGGGCGATGGCGAAAACGGTGCTGATCGCCACCAGCGCGAATACTAAAAATCCGATAGTAAATTTTTTCATTTTATAGCTCCTTTGAATTTGTAAATATCTTGCGCGAACTCAAAATTTTCGCGTCTCGGAAAGTTAGACGAATTTGCGAGAGAAAAGAGTGTAAAATGTCGGTCAGCGATTGCAAAGATTCGTCAAGACGGGCGATCAACGCTTGCCGAACGGCATCAAAACTTGCGGTTTGCGATAAAATAAAAAATCGGAAAATTAAATACTATGAGCCGGATTTTAATTATTGACGACGACGAAGAGCTTTGCGAGCTGGTTTCCGAATATTTATCGGTCGAAGGTTTTCAAACCGAAACCGCGCACGACGGCGAAAGCGGTTTAGAGAAGGCTTTGACGGGCGAATTCGATTTGATCACGCTCGACGTGATGCTGCCGAAGAAAAACGGCTTCGATGTTTTGCGCGACATTCGCCGTCAATCGAAAATTCCCGTTTTGATGCTGACGGCGCGCGGCGACGATATGGAACGCATCGTCGGTTTGGAAAACGGCGCGGACGATTACCTGCCGAAACCGTTCAACCCGCGCGAACTCGTCGCGCGTCTGCGGGCGATTCTGCGCCGCGTCAAAACCGAAGACGAAACGAGCGAGAAAGCGGTTGATAAATTACAGGTTGATGACGTTGAAGTGCAAATCTCCGCGCGTTCGGCGATGCGCGACGATGAAGATTTAAACTTAACTTCGGTCGAATTCGATTTGCTCGCCGAACTTTTGCGCCACGCCGGAAAGGTCGTCAAAAAAGAAGATTTGAGCGAAAAAGTTCTGGAAAGAAAACTCTCGCCGTTCGACCGCAGTTTGGATATGCACGTCAGCAATCTGCGAAAAAAATTAGGCGGTCGCCACGACGAAAGCGAACGAATCAAAACGATTCGCTCGGTCGGCTATATTTACACTTTGCCGAATGAAAAGTAAATGAGCTTATTTTTAAAAATTTTCCTTTGGTTTTGGCTGGCGATGGCTTTGATTGTCGGCGCGTTGACGCTCGTGACCAGAACTTTTCAAAACGAGCCGATTGTGCGGCAGTGGCAAATTTTCGCGGGGGAAGCGATTACGACGCACAGCCAGACCGCCGCGCAGATTTATAACGCGGAAGGCAAAAACGGATTGGATATTTTCCTGAAAAGACTTGAAAATTCCCAGCGCATCAAAGCCGTCGGTTTATTCCGGCAGAACGGCGAGCAAATCGCCGGAAGCCAAATTTCTTCGGACACGAGCGACATCGAAAATAAAGCGATTGCGAGCGACGAGCCGGAATTCGAGCGCGGCGAAAATTATTTTTTGATTGCCAGGAAAACCGCTTCGGCGAACGGCGAGCCGGTCGTTTTAATTACGCAGTGGGAACGACCGCGCGACACGGACGGCGCGTTTTTGACGACCAGACAAATCTTTCAAATTCTTGCCGTGATTTTAACCGCCGGTTTGTTGTGTTACGCGCTGGCGAGTTATCTTTCGTCGCCGATTGTTAAATTGCGCCGCGCGACTCGGAAATTTGCCGAAGGCGATCTGCACACGCGACTCGACATCCGACGGCGCGACGAACTCGGCGATCTGGCGCGAGAATTCGACGAAATGGCTGAAAGAATCGAAACGCTCGTCGCTTCGGAAAAGCGTCTGACGCAGGATATTTCGCACGAATTGCGCTCGCCGCTCGCAAGGCTGAACGTCGCGCTCGAACTCGCCAGAAGCCGCGCCAATCCCGAAACGACGAATTTTATCGAGCGCATCGAAATCGAGTCGAAGCGTTTGAACGAAATGATTTCGCGTCTGCTCGTGTTGTCGAAACTCGAAAACCGCTCGGAAAATTTTGAAAAGCGCGAAATAAATTTGACGAAATTGTTCGAGCAAATCGTTACCGACGCTGATTTTGAAGCGCAGGCGAATGAAAAATCGGTGAAAGTTTTGCGACGGGACGAAGCGAAAATTTTCGGCAACGAAACGCTTTTGCGAAGCGCGATTGAAAATGTTTTGCGAAACGCCGTGAAATATACGCCGGAAAAAACTTCGGTTGAAGTTTCGCTGAAAAGGCAAAACGGAACTGCCGTCGTCGCGGTCAGGGATTTCGGCGCGGGCGTTCCCGAAACGGAACTCGAAAAATTATTTCGCCCGTTTTACCGCGTTCACGCCGCCCGCGACCGGAAAACCGGCGGCATCGGACTCGGCTTGGCGATTGCCGAACGCGCCGTTCACGCGCACGGAGGCACGATTAAAGCCGAGAATACGGACAAAGGTTTATCGGTTGAAATTGATTTGCCCGCCGCTTGAAAATCAAATTTCCGTCGTCCGATTGCGCCGCGCGTCTATAAAAGATTTGACGCAGAGAACGACGAAAACCAGACAAATCAAAGCCATCGCCGCCTGTGATAAAACGGCGAGCGAAACGCGGATGTCGCTGATTTTCGACACGATGCGCCAGGCGGGGATTAAAAATCCCAAAAGCCCGACAATCACCGCCGCGTGCATCAAGTGCATCCGCAGATTTTCCTTCGATTTCGCGCCGAAACCGAGAATTACGAGAAGCAGCCCGAACGCCGCCGGAATTAAAGCCGTCCAACTCGTGTTGCCGTCAATGATGCTGAAAACATAGCCGATAAAGCCGATTAAAATTAACAAAACGCCGCTCCAAATCGCCGTCGAAGGCATAAGATAAATCTCCTCAAATTAAATTTCGATAAATTAAAATTAACAAAACCGCGGCAGAAAACGAAAGCGGGAAAAATTAAACGCGCTAATCAAATTCCGAAAGTTTATTCGTCAGAAACAAGCGTCGGCGATAGTAATGAAATTACGGTTTTCGGTAAAACCGTAATCTTCGCCGTTCCAGAGTTTCGTTTCGTCGGACATTTTTTCAAAATCCGTTTTTGAAAATTGCGGGAAAATCTTTTTCCAATCGGCGCAGGCGCGGAGTTTGACGTGCGAGCGCACCGACGAGCGCAAGCCGAAAACTTTTGTGTAGATTGATGAATTTACGGCTTCGTTGAGATGCGAAGTGATAAAAGGTTTGAGCAGATTTTCCTTCAAATCAACCCGCTCGTTAAATCGCCAAACGCCGCCGACCAAAACGACGAGCGGCGATTTCGTTTCCGCGCCGATTTTCGTTTCGCCGGTCAAGTTTTGATAAAACTTCAAACCGGCGAAATTAGCGGCTAGATCGGCGTTCGAATAAACGCCCGAAACGAGATTGCCGTAAAAAGTCCGCTCGGAGCGGCGACCCCAATCGCAGGCTTTTTTCGTTGCCGCGTCTTTTGATAATCCTTTGTCTAAAGCGCGTTGATAAATCCTCAGATAAGTGTAGCCTTGCTGGTAAATATGCGCGATTTTATCCGTTCCGAACGAATTGCCGAAAAGATTGACCGTCTCGCTGATGGTAAAATAATTGCTCGGAAACGTGGCGTAGATTGATTCTTTTTGATTGGTTTTATAACGCGCGGGCTGGGCTTTAAAGTCGTGCGATTCCATCCAACTGCCCGACGCGGTGAACGGCACGATGCCCGCGCCGAGACGATTGAAAACCGCCCGCGCGACCGCGTTTTCTGAGCGCAGATAATTTAATCGCGCGCGATTTTCCGCCTCTGAATCGCAGTTTTTCGCCGCTTTGTTTTCGAGACATTTTTGCCGCTCGGCGATTTCACGATTAAGTTTTTCCAACGCCTGCGAAACATTTTCAAAAACATATTCGTGAACTTCCGCGCCGATGTCGGCGAGCGGCACGTCGGGCAAATTAAACTGGTCGGTTTCAAAAGCGAAAGCGGCTGACGGCGAAATCAGCGTGATGAGCAATAAGATATGAAGCAGTTTTGACATTGTTCAAAGTTCAAGGTTCAAAGTTCAAGATTTAGGATTCAAGAGTCTGAACTTAAAGTTTGAAATCTAAAACTTTGAATCTTGAGCCTTGAACTTTGAACTTATTTCTTCACGATTGGCAAAACAATCGCCGACAAATTTTTATTTCCGTAATAAACTCTTTCGGTCGCTTTTTGAAAATCGGCGAGCGTGGCGAGTTGATAATTGTCCATATATTTTTGCGGATTGCGGGCGACGAGCGGAAACCAAGTGCTTTGGATTTGCACCATTATCCGGTGACCTTTTTTGAACGTGTGCAAAATTCCGGGCATCGTGTAATTTAATTTCGCCGCTTGATTCGGCACGAGCGGTTCGGGTTTTTCAAACGAATTTCTGAAACGCGCGGGCATCGGCTCGCCGCGCAGAAGCATTTGATAGCCGCCCGGACTAAAGACGGAAAACGCCGAAGTGTCCGGCGGTTTAATTCTTTCGGGATCGCCGTTCGGCAGCTTGCTGCCGGTTTCGGGATAATTATAATCGTCTGGGAAAACGTCGATGATTTTGACGACGAAATCCGAATCCGTGCCGCTCGACGAAACGAACAGCGCGGGTTTTATATCGCCGGCAACGGTTACGTCTTCGGTCAGAGGCGCGGTTTGATAAACCAGCACGTCGGGGCGCGTCGCGGCGTAACGCTGGTCTTCGGTCATAAAATCGCGCGGATAATTTAAGGTGATTTTTTGCGTATACGGCACGGGTTTCGACGGGTCGGAAACGTATTCGTCCATTCCGTCCGTTTTCGGCATCTCGAACGACAAGCCGCCTTTTTCGGTTAAATAAAGCGCGGTGTCCGTCCCCGTAGTCGGATTATACGTCGAAAAATCCTTCCATTGATTCGCGCCGGTGTCGAACAGATTGACTTCTTTGATGTTGGAAATATCGCCTTTGTCTTTCAAAAAATGATTGAAAAAGGGAAGCTCGATTTTCGCTTGATAATCGAGCGAAGTTTTCTGACCGAAATAAGCCGTGCCGAGAAAATCGCCGTCGCCGCGTTCCCATCCGCCGTGAAACCACGGTCCGACGACGAGAACATTGTAAATGCCCGGATTTTGGCGTTCGATGTGTTGATAAGTTTCGAGCGCGCCGTATAAATCTTCGTTGTCATACCAGCCGCCGACGGTCATAATCGCCGCTTTGATACCTTTCAATTTCGGCAGAACATTGCGGTCTTTCCAATAATCGTCGTAGTTCGGATGCTGCATCATTTCGTCCCAGAATCGGATGCGAACGCCGTAATTTTTCTCGTAGGAATCGGCGGTTTCCTTTAATCCGCCGAGCGACGTGAAATAATCGTAGCCGTCCTGCGTTTTTCTGCCCGAAGATTTTTTCAAATAATCGCTTGTTCCGGTCGGGACGGGACGCGCCTGCCCGAAATTGCCGAAGAATGCGTAATTCTGCGCTAAAAACAACGCGCCGTTGTGATGCATATCGTCGCCGTGAAACCAATCGGAAACGGGAGCTTGCGGCGAAGCGGCTTTGAGCGCGGGATGCGAATTGATCGCGCCCGCCGACGTGTAAAAGCCCGGATACGAAATGCCCCACATTCCGACGCGCCCGTTGTTGTTTTCGACGTTTTTAATCAGCCAATCAATCGTGTCGTAAGTGTCGGTTGATTCGTCAATTTTCGCTTTGCCTTCGGCGGCGACTTCCGGGCGCACGTCCTCGAATTCGCCTTCGCTCATCCAACGCCCGCGCACGTCCTGATACACGAAAATATATCCTTCTTTGGCAAACAATCCGTTCGGTCCCAAACTCGTTTTGAATTTATCCGCGCCATACGGAGCGACCGTGTAAGGCGTGCGGTCGAACATCATCGGATATTTTTGGGATTTATCCTTCGGCTCGTAAATCGAAGTAAAAAGTTTCACGCCGTCGCGCATCGGAATCATCACCTCGCGCTTGGTGTAATTGTCGGTAATATATTTCGCCAGCTCGGTTTGCGGCTGCGTTTGCGCGGCTTGCGGATACGCGAAAACCTGCGCGAACGCGATTAACGAAAAAACAAAAAACAATCGGCTCAAACGATTAAATTTCATAATGTTCTCCTCAGAAGAAAAAAGGCTTGAATAGTTTCAAGCCTTATTTTCGCGCAAACTAAAAACGATTACAAGCTAACGGCTAACTTCGACTTCGACGACTAAAACAACCTGCGAGCGAATATTTAGAGAACCGGCTTGCACGGGCGTTTGATACATCGGTTTTGCTGATGTATTCATCGCCATCATCGCGTTTGAAGCGTATTCGTTTTGTTCGGGAATAAACGGCGCACCGCCCTCGCTCGATTCAACCACGCGGACGATTTTCCCGTTTAAAGACTGCGCGATTGATTCGGCTTTCGCCATCGCTTGTTTAGTCGCTAAAGCAAGCGCGTCGCCCTGCGCCGGTGAATTTTCGCCCAAAACAAACTGAATTCCTTCGACGCTGTTCGCGCCCGCTTTGGTCGCCGCGTCAATCACCGCGCCGACGTGCGTTAAATCCTTAAACGAAACGCTGACTGTATTTTTGACTTCGTAACCGCTGATTTTCGGCGTTTTTCCCGAATAATCCTGTTCGGGATTCAAGCTGTAATCGCTTGTTTTAATTTCCGCCTTAGCGTTTTGCGTGACTGTTTCGACGGCGTTTTTCACCGCTTCGCTTTTTTTCGCATTTTCCTGTTGCGCGTTCAAAGCCTGCGCGTTTTCGGTCACGACCGAAAATGTTATTACGGCGGTATCGGGCGCGACCTTCGCCTGCGAATCGCCGATAACCGTGATGCGCGTGTTTTTGTTTTGAACGGGACGATAAATGTAAAGCGTAACTGCGAACAGAAGCAAACCGATTGCTAACAACGCGATTTTATAAATATTGTTCATAAAATTTCCCTCTCTGTAAAAGATTTGAATGAAGAACGAGCTATAATGCCGTTGCTTGCAAAGAAATAAGGCTTGAATAGTTTCAAGCCTCATTTTCTCTTATTTGAATAATTGATTCAAGCAAAGCTGTTTCAAGCGGTCGGCGGTGTCGGTTTGGCGTTGATTTTTTCGATGTGCGAAGCCGAGAGCCACGCGGCGAGCTTGCCGGTGCTGCCGCGGTATTTGTTTCTGACCACGCCGTCCAGAATTCTGACAGCCTGCATTCCGCGCCTGACGGCTTCGCCGATGTCGGCGGTCGCCGCGACCTGCGAATCCATCGCGCCGCCGGGCGCGTTCAGACTTTGCTCGAACGCGGTGATCGCCGTTTGCAGATCGGCTCGAAACGTCTCGGGCAAACCGTATTGAATCATCTGCGGTTCGTATTCTTCCGAATTCTGGTAAAAGGCGCGGGCGGCGGCGAGCATATTCGCGTCGTTGCCGGCGCGCGGCATCCGAAATTTCAGGTCAATGCCCGCGAACTGATAAACCATCGAATGCGCGGTTTCGTTGATGTCCGACAATTCGCCGCGCAGATTCTCGCGCATCGTCGCCTTGGTCGCAAAGTGAAATCGCGCGTCGCCGCGGCTGGCGATCTGGTCGCCGATTAACGTCTGAATTTGAGCGATAACGTCGGCGATGACGGCAAACTGCGCCCCGCCGATGCTTCTGGACGGAAAATCCGCCGCGTTTATATTTCCGAATTCATCCACGCGGATAAACATATCGTATCTGACTCGATCATCAGCATTCATAGTAATTTTTACTCCGAATTTATTAAGGTTTTATTTTGCTTATAAAGCCGTATTTATCTATCCGAACCCCGCTTGCAAGTATAAAATTTCGCGTCGACTTCCACGCTGAAAGGCGTTTCGACGCTGTTAAATGCCGTTCCGATTGTGTTGAAAGCCGTTTTGACGACGATAAAAGCCGTTCCGACGCTGTTAAATGCCGCTCCGACGATGTTGAAAGGCACTCCGACCGCGATGAAAGCCGTTCCGTTGATGTTGAGAGCCGTTCCGACCGCGATGAAAGCCGCTCCGCCGACGTAATTTGTCAATCAATCATCAAATAGACCCAATTTTTCTATCCATATTTCTACTATTGCGGTTGGAAAAGCAACAAGAAGGCAGATAATCTCTCCGATTAATGCGGCGACAAAAAGCTGCAATCCGACATCAACTACTGTAACTCCGATAGATGGGAAAAGTTCAGAGATATTATTCTTTTGAGAGAGCCACAGACCATAAAATCCGACCCCGCCGAGAATAATCTCGACTAAACCAAGCGAATTAACAATGTCATGCGAAAACCCTTTCGCCTCGTCAGTTACATCTTTTTGTTCATCAGCCATTTGCTTTTATTAGCTATAATTCCTTTTAGTAATTTTATCGAAAATCATTTTCAAATAGTTGATAATCTTAATTGAC
>CAXTMQ010000197.1:0-796 GCA_964245305.1 uncultured Pyrinomonadaceae bacterium
CGTTTTTTTGAAAAACGAGTTTGCCGTTTGCGTCGAAAAGCAAAGTCAAAGGATAAACGTCGGGAAATTTCGGCGCGATTTGGCGGACGGCTTTGGCGATTTCGCGGCGACCTCGAATGTTGATTAAATACGAAGGCATCGTCGAATCGTAATCCTTCAAAAACTCGGGAACGCGCGTGTCAATCAGCGCGAAATCGTCAACCGAAACGACGTAGAAATTTAACCCTTTCGAGCGAAAATCGCGGTCAATCTCGACGAGTTCGGGAAATTCCGAATGGCACGGACCGCACCACGTCGCCCAGAAATTCAGCAAAACGGGCTTTTTGTCCGCCGGACTGACGAACGATTTTAATTCCTCGGCGGTAATCTTTTTCGTTTCGGTAATAACGGGCAAAGCCGCTTTTTGCGCGTTGGCGGCGGCGATTGAAATGACAACGATAAACGCGGCGGCGACGAATAATTTTATTGATTGATGAATCATCTGCTTTTCCTTATTTCAGCGGCTTGCGAGCGAATTTTTCCGTGTCCCATTCAGCCAGTTTCGCGCCTGCCCGATACGCGCTTTCGAGAAACGCCAAAATCGTTTCGCGCGGGTTTTCCGATTTTCGCGCGTCGTCATACATCAAAATCGCCATCGCGCCTTTGTCCGTATTCCACATCGCCGCGTCGGGTTCGAGCGGTTCGGCGATTAAATTTTTCGGCTCCGGCGCGGTGTAAGAATAAAACGCGGGCGCGGAAACGTTGTCGTCGCCCGCCCAGAAACCGAAGCTGATGACTTCGTGCGAATAGGCTTCGC
>CAXTMQ010000197.1:806-8880 GCA_964245305.1 uncultured Pyrinomonadaceae bacterium
CGACCATTCCCGCGCCTTCGCGCGGCTGAACTTTTTTGCCGGAAAAGCGCGTTAAAGCCAAATCGAAGCTGTGCCAGAACAAATGAACGGGCGTTGATTTGCCGATAAAACGAGCGCGGAATTCCTCAAAAATATTGTTCGCGCCGATTAAAATCCGGCGATAGCGTTCAATATATTCTTTGTCGTAGGATTTATTCGCCGCGTCTTGGGGAAAAGGCGTTTTGCTGGCGGCTTCATACGGTTCGGCTTTGATTTTCGCTTCGATGCCGAGCGCGGCTAGATTGGCGAAAACTTTTTCGTAAAATTCGGCGACCGTCAAATTGTCGCGCAAATCAATTCGGCGTTTGTCGCCGCCGCTCGTCGAAATTTTAAGCTGGTGCGCGACAAAATCGAACTCGATCTCGAAATTGCCGTAACCGTATGGAATCGCCCGCGTCGTCAAACCGCGCGGGCTGAGATAGAACGGAACGTGCCACCAGTGATTAAGGCGCGGGAAAAGCGCGAGCCGGATTTTCCCGACGATCTGCAAATAAAGGTGCAGAGTGTTTTTCGTCGCTTTCCATTCTTCGAGCGGCAAAGGCGGGAAAGCCTTCTCTTTTCCAAAGTTATTTCGATTCATTTCAATTTTTCTCCGCGAGCCGTCTTGCGGCGTTTGCGACAGCAAGTTTTTATGCCGCCGGCAGCGTTTCGTAAAAACGGTCGTCAACATAGCAGTAACCCCAATCTTCGCCCGGCTCGAACGATTTGATAATCGGATGCGTCGTCGAATGAAAATGTTTCGTCGCGTGTTTATTTTTGGAATTATCACAGCAGCCGACGTGACCGCACGTTTCGCAAAGCCGCAGGTGAACCCAATCATCGCCCGTTTTCAAACAATCTTCACAGCCGTCCGCGCTCGGCGTAACCGCTTTTATTTCCTTTAAATGTTCACAACCGTTCATAATTTTTTCGCCGTTTTTGATTTTAGATCGCATTTGAAAGTTAAAAGAAATTTTTACAGGGATGAAGAGGATGAAGGTGATAGATTAAATCTATTGACGCTTTAAAAATCCCTTGTATCTCCTTCATCCCTGTTAATTTCTTCGCGCCGAGTATTTTTAATACGAAATTTTTTTCGTTCTCTACTGTCCGGCTTGTTCGACGACTTCGATTTCGCCGTGTGTTTTTTTCAAAATATCCGCGAGCGACGCACCCAAATCTTCGAGGATTTTTCGCATCTTTTCGTCAGTCATTTCCGCGCCGCTGCCGTCGAACATCTTGGAAACATTGGCGACCGCGATTTCCGACGGCAGAACATTGACGAGCATAATCGTCAAAACGGTTCGCAGATGCCCGAGACAGCGAATGCCGCCGAACGCGCCGGGCGATTCGGTCATAATGGCGGCGATTTTGCCTTTGAAAACTTCGACCATTTTATATTCGTCCGACGGACGCGAAGCCCAATCAATCGCGTTCTTCAACGCGCCCGAAATCGAGCCGTTGTATTCGGGCGAGCAAATTAAAAATCCGTCGCTTTCGCCCAGAAGTTTTTGAAAGGCGAGCGCGTGTTCGCCGAAGCCTTCGCGCTCGTGTAAATCCTGATCATAAATCGGCATCGGATAATCGCGCAAATCAACAAAAGTTACGTCCGCGCCCGCGTCCGCCGCGCCTTTCATCGCCGTTCTGACGACGCGCTTGCTGTAAGAATTTTCGCGGAGACTGCCCGCGAACGCTAAAATTTTCGGTTTTCGTGCCATATTAAATTTTCCTTTTCGTTTTGTAAATTGAATACGAAAAGTTTGACACGAACGAACGCAAAACTCCAATTCCTTGTTTTTCCGCCGCGCTCGCCTTAACATTTCTTTTGATGGAAGATGCATTTTACAAATGGATTTGGGAAGCGGTCGGCGGATTGATTTTAATCGGTTTGGGTTTGAGCCTGTTCGGTCAATCGGTGATTTACAAATCGAAAGGCGAGCCGCTCAAAAAATGGTTTTTGTGGGGAACGATAAGTTTAATCGTCGTCAACGCCGGAATCTGCGTGTTCGGCGACGCGGTGAAAATCCGTATGCAATATGAAAATTTAGAAATCCGCGCGAAACAAAAATGATCGAATCTTTCCGCAATCTCGCGCCGAAAATTCACGAAACGGCTTTTGTTACCGACGACGCGACGATCATCGGCGATGTCGAAATCGGCGCGGAATCGAGCGTTTGGTTCGGCTCTATTCTGCGCGGCGACGTAAATTTTATTCGCATCGGCGAGCGCACGAACATTCAGGACGGCACGATTATTCACGTTTCGCGCGACACCAATTCGACCGTTCTGGAAAACGAAATCACGGTCGGACACCGCGCGACTCTGCACGGCTGTCATATCGAATCGAATTGTTTGATCGGCATCGGCGCGATAATTCTTGACGGCGCGCGCGTCGGCGCGAACTCGCTCGTCGCGGCGGGCAGTTTAATTACGCCGAACACGTTTATTCCGCCGCGCTCGCTGGTGATGGGCAGTCCGGCGCGAGTTAAACGCCAGCTTTCCGACGAAGAAGTAAAAGATTTAGAAAAATTCTGGCGCAATTACGTCGAATTGAGCCGAATATATTCCGGTCGCCTTTCATAAATATCAGATGTAAAAATTACAAAATTGTTTTTCGGCTGATTTGTTCGAGCCGTTCAGCAGATTTTCCTGCTCGCAAAAAAGTAATTCTTACATTTTGTATTGCGATTCTACATCGAATTGATTTAAAATCTAGTTCATCTCACAACTCCGGCAATACAGCGAATAAATTTGATTGAATTGCCCGTAACATATTCGTAATTTTGCCTATTCATCACTTTCGTTGAAAATCGTCCGTCTCGATATGCACAATTCAAAGCAATCGAGATGTTTCTAACCGTAATCGTCAATTAATTAAGATTTCGCGAGTAATATCTGGCAAGTAAAATTTATGAAAAAAAGACAATCGGCTTATCATTCGTCATTAAATTCCGGCAGAAAAACCAAAAATCATAGCCGGTTCGGCAAAAAATTATTTTTAGCATTATTTTTCGGTTTGCTCGGTTGCGCGCTGTTGTATGCGGGCGGCGCATTTCCGTTTTCGGAAATCGGTAAAACTTCCGCCCAAATATCGAAACCGGGAATCGCCGTAAAAAAAGTCGGTTCGCCGGACGACGGAAAAATCAGCGATGAAGCGGCGAAGCAAATTCAGGCTCTGCTCGACGAAAAAGAATCGCGCACGCCGGCGCAGAAAAAAATTGATTCCAATCTTCTCTACCAGATCAAAATGGAGCGCGGCGAGCCGATTGCCAAAGGAGTAGAGAAATTACAAACGGATTTGACGGTTGATGACAACGGCGGCATCACCGTTGATATTACGGCGCGCGTTACCGACGATTTTATCAAGAAACTGAAAAGTCTGAACGCCGTCATTACCGATTCGTTTCCGCGTTATCACACCGTGACGGCGAAAATTTCGATTGAAAATATCGAGCCTTTGGCTGAAATGCCGGACGTGATTTTTATCAGAGCGTCGGAGAAAGGCAACGTCTGGAAAAATACGAAGCCGGAACAACCCTCAAAGACGACGGATTTGCCGCCGGATTTTTTTCGCAGCAGTTATCCGCCAAACATTTTCGATGTCGGAAGGTCAACGAGTTTTGAAAAACGCGCTCGAAGAGTGCGCGAATATCTGAACGAAAAACTCGCTCCCGCCGATTCTTTGGTCGGTGCGGCGACGACAGAAGGCGACACGACGCACCAGTCGAATATGGTCAGAAGCAATATCGGCGTGAGAGGCACGAATATAAAAATCGGCGTTCTTTCCAACGGCGTGAATACTTATCGGGATAGGCAGGCGACCGGCGATCTGCCCGCCAATTTAATCGTTCTGCCTGGACAAGCCGGATCGGGCGACGAAGGAACGGCGATGCTCGAGATCGTCTATGATGTCGCGCCGGGCGCGCAGCTTTATTACGCGACCGCGAATCCGACTCCGTTGCGATTCGCTCAAAACATCAGAGATTTACGCGCCGCCGGCTGCGACATTATCATTGACGACGTTTTCTTTTTCGTCGAAACGCCGTTTCAGGACGGGCAATTGCCGAGCGTGATTTCAACGACGAACGGCGGCGCGGTGATCCAGGCGGTCAACGATGTCACGGCGGACGGCGCGATGTATTTTTCGTCGGCGGGCAATCAGGGAAATAAAGACGACAACACCGCCAGTGCTTATCAGGGCGATTTTGTGAGCGGCGGCTCGTCAACCGCGCCGCTGCCGCTGACCGGCACGGTTCACAATTTCGGCGGCGGACAACTGTATGATCTGGTGGCTGTCGCTTCCGGCAATCAAACCGATCTCTATTGGGCTGACCCGCTCGGCGGTTCGTCCAACGATTACGATTTATTTACTCTGAATCCGACCGGCACGACCGTTACGTCATCGTCCACCAACATTCAAAGCGGAACGCAGGATCCGTTTGAAGCGACCGCCGCCGCCGCCGTCAATTCGAGGATCGTCGTGCTGAAGAAAACCGGCGCGGCTGATCGCTTTTTTCACATCACGACTAACGCCAACGGCGCGGGCAGGCTCGGCACCAGCACGGAAGGCACGACCAAAGGACACAGTATGGCAGTAAACGCTTTCAGCGTCGCCGCGACTCCGGCAACCGCTCCCGGACCTTTTCCGGCGGCGCACAGCTCGTCAAATGTTTCGGAAACCTTCACTTCGGACGGTCCGCGCCGCATATTTTACACCGCCAACGGAACGGCGATCACGTTGGGCAATGTTTCATCAACCGGCGGTATACTGCGGCAAAAACCGGACATTACCGCCGCCGACGGCGTAACGACGACGACACCGGGATTTATCCCTTTCTACGGCACTTCGGCGGCGGCACCGCACGCCGGCGCGCTGGCGGCATTGATTAAATCGGCAAATCCTTCTTTGACCAACGCGCAGATCAGAAACGCGATTATCAGTTCTGCGATTGACATCGAGACTGCCGGAACGGATCGAGATACGGGCGCGGGAATCTTTATGCCGCTTCCGGCTTTGGCGAGTTTAGGAATAACGACGGCGCGCGCAGTAATCGAGAAAGGAAGTTTCACCGTCGGCGAAGCCGCGACCGGCAACGACGGCGACGGACAGCTCGAACCGAACGAGCGCGGAAGCCTTCTGATTCAAACTTTGCAGAACGTCGGAGCGGCGAACGCGACCAATGTTACCGCGACGCTCTCGACGACCACTTCCGGCGTAACGATTCTTTCGCCCGCGACGCTGCCGTTTTCCGACATCGCGGCGGGCGGCAGCAGTTCGCCGAACTCCACGCCCTACAATTTTGCTTTGGCGGGAAATTTTACCTGCGGAACGCCGATTGATTTCGTGCTGACAGTAAATTTCACGGGCGGCGGCAGTCCGCAGACGCTTGATTATACTGTGGACACTTTTGCTTCGACGACGATTTCATCTACGCTCGACGCGACCGCTCCGGCGACAGGCGCAAATTATACGGCGACGACCGGAACGCAAACCAATCGGGTAAACCGCGACGGCAGCGGCACAAGCTGCGACTTTGCGGAAGGTTTTCCCGGCAGCGTTGCGGCGACCAACCTACGTTACGATGCCTATAAGTTCAATGCGGTTAACACCGGCTGCACGACGGTATCTTACACGGAAAATACGGCGATAACCGGCAGCAATCAGCTTTTTTCCGTCGCTTACGGCAACGGCGGATTCGTCCCGACAAATATAGCAACAAATTATTTGGGTGATGCAGGGTCGTCTCCCGGAACAATCAACATTCCGCTGTCATATACTTTCAATGCCACAGCCGGACAGTCGTTCACAATCGTCGTTCACGAAGTAACGAGCGGCGGCGGAACGGGTGTCAATTACACGCTGACGGTGGGCGGCGCGCCGACCACCGCTTGCAATGCTCTCGCGCCGACGGCGGCGGACGCGATTGTCGCAGGCAGAATCACCACGGCAAAAGGCAGAGGCTTGGCAAATGCCGGAGTAACTTTGACCGATTCTCAAGGCGGTCAGCGAGCAGTTACGACTAATCAGCTCGGTTATTTCGGATTTTATAATATTGACAGCGGCGAAAATTATATCGTCAGCGTCAGTGCGAAAAATTATCAATTCAATTCGCAAGTAATTACGGTCAACTCTGATATAACCGATTTGAACTTGGTCGCGTTGCCGTAAAATTCAACCGAGCGTTTGTCAAAGCCGGTTCAGCAATAATTGACTGAACCGGCTTTTTTCGTCGGCGACCCTTAAATTTGTTTTGATAAACTTTCGCCAAATTTCACAATTTGGTTTATGCTTGACACACGCGCCTTTTCAAGGGAAAAACCGAGCGCGTCTTTATTTTTCATAAAATTCCGGGAGAATCTTTAATGCTGAATTTTTTCGCCGATTTCCGGCGCGTGATCGGCTTTTTTATTGTCACTTTCGCTTTCGTTCTGCCCGCGCTCGCGCAGGAAAAATTTACCGGCTCGACGGACAACGCGACGACCGACGCTGAAGCCGCCAAAGAGCAATTGACCGACGACGCGCTCAACGCCAAAAACGAATTCGCCGTTCTCGGCGGTTTCGCGCCCGACATTCCGCGCCTGTTTAGCGGTTCGCGCCGTTCGTCTTACGGCGAGATTGATTTTCGATATACGCGGCGTTTGGCGACGAGCAAAAATCTCGCCATCAAATATCAAATTGATTTCGTTCCTTTGGCAGTTATCAGCTATCGCGCCGACCGCTTGATTCGCCTTTCGCCGACGACGCTCACGACCGACCGTTCGCGCCAAACCGCTTACGCCGTCGGCTTAACGCCCTTGAGCTTTCAGTTAAATTTCCGCCGCCGCGAAAAAATCCAGCCGTTCATTACGGCGGGCGCGGGCTTGTTGATTTTCGGCAAAAAAATTCCCGACGACCGCAGCGCGGTGCGTCCCGATCAAGTCGGCAGACGGCTTAACTTCACGCCTTTTTTCGGCGGCGGCGCGGAATTTTTAACCGACGAAGGACGCGCTTTTACCGTCGGTTTCAAGTTTCATCATATCTCCAACAATTCGACCGCGAGAATCAATCCCGGCTTCGACCAAAATTATTTTTACGTCGGCTATACGTTCAAGAAATTTTAAGGTGAAAAAGTGAAAAGGTGAAAAAGTTTTGCTGATTTAGAATTCTTTCGCTTTTTCACTCTTCCACTTTTTCACCTTTCCACTTTAAGCAATGTCAGCAAAAACCAATCCGGCGCGCGGAATGCGCGATTTTTTACCGTCAGACGTTCGCAAGCGCAATTACGTCATCAACATTATCAAGGAAGTCTACGAATCCTACGGCTTTGAACCGCTCGAAACGCCGTCGGTCGAAAACCTCGAAACGCTGACCGGCAAATACGGCGAAGAAGGCAATCAGCTCATCTTCAAAATCCTCAAACGCGGCGAAAAATTACAGGAAGAATTAGCGGCGGGAACAATCAAAAACGAAAACGAATTGTCCGATCTTGCCCTGCGCTACGATTTAACCGTCCCGCTCGCCCGCGTCGTCGCCAACCACAAAAACGATCTGCCGAAATTTTTCAAACGCTACCAAATCCAACCCGTCTGGCGCGCCGACCGTCCGGCGCGCGGCAGATATAGAGAATTTTACCAATGCGACGTTGACGCAATCGGCTCGAGTTCGATGATGGTCGAAGCCGAATTATGCGCGGCGGTTTGCGAGATTCTGATTACGCTTGGATTTAATAATTTTGAAATTCGTCTAAATCACAGAATGGTGTTAGAAGCAATTTTAGACGAAGCGGAAATATCAGCAGAGAGACAGATAGAAGCATTAGTCATAATAGACAAAATAGACAAAATAGGCACAGAAGGTGTAGAGAAAGAATTTATAGAAAAAGGTTTCTCTGAAAACTCTTTGGAAAAACTTATGGATTTTTTCCGAAGAGGAAAAGATATTTTCCTGAAGAGTGGCTCTGAGAAAGATTGGAATCAGAGATTGATAAAATATTTTTCTGAATATTACAAAAAATACGACTCGGCAAAACTAGGTTTTGATAAGTTGAATTCTATTATAAATTTTACGTCTCAAAAC
>CAXTMQ010000198.1:0-8842 GCA_964245305.1 uncultured Pyrinomonadaceae bacterium
TATGGCGGAAGGAAAAATTTTGCGAAGCGGCGCGCCCGCCGAACTCGTCGAAGACACCGACGTGCGGAGGCTTTATCTCGGCGAAAGGTTTAGTTTATAGTCGGCAAATTTTCACTTTTCAGCTCAAAAAGTTATAATACGAACATTCGGCGAATTCATTATTTTATGGATGTTGCGGAAATAAATTTTTAGACAAGCTATGTCATCTTTAAGGCTTACTCAAAAATTATCCCAGCGAATGGTTCTCACGCCGCAGTTGCGGCAGAGAATCGAGATGCTGCAAATGACGACGCTCGAGTTGAGCGACCTTATCCAGCAGGAATTAGTTTCCAATCCGGTTCTCGAAGAAGTACAAACCGAAGAAGAATTCGCGGAAATCGCCAATAAAATTCTCGATCAAAATTCGAGCGGCGCGGAAGATCTTTACGAAAACGGCAAAGCCGGAGATTTTGAAGGCGCGACGGATTTTGAGGCGAACGAAAATTTTACGCCGGAAAATCTAAACGGAAACTCGGACGGCGAAGAACATTCACCGGATTTTGAAACGGAATCGGAAGATTTTTCCGCCGATAATTCCGATGCTTTTCAGGAAGTTGATTACGGCAGGGAATTTCAGGATTATCTCGATCCGGGCTACAAAACGCAGGAACTCGAATTCAAAGACGACGCGCCGAGCTTCGACCAGTTTTTATCAAAATCGGCGACTTTGACCGAACATCTCGAATGGCAGTTGAATCTCCAGCAGATCAGTGAAAGATTAGAAGATGTCGCCGTCTGCGTCGTCTGAAATTTAGATGACGATGGACGTTTGATTACGAGCAGCGAGGAAATCGCGCAGATGTGCGCCTGTTCGCTCGAGACGGTCGAAAAAGCCAGACAAGTCGTAATGCAGTTAGAGCCGGTCGGCTGCGGCGCGCGCGATGTCAAGGAATGTTTGCTCGCGCAGCTCGAAGCGAACGGCGAAGCCGAAAGTTTGGCGGCGGATTTGGTCAAAAATCATCTCGAAGATTTACAGCCGCATCGCTTACAGCATCTTGCTAAACAAACCGGCATTGACCTGAATATCCTGAACAAAGAAATTGATAAAGTTCGCATTCTCGACCCGTATCCGGGAAGGCGTTATTCGTCGGAAGAACCGATTTACGTTTCGCCGGAAGTTTATATCGAAAAGGTCGAGGACGATTACGTCGTTTATTTCACGGACGACGGCAGCCCGCGACTGCGTATCAGTCCGACATATCAAAAATTAGCCGGACAGAATGATACATCAAAAGAAACCAAGGATTTTATTAAGGATAAGGTGCGTTCGGCGGTTGATCTTTTGCGAAACATCGAACACCGGCGACAGACGATTTACCGCGTCGTCGAATGCATCGTCGAACGCCAGCGCGAATTTCTCGATAAAGGCGTGCAGTATATCAAGCCGATGATGCTCAAAGACATCGCCGAAGACATCGGAATGCATCTTTCGACGATTTCGCGCGTCGTCAACCGCAAATACGCTCACACGCCGCAAGGCGTTATCGAACTGCGAAGATTTTTTTCCGAAGGAATGCTGAACGAAGACGGCGAGGAAGTTTCGACGCGCATTTTGAAATTGCGAATCAAAAAAATGATCGAAGAAGAAGATACGCGCAAGCCTTATACCGACGATCAAATCGTCAAACTTTTGAGCAAGGAAGGCGTGAAACTTTCGCGGCGGACAATCGCCAAATACCGCGACCAGATGCAGATTCCCGGCTCGCGCGAAAGAAAAACGGTTGTTTAGAAAAAAATATTTTAGTGATGAAGGATAAGGAAAAAGTTAATTTCGAGTTCAAGTTTTCGCGTTTTGCAGATTGAGCTTCAAATTCTAAACTTTCGATTTTATCCTTCGACTTTTTTAAAACAAAAGGAGCAAAAGATGAAATTTGAATATACAGGCAGACACATCGAAGTAACTCCGGCGTTGCGGTCTCACGTCGAAGAACAATTTGGCAAAATAGGGCATTTGTTTGACGGCGATCACACTAAAGCCCACGTTATT
Source organism: uncultured Pyrinomonadaceae bacterium (assembly GCA_964245305.1). Taxonomy (GTDB): domain Bacteria; phylum Acidobacteriota; class Blastocatellia; order Pyrinomonadales; family Pyrinomonadaceae. The sequence goes on from CAXTMQ010000198.1 coordinate 2,027, forward strand.
ATCGAGGTTGAGAAAGGCAGACATCGCTCGGAAATCGTCGTGCAGTGGCGCAATGAAGTTTTAACCGCCAATACGAAAAACGACGATATGTATCAGTCGCTTTCGCAAACCGTCGGCAAAATCGGAAAGCAGGCATTAAAGCTCAAAGACAAAATCAAGGACAAACGCCAGAAGGCGAAAAAAGTCAGCTCGATTACGCCGCCGGGCGAAGACATCAAACCCGCGCCCGACGCGCCGCGCATTATCGAAACGAACACTTATGCCGTCAAGCCGTTGACCGAAGACGAAGCGGTGATGCGCTTGAACGACGACGAAAATCAGTTTTTAGTTTTTCGCAACGCCGACGACGAGCGCGTGTCGGTTATCTACAAACGCCGCGACGGAAATTACGGTTTAATCAGACCTTAAAATTCAATGTCTCTCGACAAAACAAGCGACGAACCGAAAATTTCCGTCGCCGGATTTATTAAAAATGCGCCCGCCGAATTGAACATCGAAATTTTGGCGGGCGCAAACGGCTTGTCGCAAAATTTCATCGCCTCGCCGCGCATTCAAAAGCTCGGTCTTTCGCTTGCCGGTTTTGCCGATTATATGCACGACGGACGCTTGCAAATCGTCGGGCAGAGCGAAATGTCTTTTCTGCTTCAGCTCGACGAAAATCAACGCGCCGCGATTTTGGAAAAACTCGAATTCAATAAAATAAGCTGTGTTTTAATCACCAGAAATCTCGACGCGCCGCCGGAACTTCTAAAAATCGGCGAACGGCAAAATCTGCCGGTTCTTCGCACCGCGCAAAGCAGTTCGGAAGCCATCAACATCGTTTCGGATTATTTGTCGGAAATGCTCGCGCCGCGCGCGACGCTGCACGGCGTTTTGATGGAAATGTATGGCATCGGCGTTTTGATGATGGGCGAATCGGGTATCGGCAAATCCGAATGCGCCCTCGATTTGATTTCGCGCGGGCATCGGCTCGTTTCAGATGACGCGGTGGTCGTCAGAAAAATCGGCGATAAATTGATCGGCTCGTCGCCCGAATTGACTTTTGAACATCTGGAAATTCGCGGGCTCGGCATCATCAACATCCGCGATCTTTTCGGCGTTTCGGCAATCGGCAAGCCGAAACAGATCGAATTGATTATCGAAGTCGAAAAATGGAACGACGCGATTGAAATCGAACGGCTCGGACTCGACCGTTTCGAGAGAGAAATTCTCGACGCGAAAATCACGAAATTCGTTTTGCCGGTGACGGCGGGCAGAAATCTTTCGATTCTAATTGAAACCGCCGTTCGTATTCATCTTTTGCGCGATTCCGGTTTTGACGCGGCAAAGAATTTCGTCGAAAAACATGCGGCGGCTCTCAGCGAAAATCTGCTTTGAGAAAACATAAACGCGCTTCGATGGACGATAAATTTTAATTGGATTATCCTGTAGAAAGACCGACTCGCGCTATGCCTAAAAAAAAATCCGATCCGAAAAAACAGCCGCATTTGATAATCATTACCGGACAAAGCGGTTCGGGAATGAGTTCGGCGACGAATGCTTTTGAAGATTTGGGCTATTTTTGCGTGGATAATTTGCCGCTGACGATGCTTTCGACCTTTTCGCGTCTGCTGCTGCCGAACGCGGAAGAATCAATCGCCATCGAAAAAGCCGCGCTCGTCATAGACATTCGTGAACGCCATTTTTTGTCGGAATTTCCGAGCGAGTTAAAAAAAGTCGGCAAAAAAATCGCGCCGTTCGTTTTATTTTTCGAGGCTTCGGACGAAGTTTTGCAAAGAAGATTTTCCGAAACGCGCCGCCCGCATCCGGCTGACGGCGGCAAAGGTTTGCTCGCCGCGATTCGCGCCGAAAAAAATGCGATGGAGAAAATTCGCAAATCGGCGGATTTGATTATAAACACTTCCGAACACACGGTTCACACGCTGCGCCGCCTTTTAGTCGAAAAATTCGGACACGTCAAAGAAGGCGCGCCGCTGCACGTTCAATTTATGAGCTTCGGTCATAAATACGGCGTTCCGCGCCAGGTTGATTTGATGTTCGACGTGCGCCATCTGCCGAATCCGTATTTCGTCAAAGGCTTAAAGGAATTGCCCGGCACCGATTCAAAGGTCGTCAAATTTCTCGAAAACGAATCGGAAGTTAAAGAAACAATCCGGCGTTTTACGGATTTGCTCGAATACCTTTTGCCGCTTTACAAGCGCGAAGGGAAATCTTATTTAACGGTCGGAGTCGGCTGCACCGGCGGACGACACCGCTCGGTAATGGTTGCGGAAAGATTGGGCAAAGCGTTGAAAAACGATTATTTCGACGTTTCAATTCAGCACCGCGATGTGCAGAAATAGGATTTTGGTTTTTGGTCTTTGGTTTTCGTAATTTTTGTCTGACAAAATTTTCAACTTTTCAAATCAACAGAAAAGCTAGAGAACCAAAACCAAAGACCAAAAACCAAAAACCAAAACTTATGTCAGAAAAATCAAAAATCGGCGGCGTAATCGTTTCGCACGGACAGGTCGCCAACGAGCTTCTTGCGGCGGCGGAAACGATTGTCGGCGAGCAGAGTCATATCGCGGCGGTTTCTATCGGCTGGCACGACGACGTGGAAGTGGCGAAGGACGAAATTCGCCGCGCCATCAAACAAGTCGCAAACGGCAGCGGCGTTTTGCTTTTAACCGATATGTTCGGCGGGACGCCGACGAATATTTCGGCGATGTTTATCAAAGATGGCGAAATCGAAATCGTCACCGGCGTAAATCTTCCGATGGTTATCAAACTCGCCTCGCAGAATAAATCTCTGACGCTCAATGAGATGGCAAAAGAAGTCGAAGAGCAGGGAAAACAGGCGATTTATCGAACCAGTCAACTGCTCGAACCGCAAAAATTGAAACGCGATGCTTGAAGATCAAATAAAAATCGTCAATCGTCTCGGTCTTCACGCCCGCGCCGCCGCGCAGCTCGTGCGGCTGGCGGGAAAATTCAAAAGCAAAATCACTTTACAGCGCGCCGATAATTCGGTCGTCGCCGACGCGAAATCAATTTTGAGCGTTTTAACGCTCGCCGCGTCGAAAAACATCGAGTTAAAAATCCGCGTTGAAGGCGGCGACGAAGAAGAAGCGATGCAGGCAATCAGGGAAATCTTTGAACAAGGTTTCGGCGAATCGTAGTTGAAAAAAGTTTTATGCAGTCAGAAACGGAAGATTTTCCGGGAACAGGAAAAACAATCGGAATCATCGGCGTTCCGCTCGGTTACGGCGCGGGAACGAAAGGCAGCGAACTCGGCGCGACGGCGATCAGGTTAGCGAATATTCGCAACGGCTCGCTCGTTTCGCACATCGCCGCGCTCGGCTATGAAGTCAAAGATTACGGCGATGTCGAAATCGTTAAACCGACCGCGCAGGCGGAAGAAAACAAAAATCCGAAATATTTGAAAGAACTGCTCGCCTCGTGCGGCAATATTTCAAAAGGCATCAAAACGATTTTGGAAAACGACGAATTTCCGGTGATTTTAGGCGGCGATCATTCGATTGCCACGCCGACCTTTTCAGCGGTCGCTTCGTTTTTTCACGAACGGATGACGGAAATCGGCTTCATCTGGCTCGACGCGCACTCGGACATCAACACGCCGGAAACTTCGCCGTCGGGCAATCTCCACGGAATGTCGCTCGCCGCGCTGTTCGGCTACGGCGAAAAATCGCTTGTCAATCTCGAGAATTACGCGCCGAAAATCAATCCGAAATATTTCGCGCACGTCGGCGCGAGAGATTTGGATTTGGGCGAAAAACGCCGCATCCGCGAACTCGGAATGGCGGAAAATTTTTTTACGATGAGCGACATTGACCGGCGCGGAATGCTCGAATGTATCGAAAATGCGGTCGAAATCGCGTCGAAAGCTCCGGGCGGTTTTGCCGTAACTTTTGATATTGACATTATTGATCCGCGTTTCGCGCCCGGTTCGGGAACGCTCGTGCGCGGCGGCGTAACTTATCGAGAGGCGCATCTCGCGCTCGAAGTCATCGCCGAACGCGGCGGAATGCGCTCGTTTGAAATCGTCGAAGTCAATCCGATGCTCGACCAAAGCAACATTACGGTCGAACTCGCGGGCGAACTGATTCTGTCGGCGTTGGGGAAAACGATTCTTTAGTTTCTGGTTTTTAGTTTTTGGTTTTTCGCAAATCAAATCTCGGTGTGCAAATCAATTCGGTCTAAACTTGCCAAAAACTAGAAACCGAATACTAAATTCATTATGAAAACACGAGTTGGAGTGATTTTCGGCGGGCGTTCCGGCGAACACGAGATTTCGGTTCGTTCGGCGAAAACCGTGATCGAACAAATTGATAAAAGCAAATATGAAGTCGTGCCGATTGCCATCAGCCGCGAAGGAATCTGGCTGAATCCGGCGGAATCTTTGAAACTTTTGCCGACGGATGTTCAGCAGAAATTCGGCGCGGTCGGCGAGAATTTGCCGAAAGATTCGATTGCGATTCTCGGCGACTCGAAATATAAAGGCTTGACCGATTTGAAAAATATCGAAAATTCCGCGCCGCTCGACGTGATTTTTCCGGTTCTGCACGGCACGTTCGGCGAAGACGGCACGATTCAAGGGCTTTTTGAAATGGCTGATATTCCATACGTCGGCTGCGGCGTTCTCGCTTCGGCGTGCGGAATGGACAAGGTTTTTATGAAATCTTTGTTCCGCGATTCGGATTTGCCGATGTGCAAATACGTCTGGTTTCTGCGGAGCGAATGGGGAAAAAATGTTGACGCGGTGATCGCGCAAATCGAGTCGAAACTCGGCTTTCCGTGTTTCGTCAAACCGGCAAATCTCGGCTCTTCGGTCGGCGTTTCCAAAGCGTCGGACGCAGCTAGTTTGAAGGACGCGATCAATCTCGCCGCGCTTTACGACCGCAAAATTATTGTCGAAGAAGGCTTGGACGCGCGTGAAATCGAGTGCGCCGTCATCGGTTACGAAACGCCGAAAGCGAGTCTGCCGGGCGAATATGTCATCAAAGCCGACGACAAAAAATTTCTCGATTACACGGAAAAATATTCCGGCACGGGCAATAACGAATTCGTCGTTCCGGCGTTCGTTTCCGAAGATTTGGCGAACAGAATTCAGCAGATGGCGATCACCGCGTTTCGCGCGGTTGACGGTTCGGGCTTGGCGCGGGTTGATTTCTTTTTGCGTAACGACAACGGCGCGTTGATTATCAATGAAATCAATACTTTGCCCGGTTTGACCGACGCTTCGGGATTTCCGAAAATGTGGGCGAAAAGCGGTTTGCAATTTGCCGATTTGATTGACGAATTAATCAATCTCGCAATGGAGCGTTACGCCGACAAATCGCAAAATAAAACGACTTTTTAACATCTCGCAATATTTTCTTTGCGTCGTCTGTCCGAGCCGCTGTTTCGTCAAGGTCAACGGCTGCGTCATCAATCTCTACGCTGTTTTGTCCGTCTTGATGACTGTTTCATCAATCTTTACGATGTTTTGCCCATCTCTACGAGTGTTTCATCGATCTCTACGGCTGTGTCGTCAATCTCTACGCTGTTTCTTGCATCTCTACGGGTATTTTGTCTATCTGTATGAGTGTTTCGTCAATCTCTACGCTGTTTTGTGTAAGTCTGCGGGTGTTTTGTCGAAGTTTACGGTGATTTGCGGAAGTTAACGGTCGGATTTACTTTTTTTCTTTCGGCGCGTTGTAGCCTTTACGCGTTCTGATTGATAAATTCGGTTTGGCGACGCGCATTTCGATTGCCCGCCATTTGCCGTCTTTTTTCTGGTTGGTCGGCTGATATGTCAGAGTGTATTGCAAGCCGAGTTCTTCGACGACGTTTTTGAAAGCCTCGCGCATCGCCGCGCCGCCCGCCGTCGGGACGAAAATTCCGCCGCTTTTTTCGGCGAAATTTTTCAGCGCGCCGATGCTTTGCAGACGATCCTTTCCGCCGGTGTCAATCGCCGACATATCAATCGTATAAATCGTCGCGTTGGCGGCGAGCGCGGCTTTCAAGGCTTTGTCGGCGGAATATTTGCTGTTGGTGTCCGCGCCGTCGGAGATGACGATAATCGCTTTGCGTTTTTCGGGGCGTTTGGCTAATTCCTGCGCGGCTTTGAAAATCGCGTCGTTCAAAACCGTCATTCCCGAAGCCTTTAAATCGAAAACTTTTTCGGCGATGTCGCGGCTGTCGGAAAAATCCTGAATCAAGGACACTTTCGTGTCGAAATTGTAAATTGCCGCCACGTCGTCGCTCCGCAAGCCGTCGAGAAAATTGATCGCCGCCGAACGCGCCATCGAAACGCGCTGCTCCATACTGCCCGAACTGTCAATCAAAATCACGGCGGCAAACGGCGTTTTGGCGGCTTCAAAAAATTCGATTTTCTGTTCTTCGCCGTCTTCAAAAATTTTAAATTGCGCCTGCTTTAAGCTCGTCGAGGGTTTGCCGTTCGCGTCGGTGATCGTCGCGTTCAGCACGACAATCGAAGAATCAACGCTGATTACGTCGTCGTCCGTTTGCGCGAAAATTTTTGCGGAGAAAAAGCAGAAAATCAGAAATAAAAAAAGCGAATTCAAAAAAATTTTCGTTTCGATTGATTCGCGTTTTTTCATCTTAAAATTTTAATTTTTCTAAAATATTTAATTTTTGCGAAGGCGCAGAAAACGCACGAGGCTGAGAAGTGTGCCGGTGCTTTCGACCGCGACGACGGAAATGCTGTAGCGCGTCGTTTTCTTTAACTCTTCGACCAAATTGGAAGTCGTCGTTTGCAGCGATTTCAGCGCGTCGAGCAGGCGACCGCCCAGCGCCTCGTCGAGCGCGGCG
>CAXTMQ010000199.1:0-8828 GCA_964245305.1 uncultured Pyrinomonadaceae bacterium
ATCTTAAACAGCAAATCAGATTAAAAATCTTTATTAAAAGTGAAATGAATAATTATCAGAAAAAGTTTTTTCGGTTGTTTGGTTTGAGTTTGTCAATCGCTTTGTCAGCGTTTGCCGTCGTCGCTCAACAGCCGGTTCAGCGAACGCCGTTTGACGTGACGAGCTATCAAATGGACGTGCAGTTAGTTCCTAACGAGAATAAGCTCAACGCGACGGTTGACGTTAATTTTACGCCGCTCGCCGATACGCGCGCGGTTTCGTTTGAACTCAACGGCTCGCTGAAAATCGAAAGCATTACGCGCCAGAATTCAATCGCGCCGATTGCTGCGCCGGCAAAAGGTAAAAACGCAGCGGCTGTGAATAATTCGACCGCCGGACAAGTTACGTTCGTGCAGGATCAAACCGGCGTTTCGGATTTGGGTCCGAGTGTGCGGATTGATTTGGGCGATACGGTGACAAAGGGAACGCCCGTCGTTTTGCGCTTCAAATACAGCGGCGTTTTGGCGACGGCGAGCGGCGGTCCGCTTTTGACGAAACGCCTCGCTTACGTCGGCGCGAAAGACGGTTATTTGATGTATGCGGCGCGCTGGTTTCCGTTTCACGATTACGCGGCTGACCAAGCGACTTCGGACATTACGATTTCGCTGCCCGCAGGTCTTCAGCTTGTCGGTTCCAGCGACGCGCCGATCAATAGCGCGGGTGGAAAATATCGCTTCGTGCAATCGAAACCGGCGTTGATCGGCAATTTCGCCTACGGGCAATACGCGAATAAAAATCTGCGTTTCGGCGAATACGAGTTGCAGTTTAACACCAGAATCGGCAACGACGCGCAGGTTGCCGCTTACGGCGAAACGCTCGGCAAAGCTCTCGAATATTACACGAAACAATACGGCGAACCGGCGGGCGGAAAGCGTCTGATTGTCGCGCAGATTGATGACGAAAGTCTCGATTTTTATTCGACGCAGGGAATGATTTTTATGGCGAGCCGTCTGTTCGAGCAGCAGCGCGACGTTACACAGGATCGCCTTCAGCGCGAAGCCGCTTTGCAGTGGTGGGGCTTGACGGTCGGTTTGAAATCGTTTGACGACGCTTGGCTTTCGCAGGGTTTAGCCGAATACAGCGCGTTTGCTCTGCGCGAAACTAATTTGTCGGGCGCGCAGCTTGAAAATCTGCGCCGCGAGCTGCTGGAAAAATCTCTGACATTCGAGCAAACGGCTTCTTTGACACGCGCTCCGGCGATTCTTGACGACCAATCAACGGCGTATCAATACATTATGTATGGCAAGGGCGCGACGGTTTTCCGCCTGCTGCGCGAAACGCTCGGCGACCAGAAATTTAATCAATTATTGAGAAACTTTTTACAGCAGTATCGCGGCAAAAACGCTTCGATTGACGATTTTGAAAAGCTGACGACGCAAATCGCCGGACAGCCGATGCGCTACTTTTTCGCGCGTTGGGTCGAAGGCACGGGCGTTCCTGAATTCACTTTGGATTATCAAATCATCAGAACGCGCGGCGGAAAATTCATCACGCGCGGCACGGTCAAGCAGAATTACGATAACTTGCGTCTGCCGCTTGATTTACAGTTGAAAAGCGAAGGCGAGGGCGGCTTGAAAATTGTCACGGTTGACATCGAAGATTCGAGCGCGGATTTTAACATCGAATCAACGGGCAAGCCGATTGGCGTAAATATTGATCCGAATTTTAAACTTCTCAGAATCTCGCCGGATTTGCGCGTTTCGTCAATCGCGCGGCGCGGCATCGAGCAATTCAAAGAAGGCAATTACGTCGAAGCGCAGCAGCAGTTTGAAGCCGCGTTAAAGCTCGACCGCTCGAATTCGTGGGTTTATTATCATCTCGGTCTGCTGTTTTTGGAACAAAGAAACTACGATCTCGCGGTTGATAATTTCAAAGCCGTCCTCGGCGGAAATATCCAACCGACGTGGCTCGCGGTTTGGGCGAACATCAAAATGGGCAACGCCTACGACGCGAAGGGCGACCGCGCGCGCGCGACCGCCGCTTACAAACGCGCCGAAGATTTGGGCGACAATTACGATAACGCCCAACAAGCCGTCAAAAAATATCAGGCAACACCGTTTGATCCGCGCGAGAAAGCAAACACGACGGCGGCGAAATAAGGGTTGAGGGCTGAGATTTGCGGGAAAAAAAGACAAGTCAGGTTTGACTTGTCTTTTTTCTTTCAGTCCAAAAACGATTTAGAGATTGAATCGGAAGGCGAATTGAACGGCAGTGTTGACACGGCGCGAAACCGCAACACACAAGTTTGAGTTCAAAAGACCCGTTGATGACAAAGGACTGTTTCGCGCTCGTGTCCTATAACTTGTTGGGCAAGTGTCTTATGAATTTGCGTCAGTCGAGTTAGGAAAAGAACATAATGTCAGACGAAACTGCTTGATAAATTTTTCTGTTTTTTACAGCCCGCGAAATAGCCAGGTTAGATTTTACAACTATTTTTGGAGAGATACGGATAAGCGGACGCATTATTCTTTATATTCCAGAATATCGCCGGGCTGACAATCCAAAGCCCTGCAAATCGCCTCTAGAGTTGATAAACGAATGGCTTTCGCTTTTTCGTTTTTCAGTATGGAAAGATTAGCCATCGTGATGCCGACTTTCTCTGCCAGCTCGGTAACGCTCATTTTCCGCTTCGCCAGCATCACGTCAATGTTAATAATGATTGCCATATCAGTCTCGTTACACGGTTAAATCATTCTCGGATTTCAGCTCCACGGCATTCTGCAAAATCCGTTCAAACATTGCCGCAGCGGCGGCAATCACGATTGAACCGAAGGTAATGATGATGCCTATGAAAAATCCTCCCGGTTTATCTTCTTCGGCGTTCAGCAGGATGAAGATCTCCGCTCCTGCGACAAAACCGATAACGGCTATCGAGCAATATTTTATCGTCCGCAGAGTTTTCACGGCGGCTGGCGAGAATACCTGATTTCGTCCGGCATATCCCAATAACTTGAATGCCTGATAGAGTGCCATAAAAAACGGAATGGACGCGACATAGGCATACGCCAAAAAAGGATCGTTAAAGTATATTTGGAAAAGCGTGGAGTGCGCATTTCTGCCTTCGACGTGAGGTTCGAAAAGCAGAATAGCAAGCGCGCCGATGCCGATCAACACAATAACTACCTGAAGAAATATGGTTGCGCTTCGATTCATAAATAACACCTCACTCAATAGTAATTCATCATACTTTAATGAGTTACTTATCGTTTGTCAATATATTGTTATTGCTTCACGAATATATTATGTTGTTAATGAACTGTAATCAGTTCATTGGAATTGATGATTTCTTGCCTTATGGAAAATTTAAACCGAAAAAGGCGATCCTCTTTTGAGAATCGCCCTTTTCGGTTTTTCAGATTGAAGTTAATTTAGAAATTAAATCTAAATGCAAATTGAATCTGGCGGTTAGTTCCCAAACCGACCGTGCGTCCGACGGTTGAGCGGAGAACGCCGAAGGTCGAACCGGCGGCATCTTGCGTGAATGCTTGTCCGGGTTGGCGAACGGTCGAGGCGTTGGCGTTGACCGTGAAAATCGGCGCGGCTAATCCGTTGGTCGCACTCGGATTGACTACCGTTAAAGTCGGCAAAGCGTTGTTGAGCGTAACCGACGGGTTGGCGAAATTGGTCGTGTTGAAGATGTTGAAAACTTCCGCGCGGAACTCGAAATTCATCGTTTCCGTCAAGCGGAATTTTTTCGACAAAGTTAAATCAACCTGTTTGAAATTAGGACCGGACAGCTCGTTACGCGGAAAGTCGCCGAAAGTTCCCGCCGTCGGTGTCGCAAATGCCGCCGGGTCGATGAAATTACGGTCGTTGTTAAGAAATGGATTAACGCCCGCGACTAAATTCGGACGGCGAATGTTGCGCGATGCGCCGCCGCCCGGAGTATTGACCACCGCCGCAAAGCCGGTCGGCAAAGGCGGCGCGTTAAAAGTCGTGCCGTTTGCCGCGCCGTTTCCGACGGTCGGCAGATTGATCGTGTAGCCGTTCGGAACAAGCGTTGTCGAAACGGTCGTGCCGGAAATTCCCGTGTTAATCAAACAGCCCGCCGCGAGTTGACACTGCGCGACGACATCGGGACGCACGACCAAAACTTCGACGGGAACGCCGCTGCGGGCGTTGACGATGCCGCCGACTTGCCAGCCGCCGCCGAGAAAATTGGCGGCTTTGCCTAAATCAAAACGCCTTCCTTTGCCGATGGGCAATTCATACAACGCGCTCAAATTGAAAGTGTGACGCACGTCGAAGTTGTTACGCCCGCGGTCGGCTTCAAAATTATCTAATTGCGCCGACGTGCGGGCTTCGTTTGAACCGGCGGTTAAACCGTTGCTCTTCGCGTAAGTATATTGCACGTTCATCGTCAAGCCGGTGCTGAGACTTCGCACCAGCGATAATTGCAGAGCGTTGTAAGAATCGTCGCCGCCGCTCGTTTTGTAATCAACTTCGGCGAACGGGCGATTCTGCGTCGTGCCGGAAAGAACGTCGAATTGGCGAACCGTATTGACACCGATCACTTGTCCGGCAGCGTTTGTGCGGTTGATGACACCGACTCCGGTCGGCAAATTCGCGCCGTTCAAAATCGTCGTGCTTCCCGGCAAAACTTGGTTGGCGACGCTTCGCAGAAACAGATTGCGTCCCTGACTGCCGACGTAGGCGACGGTCGAAACCATTTTATACGGAAGCTGTTGCTGCCACGAAAAGCTGTATTGATAAACTTTTTCGGGAATCTGATAATTGCCCGAATAGGCTCGCGGCTGGTACTGGCGATTCAGCGGATTCGCATTGAAGTTGGCGATGATCGCGTCAATCGCGGCAGGGAAGGCAAGCAACTGCTGACCGTTGAACAGCGTCGAGCCGGAAATGGTCGATGAAATGCGGTCGCTTTCAATTGGCTGAATCTGGTCTTCGGTTTGTCCCGGACCGTAGAAAATTCCGATGCCGCCGCGAAAAACCGATTTACCGCCGCCAAAAAATCCGTCGCCGCCGGCGTTCGGCGAATACGACAAACCGACGCGCGGACCGAAATTGTTTTTCGACGATTTGAACGCCGCCTGATCCGACGGTCGCAGTTGTCCGGTCGCAATATCGAATAAAACCTGCCCGTTATTTCTTTCACGAAGCGGCGTGTAATATTCGTAACGCAAACCGTAGCTCAAAGTTAAACCCTGCCGGATTTTCCATTCGTCCTGCGCGTAGCCGATGTAGTATTCCTGTTTCGCCTCGCGCTCGCCGGTCAAACCGTTATTGAAAGGCGACGGCGCGCTGACATCGCCGAGATATTGCACCGATGCCAATCGGTTGGAAAGAAAATCGTTGAGATTGGAAAACGTATAAGTCGTGCCGCCCAAGCGGTCGGTGTAAAGACGAATCAGGCGAATTTCGCCGCCGAATTTTATATTGTGATTGCCGCGCACGACGCTCAAACTGTCAATAAATCCGATTGAATACGGCGTGTAAGGCTGACCGCGCCCGTTCGTCGCCGAGTTGGCGCGAACCAAACCGCCCGGAATCGAGATGCCGGAAGATTGCCCTTGTCCGGCAATGCCGGTGTTGGCGACGCTGCCGGAAATATTCAGAATAATATTGGAAAAATCCAGCCCGTTGACCGTCGGCGCGGAGCCGTTGATGCGCGTGCGCGCGCCGTTATAGCCGAGCTTGAATTCGTTGATCATTGAGCCGCTTTTGTTCAAAACCGATTGATAGCCGAACACGCCGTTTTGCGGCACGGCTTCGATATTTGTAACGCGCCCCGAAACGCCTTCGGGCGCGATGTCCGTTCCTTGATCGCGGAAAAATCTGAAATATAATTTGTTGAGCGGATTGATTTGATAATCGAATCTGGCGGCAAACGCTTTTTCATCGGTGCTTTCGTCGGCTTGAAGCTGCGCGATGTCGAAATCAGGATTGGCGGAAGCGTTCGGAATAATCACCGCGTCGGGCGATTTAAAAGCTGCAAGATAAAGTCTGACCGAAGCGACGGCGCGCGTCGCCGCGAATGCCGACGGCACGGCTTCAACAAAGTTCAAGCCGAAACGTCCGCGATATTGCTCGTAAGAACCGAAGAAAAACAATTTGTTTTTGATAATCGGTCCGCCGATTGAGCCGCCGAACTGGTCGAGCGTGAGTTTACTTTTATCAATGCCCGGCGTGATGTTGTCGAAGTAATTGCGCGAATCGAGCGCGTCGCGGCGCAGATATTCAAAAAGCGAACCGCGAAATTGGTTGCCGCCCGATTTGGTCACGACCGAAATCTGTCCGCCCGTTCCCGTGCCGAATTCGGCAGGGAAGTTTGACGAATCAACGCGGAATTCCTGCACGTTTTCTAAGGATGATTGCAGGCGGAAAGGCGACGGAATTTCGCCGTTCAGATTCCCGGGCGAAGCGTCAATAATCGCCGAGCCTTCCACGCCGTCGTAGCGAATAATGTTTTGCTGAACGGCGCGACCGGAAAATCTGATGTCGCTGAAAGTTCCCGTGCCGCTGTTGACCGCGCCCGGTGCCTGCAAATAAAGCTGCGAAAGCTGGCGACCGTTGATCGGCAAGCCTTCGACTTCGCGCTGGTTGACGTTCGCGCTCAAGCTCGCTGACGAAGTGTTCAAAGTCGCTTCTTCGCCGCCGATAATATCAACCTGCGCCGACACGCCGACGGGCTGCAAAGTTACGGTTAAACTCGTTTCCTGACCGACGAGCAGTTCGACGTTTTTCTGCGAAAAGTTCTCGAAATTCGCCGCCGTCGCTGAAACGGTATAAGTCGTCGGTTTCAGCGCGACGATTAAAAACGTGCCGTCGTCTTTGGCGACAATTGTTCTCTCCTCGCCGGTTTTTTCGTTTTTGACGACGATGTTCGCGCCCGGAATAACCGCTCCGTTCGCGTCAACGACAGTTCCCGCAATGCGCGCGTTATCGGTTTGCGCGACGGCGAGCGTCGCCGTCAACGCCGCGAACACGGCGATTAAAAAAGTTGATAAAATAGTATAAATCCTTCTGTTTTTCGATAAATTCATAAAAGTTTCCCTCGATAAAAAGAGTTAAGTTCTAATGTTTTTCGCTCTCGAATAGAGTTCAGGCAAAAACCGCAAGCTGTCTCCTGGCAACTAAGCGATTTTTGCAAAAAAAATAAATTTTCGGTTGGACTTCAAAGATGAAGGTTAAAGTTAATGCGTTAAAAAGATGTGAAGCGCGTCTTAAATTTATGTTAAGAGTTTCGCGCCCGCCCAAATAAAATTGATTTCGGCGAATCGACTATTAACAATCGTTGAACAATGTCGTAAAATAAAACGTAAATATTCCGAGTCATTTGAAAAGGAGTTTGCCGAAATTATGAAATATAAAATAGCCGAAGACGCGCGACCGCAGTTGACGCTTTTATTGATTGCGACCGTTATCACGATTGCCCTGTGGTTTATTCCGTATGCCGATTATCTGATTTATCCGATCCGGCTGTTTGTTACATTTATTCATGAAGGCAGCCACGTTTTAGCCGCGCTATTGACCGGCGCGAGTGTTCAAAGCCTGACCGTTTCATCGGACGGCAGCGGCGTGGTCGAATCTTTTTCGGGCAGTTGGCTTTCGGTTCTTTTAACTTCGAGCGCGGGTTATCTCGGAACGACTTTGTTCGGCGTTCTGCTGCTCGTTTTGATTCGCCGCGCTTATTCGGCGCGCATCGTTTTAGCCGCGTCTGCCGGATTCGTCGGTTTAATGACGATATTTTTCGGCTTTCTCGCCCCGCTCTGGAATATTTTTTCGGCGGGTGTCAGCATCGGCAGCGTCGCGTTCACGGTCATCTCCGGCGCGATTTTAACCGTTGGATTATTGTCAATCGCGCGTTACGCTCCGGCGAAATGGGCAAATTTCGCGCTCGCTTTTCTCGCCGTCCAATGCGTCTTAAACGCGCTGTCGGATTTGAAAACCGTCTTTTTAATCAACGCGCCGTTTTCGGGATCGCATATTCATTCGGACGCGGCGAATATGCAGGCGGCGACCGGATTGCCCGCAATCGTCTGGGTTTTGATCTGGATCGGCATTTCGATTTTAATGATTTCCATCGGCTTGCGCGTTTATGCCGTCAGTCAAAAGGGCAAACAATACGATTTGCCGTTTGAAGATTAATTTTTCGATGAAAATTTCCGCCAAAAAATTTGGGACGGCAAAATTGATTTCGTTGATTTTGCTGTCCTTTTGCGTGAACGCCGTCGCGCAAGTCAAAAAGATAGAGCCGCCGAAAAAGGAAATTCCGTATTCGGAGTCTTTACAAGCCGTCGTCGTCACGACCGAAGATTGGAAGGCAGTCAAAGGAACGGCGCGGCTTTTTGAACGCGAAAACACCAAATCGAATTGGAAAGAGGTTGGCGAAATATTTTCCGTCGTCATCGGCAAAAACGGAATGGCTTGGAGCGACGGCTTGAACGAATTGCCGTCCGACACGGGCAGACTTTTAATTAAAACAGAAGGCGACGGCAAATCTCCGGCGGGAATTTTCAGTTTGTCTTCGGCATTCGGAACGGTTGAGAAAAACGATAAAATAAAACTGCCGTTCACAAAACTCGAAGAATATACAGAATGTGTTGACGATGCGAATTCAAAGTATTACAACCACATCGTCAACCGGATGCAGGTCGGCGTTTTCGATTGGAAATCGTCGGAAAAAATGCTCGAAATCCAGCCGCAATACGATTTGGGCGTGTTCGTCGAACATAATTTTGAAAAACAAAAAGGCGCGGGTTCGTGTATCTTTCTGCACGTTTGGACGAATGAGTCAAGCGGCACGGCAGGCTGCACGGCAATGGAAA
>CAXTMQ010000200.1:0-8798 GCA_964245305.1 uncultured Pyrinomonadaceae bacterium
TAGTAGCGCATATTTCTGCCCGCAGCCTTTACTTCCAAAAAATTAAAATTCAGGAGAGATTTACGAATATGTTCTCGCATAAATTCGATTTACAAAATATACGTTTGATTAGAATACTGACCAGCTTCGGTTTTCTTTTCTTTTTATCCGTTTCTACTTATGCCATCGGTGTTTGCGCCGTTAACAGTTTTAATACCAGTCCTTTGCCGTCTATCGGCACTAATCCCAGACAGGTTTTAACCGGCGATGTCAACGGCGATGGCGCGCGCGACACGGTTGTTATCTCCGGCAGTTCTTCGGGTTCAAACATCGCAACGATTCTGTTAAACGACGGACGCGGAAATCTAATAACATTTACGAGTATTCCTTTGAATTCTTCCGCCGTCTCAGGCGCGCTCGCCGATTTTAATTCGGACGGGAACTTGGATCTGGTCGTCGGCGGCACTTCCGGTTTCAGCAACACGTCGCAGGCTGCCGTTTTTATCAATAACGGCGACGGCGTGTTCGCGCTTCAAAATACTTTGAATATTCAAGGTTCGGCAACGTCGGTCGAAATAGGCGATTTTAATGCGGACGGCGCGATAGATATTGCTGTGGCAACGTCAAACAATAATATCGGTCAAGTTTCCTTATTGCTGAATGACGGTTTGGGAAATTTTTTCCTCGCCGGAAATTTCAGTCTCGGCGGAATTCCGAGAGATTTAGAAGTCGCAGACTTTAACAACGACGGCGTTTCCGACATTATTGCGTTAAATAATAATTCAAGCGTTTCGATTTTACTCGGCAGCAATTCGGGAAGTTTTCAACTCGCTTCCAACATCATTCTCAGCACGAATACATCCAGCTTTACTCTTTTTGCGGTCGGCGACTTGAATAACGACAATCTGCCGGATTTGGTGCTTTCAGCCACCGATTCGTCAACCTACAGCGTAGCGTTAAATACGGGCGGCAGTTTCCCCAGTCCGACGCAAACGACTCTTAACGATTTCAACTTAAGAATTCGCTCGATAGCTATCGGGCAAGTGGTCGGCAATAACAATCTCGATATTGTCTTCGGCATCGGCGGCGGATTCAGCGACAGCGTCAGCGAAGCGGCTATTTTACAGGGCAACGGCAACGGCACGTTTAATTCGACGACACCGATTATTTCCCCGACCGGCGCGGCACCGGCATCCGTCGCTATCGCCGATTTAAATAACGACGGGCGCAACGACATTATCACGGCAAACAGCACTTCGGGCGATATTTCCGTTCTGGTCAACAACATCACCAGATTCGGACCGAATACTTTTCCTGTAACGACCGGATCAAATGTAATCGCTTCCGCCGATTTTGACGGCGACGGAAATCTCGACGTTATCACCGCCAGCAGCTCCGCGCCGAGTTCCAGCAGTACTAATCTTATGATTTCATACGGCAACGGAAGAGGCGGCGTAATCAATACTCAAAGCGTTAGTCTCGCCAATGGCATTCAGTTCATCATCGCTGCGGATTTCAATAACGATTCCCGACCGGACATAGTTACTGCCACGGTGAATAACATAAACAACGGCGCGACCGCCGTCAGTCTTTTCCTGAATCGCGGCGGCTTGCCTTTGCCGGGTTTCGACACGATTCCTTCCGCCCAAGTCAATATCGGCTTCGTTATTAAAAATTTGGTTCTCGGAGATTTCAATAACGACGGCACTAGAGACATCGTTGCCGGCGCGTTAAACGGCAATACCATCGCGTTTATTCCCGTTACCGCCGCCGGAACTTTCGGCACATTCACGAGTTTTGCCACGCCGGTTAATAATATTTCAATTGCAGCGGGCAACTTCAACAACGATAACCGATTGGATTTGGCAGTAGCCGGATTTAACAATTCTTCGAGCGTCGGAGCGGTTTATGTTTTGTTCGGCAACGGAAACGGAACTTTCTCGCAGTTCGGCGAAAGCGTTCCGGTTACTAATCCGAGTTCAATCGTGAGCGGCGATTTTAACGGCGATTCGATTGCAGACATAGCGGTTACCAGTCCGGTCAGCACGTCCAGCACATCAACTACCGTCGTTGCGGTCGCGCTCGGCACCGGCAACGGAAGATTTAGCCAACCGGTTTCATATCCGGTCGGCTTAGACGGCAGATCCATCACGGCGGCGGATTTTAACGGCGACAATCGGCTGGATTTAGTCGTTGCCAATCGCGCCTCTAATTCTTTTTCGCTCCTAACCAATACCGGAGCGGGAAATTTCGCTTCCGCGAATAATTTTCTCGCCGGTGTCTTTCCCGAATCGCTGACTGTCGGTGATTTCAACAATGATGGTCGAGTCGAAATAGCGACTCCCAATCGCGGCGGCAACAATTTTTCTTTATTGCTCAATACGTGTTTGGAAGCAGTTACCAAAACCGATTATAACGGCGAGGGCAAATCGGATTTCGCAGTCTTTCGACCGTCAAACGGAACTTGGTATATTTTGAGCAGCGACTTTAATATTACGAAAATTCAAACTCTCGGCGGCAATGCCGATATGCCGACACCAGGCGATTTCGACGGTGACGGTCGAACCGATTTTGCCGTTTTCCGCCCGTCAAACGGAACTTGGTATGTTCTCCGAAGTTCGAACAATCGCACTTTATCAATTACTTTCGGCACGAACGGGGACATTCCGGTTGCTGCCGATTACGACGGCGACGGTCGGACGGATATTGCCGTTTTCCGCCCGTCGAACGGAACCTGGTATATTCGTCGCGGCTTGACGGCGCAAAGCCAATTCAGCAGTCTTCAATTCGGAAGCAGCGGCGACAAACCTGTTCCGGCTGATTATGACGGCGACGGAAAATCCGATCTTGCCATTTATCGAAACGGATTGTGGGCTATCCTGAGAAGTTCCGACTCTTCAGCCAGCTATCAACAATTCGGCATTGCTTCCGACATTCCGCTGGTCGGCGATTATGACGGCGACGGAAAATCAGACCTGGCGGTTTATCGCAGCGGCAGTTGGTTTATTTTGGCGAGTAAAACGAATTCGTTCCGAGCCGAAAACTTCGGAATTTCGACCGACCGACCGCAGCCTGCCGATTTTGACGGCGACGGTCGAACCGATATTGCCGTTTTTCGTCCGAGTGATAACAACTGGTATGTGCTTAACAGTTTTGACAGACAAGTTCGTGCAGTCAGTTGGGGAACGACGAACGATGTGCCGGTCGCATCGCTTTATCGCAACTAAAAATTTGCCAAGAAAGAAAAAAGGCGCGTGAAATTGAAAGATTTCACGCGCCTTTTTTGTTAGCGAAATTTCGCGGCAAGCTGTAATTCTAAATTTAATCGTGTGTTTCTTTTACGAATAGTTCTTCTAACGATTGCCTGATCGGTTGAACGGAAACCAATTTCCCGTTCAGTCGGTGGACAATCGGCAGAATGCGGTCAACATCCGTTTCTTCAAGAACGCTGACGTTCGCGCCGTTCGGTTTGGCGTGAACCGTCGCGCCGTTGACTTCTTTTATTTCATCTTGCAACGCATTTGCCGAAATGCCTTTAACATTGATTTCAAAGATTTGCATTTCGCCGCTTGCCGATAAAAGTTCGTCGAGATTGCCAATCGCCGCGAGCTTTCCTTTTCGCAGAATCGCCACGTTGTCGCACAGTGCTTCGATGTCGGAAAGAATATGCGTTGACATAAAAACGGTCGTGCCTTTTTCGCGCAATTCGGCGATCAGCTCGCGGATTTCGCGCCGTCCAATCGGGTCGAGTCCCGACATCGGCTCGTCGAGAAAAACGATTTCCGGCTCGTTGATTAAAGACTGCGCCAAGCCGACTCTTTGCAGCATTCCTTTGGAAAACTTTCGCAATTGTTTGTCCCAATCTTTTTCGTCCAACCCGACGCGCGTTAAAAGTTCTTCGGTTTTCTGTTTGCGTTTGTTCGAGTCCAAACCGAAAAGCTCGCCGAAATAATTCATCAATTCACGCGCTTTCAAGTAATCGTAAAAATAAGGATTTTCGGGACAATAACCGATGCGCGAATGCATCTTCGTATTTGAAATATCTTCGCCCAAAATCCGCGCCGTTCCCGTTGTCGGAAACATCAAGGACATTAAAATCTTAATCGTCGTCGTTTTGCCCGCGCCGTTGCCGCCTAAAAATCCGAAAATCTGCTTCGGCGCGATTTGCAAATTCAAATCGTCCAGAGCGCGAACACGTTTCTTTTTTAAGAATCCGATTTCGTAATCTTTCGATAAATTTTCGATTTCGACAATAAAATCCATAAATCAATGCATCGGAATTTTCGTTTTTTCCGCGTCTAATTTCACCGTGCACTTTTCCCTGTCTAAAATATACGGCGCGTCGCTCGGATCAACAATATTATTGGCTTTATCAACGCGAATATTTTTTCCGTTCGGCAAATTTTCCTTTGGCAGCAGCGAAAATATCTCGCTCCAATTCGTCGCGCAGTGATTGTTTTTCGATTTGAATTCGTCGAGCGTTTTTTGAATCGCGTCGCGCTCGTCAAGCGAATCGAGTTCGAGAAGACGAAGACGGCTCGTTTCTTTAATGCCTTCATCCTGCGCCGTGTCGAACATTTGCGTATAAATCTCGCGGGCGACCTCGCGGCTGCCGCCTTCGTTTTTCATTTTCGCCGCCATAAGGCGCATAAAATCAGCCGCGCCCGCGATTTCAGAGCCTTTTCGATACGCTTCCGACGCTTTTTGAAATTCGTTCATTCGCCAGTAAATAAATCCCAAATCGCTGTATAAACGCCATTGGTTCGGATTATTTTCAATTCCCTTTTCGGTCAGTTTTATCGCCAACTCGTTATCAATCGCGGGCAAAACGACTGCACCGTAGCGATATGCAGCGAGAAATTGCGGATCGAGCGTCGTCGTGTTGTCGAGATACGGATAAAGAAGTTTTGGATTAATCGGCTTCAAATCGTCTAAATTCAAATCCTGCTTGCTGTTCAGCATTTTGTTGCCGATGTATTGCAGAGATTTCATCCAATACCAATCAGCCAGCAGACCTTCAAAACCGAGCGCAAAACCTTTCAAATTCGCGCCTTGCAGAAGCAAATCCTCATCCTCATAATTTTCCGGCAAAGCGACGCGAGTTTTTTCGAGAAAATTGCTCAAAGCGAAAACGGCGGCGAAACCGAATACGATTAAAATTGTCGAGACCAAAATTTGCTTTGAATCTTTGCTCATAAAATTTTCACGCGCCGAAAATTATTTGAAGTTGCGGCGGCTGAAAATCAAAATGGTAATCGTCAGCAAAACGACGACGTAAATAATGGCGTAAAGAGTCGCGCCGCCGAGCATCGCCGCCGTCGGAACTTCGCCGCGCGCCGCTTCCGTTCTAAAACCGTAAAACGAAAAGTTAGGCAGAGCGAAATATAAGAAATCGAAAAATAGTTTCGTAAATTGCGAGCCGAGATTCGCCGCGAAATCTCTTAAAGACTGGCTGAAATTTCCGATAATAAAAACAAAAAACGCGAGCAGAGCCGACAAAGCGGGCGAAGAAAACGAGGAAAACAAAATGGCGACGACGGTTAAAACGACAAGTTCCAGATAAATCAAAAAAATCGCGCCCCAAACCGTCAGCGCGAGATTTCCGCCGCCGACATAAAGAATCGCCAGCGACACGCCCGCGCCCATAATCAAAACATTAACTAAAAGCGTTAGACACAAACCGAGATATTTGCCGACGATAAACTCGCCGCGCCCAATCGGTTTCGAGAAAATCGCAAAAACCGTCCGCCGCTCGATTTCTTTTGAGACCAGCGACACGCCGACGAAAATCGAAATAAACGCGCCGAAAAGAAGCATCGCGCCCAAACCGAGGTTAACAATTGTCCGTGCTTCCTGTCCTGCTGTTAATTCGCCGAGAAAAATCGCGCTCGCCGTAATCAACAAAACAAAAATCACGAGATTATATAAAATCCGGTCGCGCACGGCTTCGCGGAAAGTATTACGGGCAATTGTAGATAAAACCGACAGAATTTTCATAAATATGCGCCATCGCCAAGAGTCTTAATAGAGCGGATTTCAATCTACGAAAAAGTTTCTCTTTTGACAAGCGCAAAACGATTCGGATACCGGGATCGGAATATATTGCAATTTCCGTCGCCGAATACTCGTTTCAGAAGGCGTTAAATTTCGCGCGGTGTCGTTTCAAATGCGCGATGCGATGGACATAAAATTTTATTTTAGCTGTCAATCAAACGGGATTTTGGGACCGAAAAGCGGATTAAAAAATCTTTGCGCCGAATCGGACGATTTTGCTTGAAATAATGACAGGCAATATTTCCTATCCGTCGGAAGTTCATTATATCCCATCAATTCGATGAGCGTCGGAAATAAATTGCAGTGGGCGGCTTTATAGTTCGTATCGACTGTTTTCGGCGGACTTCCGATCATAAAAAGCGGCACGGTAGCCTCTTCCACGCTTTCGCCTCCATGCGAAGCGCGCCCTTCCTTAAAAAAGGTCTGCCCGTGATCGCCGGTGTAGAAGATCACCGTGTTGTTCGGTATATTTTGATAATCATCAACCAAATTCTTAAAAAAAGTATCCAGATTGAATTTCAAACCGTTGTCATAAGTATTGACCACTTTTTCGTAATTCTCGACCGACGGAATTTCAAAAACGCTGTTGAAATTATATGTCGGCTTCCACGTTTCAGATTGATTCGGATACTTGGAATTGTATATCTCAGGCTCGCGCTTTATTTCCTCTTTATATCCTTCAGCAAATTTCGGATAGTTTCCGTCATACGGCGTGTGATTGCCGCGCTTGATTATGAATATAAAATTTCCGGTCGAATTCGAGATTATTTTGTTCACTCTTTTGGCGATTTCATTATCAGTATCCCAACTCTCAATCGCTCTTTCAGAAGACAAATCAGTTGGATCAATGCGATTATCAATATAACTTGTATCATCGCCGCCCGCGCCCCAATAAACGCGCATTTGCCCGTCGAAGAAGAATGTTTTATAGTTCATCGCCTTAGCATATTGAAAGAACATCGGAGAAGTTCGCACTTTTTTCTGCGATTTGTCGGGAAAATCAT
The DNA here is from genome assembly GCA_964245305.1 of uncultured Pyrinomonadaceae bacterium. Classification (GTDB taxonomy): domain Bacteria; phylum Acidobacteriota; class Blastocatellia; order Pyrinomonadales; family Pyrinomonadaceae. Next base: position 7,038 of record CAXTMQ010000200.1, read on the forward strand.
CGGGAGTCAATCCGGTAATCAGAATGTCATACGTCGAGACGCTTGCCGTCGTCGCGGCGGCGGCAATTCCCCAATTATGAAGAACGCCTTTAGCTTCGAGTTCCTCGAGAAAAGGCGTTGTCTTTCGTTCATAGCCGTTGATGCTTAGATGACTGCCGATAATTGATTCGTCATCAATCATTATAATATTGTTTTGGGGCAAATAATTCTCCGGCAAATTCGAGGTTTTAACTGTTTGCCTGACTGCCAGATTTCCATTTAATAACGGTCCCCACACCAAATAATCGCACGTCGTTCGGGCGAGAGCGTTCATAGCAACGACCGGAAATTTACGTTCGGCGAAAATCTCCGATACAAACGCGATATGAGTAAAGAATATTCCGTAAATGAAAACGAGAGTTATTAAACCTTTTAGTTTCAGCGGCGACGAAAAAGGCTTTGATTTATACAGACAGGTCAAAAATATCAAACACGGAATCAGAGCCAGAGAATTGAAGTAAAGAAAAAAAGCCGCAATCTTTTGTTCCGTCGTGGTAGGTATTTGTAAATCGGTGAAATCAGAGAAGCGACCGAGTGCGTTTTGATAGCTGTATTCAAAAATTACCGCAAAAGAAAATATCGTAAAGTAGAGTATTTTATATTTCCAATCTGACGACAGAGAAATTTTCAGAAACACATAAAAGCAATAATATGAAACCACCGAATACAATACGCCGATAAAAAGATAAACATAATCGTCGCTGCCGCGCAGATACAGGAAATAGTCATAAAGATTGTTTTCTCTGAAAATCATTTCAAAAAAGAAAAGGAAAAGTGTCAGCACAAAAGCTATATATGAGTTGCTTTTTTTACAATCTAAAATTTGATTTAACCTGATTCGCATAAAGATATTTCGCGTTGATTTCGCAGGTTGAACGAAAAACTAGATCAGCTTTTTGAAACGCTCACCGCTCAAAGAAAAAAGCAGAGTGAGAAACTCTCGCTCTGCTTTTCCAAAAACCTGATGAAAAGATTTTTAGCCGATAGGCAATCCGCTTGACGAAGCCACTGCTCTGTTCGTGGGACCACCGGCTGCCGGTGCGGTGCCGGAAGTCGTGTTTGAGTAGATTACTCCCGATTCATTAGTGTAAAAGTTTCTTGAACCCGTTCCGCTAACGCCTGCGCCGAACTGAACTGGTTTAGCAGAAATATCATAAACAGCTGGCTGCGTTCCTGACGGCGCGGTTGTCGCAAAGGTAAACAAATACCCGCTTTTACCATTCGGCGTAGCAGTTGCGTCTAAAGTCTTGTCAACCAGACCTGTTGCTGCCAAATCAGCGGCACTACCATATTTACCTGCACCAACAGATGTTTGATAAGTCGCTTGCGCGCCGGTAACAGTGCGAAGCGAAGCGATTGCCGAAGATTCGTTCGCTGCGCGGCGCGAAGCCAGCAAGTTCGGGATAGCGATAGCGGCAATGATGCCGATGATAACGACGACGATTAATAATTCGATAAGCGAGAAACCTTTTTGATTCTTTTTCATTTTAATTCACAATCTCCTAGAAATTCTTATAGTATTTTTTCCTGACCTTTCTCAGTCACGGTTACTTTAACAAGGCGTGTGCCAAAGGATTTCGGAGATTGCAAGCAGGTTGAAACAATTGTAAATAAAGAGCTTGACGTTATGGTTTACTTTTGCGGAGTTTATTGAGGACACTGCTGGATTTTGTGATTAACAGTTTTTGGTAACAGGCGATTGACAAAAAGTGTCAACTTTAG
>CAXTMQ010000201.1:0-8743 GCA_964245305.1 uncultured Pyrinomonadaceae bacterium
CCAATCGGTCGAAATTGCCGATTTGCTTGCCGATGATTTTCACGCCGGAATTTTTGACTAAATCAATGCCGATTGGGTTCGGCGCGTCGTCTGTTCCGCTGAAATGCTCGTAGGCTTGTCCCATCAGAAGCGTAACAACGCCTTCCTTGCGTCCCGTCAGTGATGTGTTGCCGATTAAATCTAAGATTGCGGGAAAATGTTTGGTGATTTCCTTCATCTCGTCGCAGACGAAAAGAAAGGGCGTGATTTGTCCTTTGGAATTTTCCTCGCCGATTTCCTGCATAATCGAAGCGGCGATGCGGAAGCCCATACTTTCGCGCACGGGTTCATCAAGACACGAAAGGGAAGTCAGCTCGTAAACGTCGAACGACGAATCTGAATCGAAGTCGGCGTGCGTCGGCGCGTCAAGCCAGACGTCGTTGCGGTAGATGTTGAGTTTCAAATAAAGCTCGTTTGCCTTTGTCCGCTCGGTTTCGTTCCAACTATAGCTGCGAAGCAAATCGAGAAAATGGCTCAGAGTCGGTTGAAATTTCGGTCTGCCCGCGCCGTTTCTGGTTTGCGAGATTTTATAAACTTCGTCCACGATGAGTTTGGCAATCGAGTAAGTGATTGTGTCGTCTTTCGGCGTTTTGCTCAGGTTTAATAAATCCGTCAGAACGAAAGTGCTTTGCCGCTTGGAAGCGGGCGAGCCGGTTTCGATGCCCGGATAATTCCAGACGTTCAAAGGCTTCGGCTCTGCTTCGGCGAAATTGATGTGCCGCCCGCCGAACAATTTGCACATCGGCTTCATAGAGTTTTTGTAGTCAATCGCCCGCACTTTCACGCGCCCGACGTGCGCGAGAATGTCGGTGATGATTCGCATTCCCAAAACCGATTTGCCTTCGCCGGAAGCGGCGGTAACAATCACGGTCGGCGACTTTATAAGATTGCGGTCAAACAAATCCAAGCCGAACATCTGACCGTCGGGCGTTAAAAACAAGCTGTGCGGGCGAGGGCTGCCGCGCCACGCGCCTTCGGTCGGGACGAACGCCGCAAGGCTGCTCGCGGCTTCGCCAAATTCCTGTCCTGTTTGTTTCCACGTAAGTTCTCCGACGAGCAAGCGCGGGTAAATCGCCCGAACGCGCGCCGGTTCTTCGCGCACTGCATCGGCGCCGGGAATTTTCCGCACGGCGGACATCATCTGCTCGCATCGCTCGCTCAAAGTTTCAATTTTTTCGTTTAACTCCGCACGGTTGCGGGCGCGCCCGCCGAAGACGATAAAGTTGATTCGCGCCTGACAAATTTTTTCGCGTCCCTTTTCGACTTGCCGCAAAAGCTCGGTCAGTTCTTCGCGGACGACTTTCGCGTCTTCGCCCAGCGGTTTCAGCCCGAAAAATGTGTTGCCGCTGCCTTCAATGCGTTTGATTTTTTTCTTGAGTTCTTTTTTGCTCGACTCCGTATCGAGCGCGACGAAATCCAGAATAATCGTGTGCGGAAAATTCAGATCGCCGCGACAAGTCAGATAGCGCATCGTGTCGGCGGTAACGAAGTTTTGCGGCGGCGTTTTTAAGCTGACGACGCTCGCCAAAGATTGCTCGTGAATGACGTAATCAGACTCCTGAGCTTTTATCTGGCTTGCCGCGAGGTAACGCCTGATGTCAACGCAATTAGTTTTTTCAGGTAAAACCGGCGCGTCTGTGATACCGCCTCGGCGATGAGAAACAAAAAGCATTTCAAAAGTTTCCTGGCGACGGAGTGTTTCGAGCCGCAGCTCCTTGGGAAAGTTTTCTTCAAAACTGCGAAAAACTTTTTCGGCTTCGCGGCGGCATTTTTCTTCCCGCGTCCGCTCGCGTTTGACGAAATTTTGTGAAAAAGCGTTTTTGCTGCCGACAATCGGCGCAGTTATAAAATTCAAAAATCCGCCGCGCTCGATTTCTTTACCGATGCTCGGCAAAAAATTTAGAATCGCCGGGTGGTCGTGGGCATCCTGCGCCGGAACGCGAATCCACACGGTCGCCGATTGTTCCTTCAGCAATCCTTCGCCGATGGCATCCTCGTAAATTTTAAGATTCGTCGCGTGTAAAAGAGCGGCGTGCGCGTGGCTGTCTTTTTCATTGCGGCAGCGCAAATGATTTCGCAAAACTGTTCCCGAGTCCGGCAGGGAATCGAAGCGGATTTGAATTATCGTTCCCGCCGGTTTGTCGAAATTGAGCAAGGACGAGATTTCGTCAACGCGGTTTTCCGTAAATTCCTCGGATTGATAAATCGTATTGGCGAGCGTGATGCGGTAAGCGCGACCGTAGCTGCCATCCCGATAGCGCAATGCGTCGCCGTCAAAGCCCATTATTTCGCTTTTCCTCAGTCGTCCCTGCCCGTGCATCAGTTTATTCTCGCTGGAAACGGGCAGAGCGTTTATCGCGGGAGAAGATTGGCTGTTGGATTTGCGCCCGGCGGCACGCCAGTAAACCGGAACGAGCCGATACGCGATGACGAGTCCGATTCCCAAAGCCGCGGAGCTGGCAATCAGACTCGTCAGCAAAAATGTCTGCGATAGATTAGTGTAATTTTCGAGCATAAATTTTATTGTTTGTCGTCAAATGCGGTCGCTTGTTACCCAGACTTCGCTTTCGTATTCGTCGGCTATCGGTCGGCGATATTTGCTCCAGCCGTCGCTCACCGCGTCGAATTTATGGGAGAGCCAGCATTTCGGTTTGCTGGCTCTTAAAAACGTGAAGGAAGCGAGCATCAAGATGAATGTGATTGCGCCGAGCGGCACGCCCAAAGGGATGTAGTAAATCCACCAGCCGAAAACGAACGGCAGAATATAGGCGACGGCGGTTGGAATCAGAATGTATTTCCAGTCGCCTTGATAAACTCCGCAGCGTTTTATTTCGTGGTAAACATTCGGTCTGATCGGTCTCGGTTTCATAATTGCCGCAAGCCTCGCCTTAAAAGTTCGTGTCAACCGAAACATTTTGTCCCTGCGCGATGGCGTAGATGACCGCGATGATTGTGCCGAAAGCGAACGCCGCGCCGCCGCCGATGGCGTAGTTGCCCCATTCCTTGCCCCACATCTTGTTCCAAATCGCCGCGCCGACTCCGAGCGCGCCGCCGCAGAACAGCAGAATCGCAAAGAGTTTCAAGCCTTCGCGGATGATATTGGCGAGATTGTTCGCATTGCCCGAAAAAATCGGACCGCCGCCCTGCGCGTGCGCGGCTTCGTGGACGATTAAGTTAAGAAGCATCGCCGCGAAGAACGGCGCGGAGGCTCTCGCCGCCAGACGAATTTTGTTTTTTAAGTTGGAAAGGTTTCGTTTTCCAGCCAAAATTTCGAGTTTTCGAGCCGCCGTTTGACGCAAATCGGGGGCGACAGAATTTAATCCGTTTTTCATTTGTTTCTCCTGAAATTCTATTTTTAGGTTTTCGCGCTAACGCTTTTTTTTCGTGGTTGACGCTTGATGACAGGAAAAGCAAAGCGTGTGCCTTGCCGTAAACCGATGAAAAATAGAGGTTTGTCGTTCGGTATATTTCTTGCGCTTTGGAAGTTGCGAGCCGGAAAGGTTTCTTCGGCTCGAAAATCAAATTTCAAATCTTGCAAACGACAAACTATGAAACGATTTTTTTTACCGAACTTTCGCTCGCGCAGCGTTGCGCTTAAACAAGGCGCATTTTTTCTGATTGTTATTTTTGCGTCGCTTCAATCTACCAATTTTGGACAGACAACGGTTTTGACCAGAACTCAGTTTTCGAGTTTTTCGGTGCTGAAACGAGCGCAAATTTTCGAGCCGACAATTTCGCGCATCGCGGCGGAAGAAGCGGTTGACCCTTATCTTTTATGGACGATTGCTTACAACGAAACCAGATTTCGCCCGTGGCTTTCATCGCCCGCCGGAGCGGAAGGCTTGATGCAGTTTATTCCGGCGACCGCCGCGCGCTTTAATTTATTCAATCCCTACCAGCCCGAACCTGCCATCAGAGCGGCGGCGCGTTACGTTCGGTTTCTTTCAAATCGTTTCGGCGGGCGGATTGATTCGATTCTCGCCGGTTACAACGCCGGCGAGGGCGCGGTTGACGCATTTCTGGCGGGAAAAACCATTCGCAATGGTAAGAAAATTATTAACGCGAGCGGCATAAAAACTGTCGGCGGCGTTCCGCCGTATCGGGAAACAATCGGTTACGTCGCCCGCGGTCTGGTCGTTTATCGCTTGTTGCGCGAGCGGCAAGTATTTTCCGGCGCGACTGCTTCGAGCGTTTATCCTCTCGTCGTTTTCGAATCGGTCGCCCGCGTGTGGCTCAGAGACCCGGAAATCGGTCTTAACGGTTCGCTTTTGACTCAAATTCCGAATTGGAGTTATTTGAACGCCGATAAGTTGCGGCAAAATAATTTGGCGACGATTCAATCTAGCGCGGTTCAAGCGAATGTTGCGCCGATTAAATCCGTGCGCCGCGTCGGACAGAGTTTTCAAACGAATGTTTCCAGTCTTCCCGTCGAGTCGGTTTCGGAAGATTCGACGAGAAACGGCACGAAGGAAGAAAGACCGAACAGGGAATCGAGCGAAGTTTATTACGAGCCGCGCACGGGAGCGAGATTTCAAACGGGCGGCGGCAAAATGGAACGTCTGGCTGAAAGAGGCGAGTTGATTGTGGGCGAGCAAATGCGTTCTGCAACGGCGACCGCCAGCCGCGCGCGCGGAACTTTTTTCGGCAGTAAAAATTCTTCTATTGCGCCGAAATAATCGTCTTTTCGTTGACGGAGTGATACGTTTTTATTTTTCGATTTTTGTTTTCTTCAGAATGCGCCGGTCGAATCCGACCGGCGTTTTAGTGCGCTGAAACTGCCGCGCGCGAGATTAATTTTTCGCGTGACGGCGCGAGTGGCTCGCCCAACGAACCACCTCGCATTTCGCCGTGTCTCGACGATTGCTTGTCCCTAACAAACTCGCCCGGAACGGTGGCTCGCCTAACAGTCCACTGTGGCTCGTTGAACGAGCCACCCGCCGACCGCTCGCCAAAAGTGAAAGCCAAAAACTGGCTCAAAACCTAATTTTTTACAAAAAAAGCTCGCTGGTTTTCACTGGCACTCGTCTTGCAATTCCGGTTCGGCAACAGATTCTTTGGGAAATCGCCAACGAGTAATCGTTAGCGTTTCAAATCAGAAAAACAAGCCGCAATTTTTATGGAAAAACTAAACGTGTCGGAACAATGGGCGGGCAATTTGCCGGGCGATGCAGTGGCGCAAGAGGCGAAAGCAGACGAGTTTAATCTGCTCGAAGTGATGGAGTTTTTCGCGGATATTTGTCTGACGGATTCTCTATACCTTTTGCAAACGCTTCACGAATCAGCCAGCGTGCCGGAGAGATGTATCGAACCGGCGATGACGGACATCGTTTCGCTGAAGCTCTCGCCGTTCGGAAGAAGATTGAGGCAAGTTCATTAATTGCTTTCAGCGCAAAATACAAAACAATTTCTTGAGTTTTTGAGGTTTCTATATGTCATTCGATAAACACAAACGACCCGCAGATTCGTCCGGCGAGACGGAAAAAGATTTTTCGTCTTCAGCCGCCTTGGTTTCCGTCGAGCGCGACCCGGAAGACGTTTTGACGATTTCGCATCTGCTCCGCGCGCTTTTCATTTTGACGGCTCTGCTTTTCACGAGCGGCGGGCTGAATTTTTATCTCGCCCTGCGAAAAGCCGATTTAATCGTCGTGGACAAAACGAGCGGTCGCACTCTGGCGATTAATAACCGCGACTACGGTCAGACGGAAGCCGTCGCGCTCCTCCCGGACAACTTAACGAACCGCGACAAAAAGGCTCTGGTCGCGGAATTTCTGCACTGCCTGTATGAAGTGAGCGGCGCGACGCGCCCGGCAAACGTCAATCGCCTGCTGAAAATGATGGAGCCGAATTTGTCGCTTCAACAAGCGCAGCTTTTCAACAACGAAAAACTGCTCGCGCAGGAAAAAGCGGAAAGCGTCAATTCGAGTTGGGAACTGCAGGACGTTACTTTCGACGACCGCGACCCGTATATCGTCCGCGCTCTCGGCAAAAGAATCGTCCGGCGCGTTCGTGAAGGCGCAACCGTCGAAGAAGAAACGCAAATCAAAGTCAAATTTCTGTTGATGGATTCGCCGACATCGCCAGCCAGAAACGACAACAATTACCGCACTGGCTTTTACGTTTTGAAATACCGCGCCGAGGCGGTTGACGGAACGCGCAAATCGCCGCTCGTGCTGCTATCGGACGAACGCACGGCGGGCGACAACCTTTCATCCGCGGTCAGTCAGAATCGCGCCGAAACAAACGCCGATGTAAGCAGCGATAAGCAATAAAATCTTCGACTGATAATTTATTTAGCCGTTTCAACAATTAAAAAATTCAAATTAATAAGCGCGATTTTTGTTGGCGCGCTGACTTCAAAAATAAAACTATGACGAAAACAAACTCGAATTATGTGAAAAATTTCTGCGAGCGGCGCGGCGTGAAAATCTTTTTCCTGCGCGTCTTCGCCTTCTCGATTCTGATTATGCTTTGTGCGGCTTACGGCTCGGCGCAAACGACCCGTTTCAAGCGAAGAACGAAAACGAATGCCGGTCCGACAAAACCGACAATCGCAAAATTAACGAACGATGCTGCGCGCAAGGATGCGCTTTTAGGCGGCGCAAGTAATAATGCCGTGATGGTCATCAATCGCGCCGAAGCCGATTATTTGTCGGGCGAGGCGAGCGTTTCAGTTAATCCAAAACAGCCGACCGTCATCCGATTGGGACTCGCGCAAAACGCGACTTCCGTCGTCGAGTTTCCTTCGATTGATCAGATTTATTATATCCACGAAGGAAATCCGAAACTCGTTACGGTTTTCCAGTCGCCGACGAAAGAAACCGACCGCTCGATTACGCTTTATCCGGGCGAAGGCTTTCTGCAAAGTTCGGTTGCAGGACAAAAAGAATTGTCGGTAACAATCACGATGCAGATGAAATCGGGTTTAGTCATTGTTCTGGAAATCGTTCCCGCGCCGGACATCAGGCAGAACGCGCATCGCTGCGTTTTGAATTACAATCTCGCGGAAGTCGTCGCCGCGCGGCGCGCCGCCGGGCTGAAAATCAATCTCGGTGACGATGCGGACGCGCCCAAACAAATCAAGCAAACGCGCGCCGTTTCAACTCTCGTCGCCGCTAATCTGACGAAAGAATCCGACGCTGTTGTTACGGACAACACTGAAAATGTTTCGTCCGCGTCAATCGTCGAAGTCGCGGCTGGCGGAGTCGGTAAAACTCAAACCGATTCCTCAAAACGAAAAATGAAAACCGGAGCGCAGTTATCAAAGCTCGTCAATAAAAAACTCGCGGAAGCTGTTAAATCGCCGAAAGAAAAATTCACCGTCTGGTCGCCCGCGACAAAAGGATTGAGTCTTTCGACCGCGAAAGTCGTCGAGATTGACGATTTTCAAAGGCTGCTCATCGTCGCGGTAAAAAACGAAACGACGGACGCTTTGCGCCTGCTCGAAGAAATGCCGGAACTGCAAATTCAAACGGTTGATAAATCGGGAAACAGCTTGCAGCTCGAAAGGCTTGAGCGCAAATACACGGAAACGACCGCGCTCGCGGGCGCGATTCCAGCCGGAGCGACCGTCTATTACGCCGTCGTTTATGAGAATCCGATTTTGGGCGCGAACCAAAAACTGCTCGTCTCCGCCGCGCACGACCGCGCCGCCGATGCGCCCGTAATTGCCTCGACGAACGAAACCAGCAAAAAGGAGGACGGCTCGAAATGAATCGCAGCAAATTAGAAAGCGTTCCGACTGTCGTTCCGCCCGCGCTCGACGTTGAAGAATCAGAACTCGCGGCGCGCAACGAATTTCTCAACGAAAAGGAAATGTTGAGTGAGAATGATTTCGACGAATCCGGCGGCGCGATTGAAACGACGGAAGCGGATTTTTTGGACGAAACGGATGCCGCGTCGGGCGGCAGCGTAGATGAAGATGAAGGCAAATCAGCGCGCCGCGCGAAACGCCGCAAATCGCTCGTATTTCTGGTCGCGTTCGGCGCATTCTTCAGCGTGTTCGTTGTTTTTATCAGTTGGGCTTTCGGCTTTGGTTTTTTCGCGCCCGCAAAAAGAATCGCGGTTGACCGCAACTCCAAAACCAACGGCGTAAACTCATCGCCCACAGCGACAACCGGCGACGAAAAACTCAAAACCGCTTTGGCTCTGGTGGCGAACGATACCGGAAACTCTCAAATCTCGCCGGTCGTCTCGGACAATTCAACGAATCCGAACGCTTTGCCGGAGCAAGATCTAAAACTGTCTTCCGACGGTAAAGCGATTGAACAAGCAAATCAAAATAATCCGCCTTCGGGAAATATGATTGTTTTGCCCGACGAAAATTCAAACGCGAAATCGAATTCGGCACAAAATCAAATCCGAGTCGCGCAGCAGCCTTCGCTGGGCGCGATGAACAACGCCACGACAAATTTGCTCGCTGGCGAAGGTTCAACCACAAATTCAATCTTTCGACCGAAAGCAAATAACAGCGGCGGATTGACGATGACGGACAAAGCGGACGGCGCGGTTGGTCGTTCGGTATTTTTCGGAAGCCTTCCGGTTAAGAATAATTCCGCGTCTCAAAACTCTCCGGGTAATTCGAGCAACTTTTCGTCGCCGCGTTCCGCTACGTCGAACGAAATTGCCAATGTTCCGTCCTTCGGCAGTTTGCTTCCGGTGCGTCTTCTGGGCGCGATTTACACGCTGCGCGGCACGGGCGGTCTGG
>CAXTMQ010000202.1:0-8727 GCA_964245305.1 uncultured Pyrinomonadaceae bacterium
GAATAACGCCATACCCGCGGTTCGTGGCATTTGTATTGTTGTTAAGGGTGTTGCCGTTAACAGTAAAGGCGGGTAGGGTAGCCGGAATAGGATTTACGGAGTTAAATATACCCGCTTCATTGCCTGTCAGTGTATTATTGGAGATACTGGCAGCACCTGCGTTAAATAAAGTAATGCCAGCCGCCGTCGCATTTTGGGTGCCTGTATAAGAGTTACCGTTAATCGTGCTATTGGTAATTATTCCGGTTGCGCCTCGGCTGATTTGAATGCCGTTCTGAGCCGTTGTTGGAATTGGTCCTGCACCCATCACGGTTATGCGATTGATTGTCGCTGTTGAACCTGTTCGATCAACGATGATACCGCCTTTTTGATAGCCGGTAACCGTTACATTATCAAGAATCAGCGAACCGATTTGATTAAAGGCATTTCTACCTGCCGCAATCGCCAAACCTCTCTGATTGCCGGCAAGCGGATTTTCACGAATATCAGTAACTGCCGCGTCGCTTAGATTAAGCACCGAATTTTCAACGACAAAAATTCCGTAGCCGTCGGCGGACGTAAAAGCGACCGGTCCCGTTACCGTCAAGTTCGACATTGTTACGTATGAATTACTGCGAATTTCAATTATTGACTGCGCTGTTCCGGCATTGGGAACATTACTGTCTACCAGAGTATTTGGAGACTGAATAATTGTCATCCCTTGTCCGGCACCGGTTATTGTTACGCACTTATTGACAACGAGTTGCTCCTGAAAAGTTCCGGCGGCAACCTGAATTGTGTCGCCGCCGCTTGGATTAGCAGCATTAATCGCCGCTTGAATTGAACCGCCGTTCGGAACATTTATGATACCGCCCATGCTTGTGCAGGGGCTTGCCAAATCGGTCGTAACGGGTTCCGTGCCTTTTAATGAATCGGAACTTTCGGATTCATTGCCTACATAAGCATCAGATACTTGCGGGCGCGTCGGCGGAGCTATCTTGCCGTCGTCAGAGCCGAAGCCGAGAAAACTGAAATAATTCCAGATTCCGGCAAAAATTACCGGTTGGTGAAAAGAAGAATTATTCGCTGAAATTACTGTTTTTGATTGATTGTTCTGCGCCGGAGCAATGAGGCTCGACGCGGTGATAACCATCAATAAACTCAAGACGGCTGTAAACCTTGCGCGCAGGTATTTCTTGGCTGGTGGATTAATCAAATTTGATTTGGAAAATATTGATTTTAATTCGAAATATGACATATTGGTTCGCTCCTCTGTAGATAAAAAGTTAGTGCCGATTGGCTCCGTGAAATTCCTGCTTATACAAACAAGGATTTGCATTTTTCGAGATTGCCGGAAACGATTTTCCTTCTCGAAAATTTCGCCGTCAGGTAATGAACAATCAAACGCAGTTCGAAGCAAAATTTGCTTGTCTGCATTTAACAGTCAACCATTAGGTATAAAAATGTTACTGGTCTTATGCGATTGGAAAACGAGGGCGAAGTGCGGTATGATTCGAGATGCTCAATCAGAAATCAAACGGCGCACTTCGTTGTGCCTCGTTTGACGAAGATGACAAGCCTGAACGGTTACTGGTAATAACTGTTCGGGCTTTTTTGTCTGCGCCAATCTTTATTAAAAGATCAAATTAGATAAAACGGTTTTCTCTGTCGCCGAATGAATACGCGGGCGACAAAGCCGCCGTCAAACCTCGACGCAAAGCGAGATTTGACGGCGCAAAAACGGATAAATAAAATTTTTGGCTAAGTGGTAACACCGACTTAATTTTTTCGGTTCGCAGGAAGTTAATTTCTCCCTTAAATTATGAGACATTGCCATAATCTCCAATAGTTTTAAGAAATCGTATTTCAGTTTGGCTGATTTCTTTTATTTAATCCTATTCCGGTAAAGTGAGGCTTTACAGAATAAAATCGTTCGGTTCAAAATCAAGCGATGAACTGCTTAAATGTCAGTTCAAATCGGTAGTCGGTTATTTGTTCAACATACACTACATCATTAAATTTTTACTTGTCAAGTATAATTTTGCATTTCCGCCCAATAAGGCGATTTCGGAAATGCCTCTTGAAAAATTCGCCGCGTAGAAATTTATCGTTTCGTTCCGGCAGTGAAAAATTGATTGACTCAACGCCGAAATTACAATAGAGTGTGTCTGCTGTCAATAGGCATAATTACCTGTTTTTGATCGCCTCTAGTTTGGTCAAAGGAGCGATTCAGTATGAAAAATCTCACTCACGAGGATTTGCTTGATGTGCTTGCCGCTTTGGAGATTTTGCACGGCGAAACTGATCCTTCGACTTTACCCGGACGCGCTTTGGGTGCGGTTTTGTCGCTGATTCCGAACGAGATAACTTTGTTTGACGGTTTCGGAGCCGACAGTCATTACAGCGGGTATTTGTGGTATTCGCCCGCCGGAACGGTTTCCGAAGAATCAGTGCGGATTTTGGGCGAATTGGTTCGCAATCATCCGATATTCAGGACATTGTTTCTAAACGCGCCGAGAAAACGGCGCAGATTTTGCAGTATTTAATGCTCGCTAAATTTCACCAAACCGCGCCTTACAACGAATTTTACAAACACATCGGCGGCGATTCGCAGATGATGACGGCGTTTAATGTTTCGTCCGAATTATATGTAACGTACAGCCTGCGCGCCGATTTTACGGAACGCGATCTGTCGGTTCTCCAAATTCTCGCGCCGCATTTGCTCAATGCTTTTCGCAACGCACATTTTATTCATCGCGCCGACGAGAGCGAAATGATTGGCAACGCGCTCGAACAAATCGGTTATGGAATCATTACTGTTGACGCGGATTTGAATGTTCAAAACCAAAATTTGGCGGCGGTCAGAATGCTGCGCGAATATTTTTCGCTGTCGTTCGCAAACGGTTTGCCCGAAAAGTTAAACGGTTATATCAAGCATTGCGCGGCAATTTTTACCGGCGCGGAATTTTATCTGTCGCCCGCGGCTTTGATCATCAAAAAACTCGACGCGCGTTTGTAAATTCGTTTATCTTTTCAGTTGCAGACGCGAACGATGGCGGTGTTTTGTGAAGAAATAAAAAATGCCGCGCCCGCTGATTTGATGCAGATGGGATTGACCGGGCGTGAAGCGGAAATTTTATTCTAGATGACGAAAGGCAAGACCGATGCCGTCTGCCGAAATTGTCGGCACCTCGATTCGCACCGTCCATAAACACCGCGAAAATATCTTCGCCAAACTCGGCGTGGAAACGCGCACGGCGGCGACAATGTCAGCAATTGAAAAAACGTCTCTTTATTAAATTACCATTTTATTTTTGTTTGAAAATGGGCAAAAAGCGGAATCGAAAATCTTTTTCGATTCCGCTTTTTACTGTTTATCAAGCTATGCGGAAAGAAGTCTAAGTCATCCGGGAAAAATTAGTTTTCCTTCGCAATCAGCGCGTCATTATTCGCGTTCGGCGCATTTTCGACGCTCGGCAGACGATAACCGTCGTTTTTGAGCGGCTCGCTGACATCCGTTTCCAACGCCGCTTTCAAAACGTCGCTGATGTATTTTGCCGGAATGATTTCCAGTTCTTTGCGAACGTCTTCGGGAATTTCTTCCGCGTCGGATTCGTTGCGAAGCGGCAAAATAATCCGCCGAATTCCGGCGCGGTGCGCGGCGAGAACTTTTTCCTTAATTCCGCCAACCGGGAAAACCAAACCCGATAAAGTGATTTCGCCGGTCATCGCCGTATCGCTGCGGACTTTTCTGCCCGTGTAAAGCGAAGCCATCGCCGAAGCCATCGTCACGCCCGCGCTCGGTCCGTCCTTCGGAATCGCGCCCGCCGGAACGTGAACGTGAATGCCGTTTTGTTTGATGGCTTCGGGATTGATGCCTAATTCGACGGCGTGCGACCAAAGATACGAACGCGCGGCTTGCGCCGATTCTTTCATCACGTCGCCGAGTTGTCCGGTCAGCGTCAAACCGCCGCCGCCGGGCAACGCCGTCGCTTCGATGAACAAAACTTCGCCGCCCATCTCCGTCCAAGCCATTCCCGTCGCCACGCCTGCCGGCAGTTCGGCTCTTGCTTCTTCGGGATAAAATCGCGGCGCGCCGAGATAGCCTTTGACATCGTTCGCCGTAATTTTGACTTTTTCGATCGAACCTTGGGCGACTTTTAAAGCGATTTTTCTCGCCAAGTTTCCGACGGTTCTTTCTAACTGTCGAACGCCCGCCTCGCGCGTGTAACGCGCGGTCAAAAGATTGATCGCATCGTCGGTGATTTCGAGTTGGTCAGCCGTCAAACCGTTTTCCTTAATCTGGCGCGGAATCAAATATTGTTTCGCAATATTCAATTTTTCCGCGTCAGAATAACCGGCGAGCTGAATGATTTCCATTCGGTCGCGCAGCGGAATCGGGATCGGTCCGAGCTGGTTCGCCGTCGCAATAAAAAAGACTTTCGACAAATCGAACGGCAAATCCAAGTAATGATCGCGGAACGAATTGTTCTGCGCCGGATCGAGAATCTCCAAAAGAGCCGAAGCCGGATCGCCGCGATAATCGTTGCCCATTTTGTCAATTTCGTCGAGCATCAAAACCGGATTGTTCACGCCGACTCTTCGCAGAGTTTGAATGATTCTGCCCGGCATCGAACCGACATAAGTTCGTCGATGTCCGCGCAACTCCGATTCGTCTCGCACGCCGCCCAAACTGATGCGGTCAAATTCGCGCCCGAGAGCGCGGGCGATTGATTTTCCCAAAGATGTTTTACCAACGCCCGGAGGACCGACGAAAAGAATAATCGGGCTTTTTGAATCGGGACGCAGTTTGACAACGGCGAGCGATTCTAAAATTCTTTCCTTAATATCGTCCAAACCGTAATGGTCTTCGTCCAAAATCTTGCGAGCTTCGACCAAATCCAGTTTTTCTTCGCTCGATTTTTTCCAAGGCAATTCGAGAACGTATTCGAGATACGTTCGGATCACGTGATAATCCGGCGCGGCTTGCGGCAACGCTTCCATTCGCTTGAGTTCGCGCTCGGCTTCCTTGCGAACTTCGTCGGGCAGATCGGCCTGGTCGAGCCGTTCACGAAGCTGCGCGGCTTCGGCTTTTTCGCCCGTTTCGTCTTCGCCGAGTTCTTTCTCAATTGCTTTTTTCTGCTGGCGCAAAACGTAATCGCGCTGGGCTTTGTCCATTTCGGTCTGCGCTTCGGTGGCGATTTTTGAACGGATGTTCATAATCTCGACTTCCTTCGCCAAAGCCGCGTGCGTCAAAGTTAAAAGCTCGTCGGTCGTCGTCGCTTCGAGCATTTTCTGCTCGGTTTCCAAGCCTAAATCCAGCACCGAAGCGAGAAAATACGACAACTGCACCGAATCGGTCTGCGACATCACCGCCATCCGGATTTCCGGCGGCACGTTGGGCAGCATCGCCAACGCCTGCTGAACCATTCCTTGAATATTGCGTTTCAAGGCTTCGACTTCTTCGTTGTCGTTAATCGCTAAATCCGGCAAAACTTCGACCTTCGCCTTCAAAAACGGCTGTTCCTGCGCCCAATATAAAACTTTTACGCGGTCAATGCCCTGCACGATCAACTGCAAAGAACCGTCGGCGCGCATCATTCGCTTGATATTGACAATCGTTCCGACATCGTAAAGATCAAGCGGTTTTGCTTCCTGTCCCGTAACGTCCAGCGTTTTCAAACTGATACAGCAAATAATTTTCTGTTCGGTCGCCAGAGCGAATTCGACCGCCTTGACCGAACGCTCGCGCCCGACCGACAGCGGCACGACGGTTTCGGGAAACAAAGTCGTATTCTGAAGCGGCAAAACCGCAATCTCCAACTGTTCCGGCAATTCCGTCTGATTCGTATTTTGATTTTGTATGATTTCTTCTGCCATAAATTTATAAGTGGAGTTTTGATGCTGAAAATTCTTAAGATTTTGTCCGTTCGCCTTTCCACAGGCGAATGATGAGCAAACCGTTGTCAAAATTATGCTCGATGCTCGCGCCTTCGATGGAAGCCGGAAACTGCAAAGTTTTTTCAAAACGGCTGTAAGTAATTTCCATCTGCTGATAAGTCATTCCGACCGCGCAAGATTTGTCGCGCCGACAACCGGCGATGTAAAGTTGATTGCCCTGAATATCAATTTCGATTTCTTCGGCTGAAACGCCCGCCAACTCGACCTTGACGAGCCAGCCGTCAGCCGTTTGATAAACGTCCGCCGACGGATACCAGAGTTTGCCCGAACGAACGTCCTTCGCCGAAAGAAGTTGAAAATAACGATTGATTGAATTTGCCATATTTCAGTTATTAGTTATCCGTCATCAATTAATCCGAATTGATAACTGGTAACTGATGACCATTTATCCTTTCTTCCAAAATCCCGCGCCGCTCGAAATTTCTTCTAAAGTTTCGGCGATTTCGCGCTCGTCTTCGGTTTCGAGCGCGACATCAGCCATTGCGATAATGCCGACGAGTTCGCCCGCGTCATTTGTAATCGGAACGCGGCGCACTTGTCGGTCGCCCATCAAGCGAATCGCTTCAAAAACGAAATCGGTTTCCTTGACCGAAAAAATTTCCGTCGTCATCACGTCGCCGATTTGCGTATCGCTCAATTTATTTTCGGCGACGGCGCGGACGACAATATCGCGGTCGGTAACGATGCCGGCGAGCTTGCCGTTTTCGATGATCGGCAGCGCGCCCATATCGCCGTCGCGCATCAAAATCGCTACGTCTTTGAGCGACGTTTCGCGGCTCGCAGTCGTCACGTCACGAGTCATAATCTCCTTGCAGCGTCGCCGCGCGTTCTCCGAAAAGGCTTTTTCACTCATAAATTTAACCTCGTACAAATTATTTGATTGATTTTATTTTCGTTTAACTGCGCCGAATAAAGCAAGCGTGACGATTTTTGATTTCCAAACAATCGAATGACGAATTATTTTCATCAAAATTCTTTATGAGATTTCGATGTTCAAAACAGAAAATAATCGTTAATTGCCCATTATAATTGTAAATTGACGGACGAAAAAAATTATTCGCCCGTCAATTTACAATTCATAATTTATAATTGAAAATTTTAACGGGCTTTCGACATTTTTCCGCCGATTGCCAAAAATTGAAATTTTATAATGGGAAAACTCTACGAAAACAAACGCAAACCCGTGCGAACGGGCAGAAAAGTCACGGTCGGAAAAGTTTCCGACGTTCCGGCGGGACGCGGCGCGACCGTCAAATTAAACGACGGCAAAGAAGTCGCGCTTTTTAACGTCAACGGAAATTTCCACGCCATCGAAAATTTCTGCCCGCACAAAGCCTACCCGCTCGCCGATTCGCGCCTCGTCGGAAACTTCGTCGAATGCAATTTACACCAATGGCGTTTCGATGTGCGAAACGGCAACTGCGCGACGAAAAAAGGCTGTTCAATTGAATCTTACGAAGTCACTGTGGAAGATGAAATGATTAAGATTTTGGTTTGAGATTTTAGAGAAGAATTATTTTTTGATAATTCTCCAATAAATCCGCCGGATCGTAGTAAATCGCAATACAACCCGCTTTTTTCAAATCAGCCTTTGCAAAACCGCCGCATAAAACACCGATTGTTTTCAGATTCGCTTTTCCGGCGGCTTCCGCGTCGTAAGGCGTGTCGCCGACGACCAGCACATTTGCAGGTTTCGGATTGCCGAGTAATTCGAGCGCGGCGTGGAAAATATCGGGTTCGGGTTTCGATTTTTCCGCGTCGTCTGCTGAAGTCGCTTTTTCGACTAAATCTTCGATGTTCGCAATCTTTTTATACGCTTTAACTTCATCTTCGTTTGCCGACGAAGCAAGCGCGATTTTGATGTTGTCGGCTTTGATTCGTTGGAAAAGCTCGCGCACTTTCGGAAACGGTTTGACCTTATCCAAATATTCGCTTTTGAAAATCTCGGCGCGCAAATCCGCTAGTTCGTCTTCGTATTTTTCGAGTTCCGCCTTCGTCAAAAATTCCGGCAAAAGCGTGTCAGCGCCCTTGCCGATTTGCCGGCGGATTTTATCGAACGGAACTTCAAATCCTTTTTTTGCCAGAGCCTTTTGCCAGGCGCGAGCGTGAAAATCATTGGAATCAATCAGCGTTCCGTCAATGTCAAAAATAAATGCCGTAGTCATAATCTTAAAAAAGTTCAGAGTTTCAACTTTAATATCAATCAAAGCCGAAACTCTGTTCGCCCGGATACTTTATCTAATCGCCGTCGTCGCCGATGGCTTCGACCGGGCAGGCTGACAACGCTTCTTCGCACAATTCGATTTCTTCGGGCGTTTCCGGCTGTTTGTAAACATACGAATAACCGTTTTCGTCGTATCGCGTAAAATTTTTCGGTGAAGTGTCGCGGCACACGTCGCAGTCAATACACATTCGGTCAACATAATATTTCCCGCGTGCATTTTCGGGTAATTTGTCTTCGATTTCCGCCAT
This sequence comes from uncultured Pyrinomonadaceae bacterium, assembly GCA_964245305.1. Classification (GTDB taxonomy): domain Bacteria; phylum Acidobacteriota; class Blastocatellia; order Pyrinomonadales; family Pyrinomonadaceae. The sequence continues at coordinate 8,413 of CAXTMQ010000202.1, forward strand.
AGGTTTTACCGCGAATTACACGAATGAACACGAATCATTTTTCTGATTTTATTCGAGTTATTCGTGTAATTCGCGGCTAATTCTTTTTATCCTGATTCTTTTCGGTGAAATTTATCATTCGCTCCAAAGCGATGAGCGCGTAGTGTTTCGTTTCATCGTCAACTTTGATTTGATTGACGACGTTTCCCGCAACTAAATTGTCCATCGCCCACGCCAAGTTTTGCGGCGCGATGCGATACATCGTCGCGCACATACATAAATCGGGCGCGAGCAGGTGAATTTCTTTGTCGGGGAATTTTTTCTGCAATCGCAGAA
>CAXTMQ010000203.1:0-5665 GCA_964245305.1 uncultured Pyrinomonadaceae bacterium
CTTTATAAAAGATTCACCGGATCAATTTCGACGTTGACGATCTTCAAATCGCAGAATTTTTCCTGCGCGTCGTGCAGCGCAAAATCGAGCGTTTCGCGGAGTTTAGCGCGGCTTTTCGCTTTGACTAAAATTTGCAGGCGATATTCGCCTTTCAGACGAGCGAGCGGCGCGGGCGCGGGACCTAAAATAATACAATTTTTTTCCGCATTCGCTTTTTGCAGGCACTCGCGCAAAATTTCGGCATTATCGAGCGCGAAATCGTAATTGACGTGCTTAATCATAATCGAAGCCAACGCGACGAACGGCGGATAATGCAGATTTCGGCGAAAGCGAATTTCTTCCGCGTAAAAATTATCGTAATTCTGCGTCCGCGCGTGTTTCAGCGCGTAATGTTCGGGATAAAAAGTTTGAATCAAAACTCGCCCTTGAAGCTCGCCGCGACCGGCGCGACCGGCGACTTGCGTGAGCAGTTGAAACGTGCGTTCGGCGGCGCGAAAATCGGGCAAAGCCAAACCCGCGTCAACTGAAATCACGCCGACAAGCGTTACATTCGGAAAATCGTGACCTTTGGCGAGCATCTGCGTTCCGACGAGCATATCAATTTCGCCACGTGAAAACCGCATCAAAGTTTCCTCGAAAGATTTGCGCCGTCCGGTCGTGTCGCGGTCAATTCTGGCGATTCGCAAGTCGGAAAATTTGCGGCGCAGAATGTCTTCGATTTGTTCCGTTCCTTCGCCGACGAAAAATAAATATTTGCCCGCGCATTTCGGACATTTATGCGGCGTTCGCTCGCGGTGATTGCAGTAATGACAAACCAATTTTCCTTCGCGTTTGTGAAACGTCAAAGTGATGTCGCAATTGTCGCAGCGGATTGATTCGCCGCACGAACGACACAAAACAAACTGCGAAAAACCGCGCCTATTTAACAAAATAATTGACTGCTCGTCTTTGGAATGCGTTTCTTCGATAGCCGCTAAAAGCTGCGGCGAAAAAACGGTGTCTTTACCTTCGCTTTTGAAAATCTCGCGCATATCAACGAGTTCGGCGGTCGCCAAAGGACGATTGCCGACACGATTCGGCAATTTTAGATATTTATATTTTCCGCTGTGCGCGTTATGAAATGATTCGAGCGCGGGCGTTGCCGAGCCGAGAACGACGACGGCGTTGGCGAAATTGGCGCGAACAATCGCCAAATCGCGCCCGTGATAAAACGGCGATTCGTGCTGCCGATACGAAGCGTCGTGTTCCTCGTCAACAATCACCAAACCCAAATTTTGCAAAGGCGCGAAAATCGCCGAGCGCGTTCCGATGACGATGTTCGCCGCGCCGCGCCGGATTCTGCGCCATTCGTCGAAGCGTTCGCCGACGGAAAGATTTGAATGCAGAATCGCCACCGCGCCGCCGAAAACCGCTCTTAATCTTCTCGAAAAAACCGGCGTGAGCGCGATTTCCGGCACGAGCATCAGCGCGGATTTTCCTTTGTCCAAAACGGTCTGCATTGCCCTAATGTAAATCTCGGTTTTGCCGCTGCCGGTTACGCCGTGCAGAAGAAACGATTGATATTTTTCCGCTTCGAGCGCAATTCTGATTTCCTTTAAAACTTCGATTTGCTCGTCGGTTAAAGTCAGATTCAGCAGTTCGGGCAAATCAACCGCGAACAGCGGATCGCGGCGAACTTCTTGGGCGACGACTTCGAGAACGCCGCGTTTGACCAAAGTATTGATCGCCGACGCGCCGATTTCGAGTTTTTCGAGCAAATCCGTAAAAAGCCTTTCGCCGTCGTTTTCGAGCAAAGCGGCGATAATTTTTTCCTGCGTTTCATTGAACGGTTTTTGTCCGGGCAGATGACGTTCGGGCGGCAAAAGTCTGGCGGCTTTGCGGCGTTTCGGTTTGACCTGCGTCGTCAAAGTGCGGTGAAAAACCGTCGCCCAGCCCGCTTTGACGAGTTCGCTCAAAGCGCGTTTCGATTGAGTCGCGCCGAATTTCTTGGCAATCTCGCGGCTCGAAGTTTCATTAGTTTTAGCCAGAGAGCGCAGAATTCGAGATTTGGCGGAACTCGCCGAAGGAATTTTCAAAAGCTCGTCGCGCCCGCGAGCCGTGATCTGGTAAATCTGCTCAATCGTCGCGTTGATTCCGGCGGGTAGCGAAGCCTTCAAAACTTCGCCCCAAGAAGCAGCGTAATAATCCGCCGACCATTGCGTCAGGCGAATAATTTCTTCGGTCAAAAGCGGCTCGACATCGAGTAGTTCGAGCGCGTCTTTGAGCGTCTCTTCTTCGATTTCGAGTTCGGGATTGAGTTCCGAATGAAGCGCGACCGCATAGCCGGTCAACTGCCGCTTGCCGAACGGCACTAAAAGCCTCGCGCCGATGCGCGTATTTTCGCGCAAACCGATGGGCAAACGATAAGTAAAAGTTTGCCGCAAAGGAATCGGCAAAGCGACTTCGACAAATTCGGGCAAAGGCGAATCTTTGCTAAATTGTTGGATGGCGACGTTCGACATTCGGAGTTTGAAAGCGCGAGATTGATTTCAGCAAATTCTCGACAAAAATACTTTCTGATTCGTATCTCTAAATGATAACCGACGGGGAACTTTTTCGGAAAATGCGAATCTAACTGTTATATTAGAATAAAAGACAAAGGAAAAATTATGGACGAATTTTTATACGAAAAAAAGGAGGGAAAGCGCGGCGTAAATAAAGTTTTGCTCGGTGCGCTGCTCATCGCTGCAGTTTTAATTGCGGGCGTGATCGGACTTTTATATAAATTTCAGCCGACTTTGGAAGAGCAGAAACAGCAGCAATTGGCGGGCGCGTTTCTCGAAGGCTCGCCGGAATTTGCCGCTTACACGAAAAATCTAGTTATCTCGACCGATACGAACCGCACGACCGAATCGCCGCTCGGACTCGGCACGATTCAGATGGCGATTCACGGCGACATCCGCAACAAAGGCGACAAAACGATCAACGGTCTGGAAGTCAGCGTCAGCGTGGTTGATGTTAAAAATCAAATCATCAAGGAAAAAAAGGTAATGGTCGTGCCGAATCAAGCGCAGAAAATCGCGTCCGGCGAAACGGTTCACGTTTTCGTGCCGATGGACGGCTTTTCCAAAAACGATGACCGCGCCAATGTTCGTTGGAAAGTTTCGGCGATCAGGTTTGAATGATAAAACCAATCACGAATTTGCTTTGAACTTTCGTAATTCGTATTTCTACTTCGGCGGTTTGACGTGAAATGTGCAAAATTCCTTCGGTTCTTCGCCTTCCTTGAAAGTTTGCGGTTGCTTGTTCGGGCAATTTGAAGTCGCGCGCATTTCGGTCAGAGGACAAATCATTACGGTTACGTTTTTCTGGATGTCGGCGAGCGGCAGCTGCGGCGTTTGAACCTTTGAATTTTGATTTGTTCCGCGATTTTGCTGTTCTTCCTGCCAAGTTGTGAAAGGCGTTCCGCTCGCGTTCGGAATCGCTAATTGCGAGTCAGTCAAGCTATCGTCGCTGCTCGGCAAAAGAGTTTTGTTCGGAACAGTTCCGGCAACGAAAATTTCGACGCGGCGAAATTCGGGCGGAACTGCGGTAACATAAATTTCCTTCGGTTCGGACGGATTATTTTCGTCGGGCGGATTAGTTGCCGGTTGTTGATTCGCGTTATTTTTATTGGCGTTTGTCCTGAGAACCGTTTGCTGCGCTTTGACCGTATCGGCTTCGACGTTGGAAAGTTCTCGAATCAGAGAGCCGTTGCGCGTGTCAATTTCGGCTTCTTTAATCGTCGCGGGCATTTGCCAATCGCCGTTCCATTCGGGGTGAAGATTTAACGCTTCGCGCATAAAATCTGCCCAGATCGGCATCGCCGAATCCGCGCCTTTCATTCCCAAGTCGTCGTTGTCGTCAAAACCGACATAAACCACACAGACGATTTCCGGCGTGAATCCGGCAAACCAACCGTCGCGCGACGTGCCGGTTTTTCCGGCGAATGCGGTTTTCCCCGCGACGTTTTTAAATCCCCAAGCCTTTGCTTCCGCCGCCGTGCCGCGATTGATGACATCTTTCATAATGTCGTCCATCACATAAGCGACATCTGGCTGAAGAACCCGTTTGCGTTCGCCCGTGGGCGCATTGACGGTTTTGCCTTCGCCGTCGGTGATGCGATTGATGGCGATTGGCGAAACTTTTTCGCCGAGATTGGCGAAAACCGTGTAACCCGTGGCGACCTGCAAAGGCGTGGCTTCGGCAGTTCCGAGAGCCATCGAAGGATATGCTTTTTCGACTTTCGGCAAACCGGCTTTGGCGGCGAGATTCATCACCTTGCCGATGTTCAATTCCATTCCGAGATCAACCGTAATCGTGTTTTTGCTTTTCACGAGCGCGTCGCGTAGAGTCAATTCTTTGTTTGAAAAAGTGTCGCCGTAATTGTTCGGCGCGTAGCTTTCGTTGCCGTATGTGAAAACTTTTTTCTCGTCTTTGAAAATCGTCGCGGCGGTGATGACGCGGGCGTTGCCGTCGTAGGCGGAATTGATCGCGGTCGCGTAAACGAACGGTTTAAAAACCGAGCCGGGCTGACGTTGCGCGTCGGTCGCGCGGTTAAATTGACTGTCGAGAAATGAGCGTCCGCCGACCATCGCCACGATTTCGCCGGTTTTCGGACGAATGGCGACGAGCGCGGCGTTCAAGTTTCCTTTTTGCTTTTTAGGGAAATATTTGTCGAGTTTTTCGAGCCGTTCGTTGACGATTTTATACGCCGCTTTCTGCAAATCGGGATCAATCGTCGTATAAACGCGCAAATGCTGCAACGCTTCGGGATCGCTGACGATTTTCGGCAATTCTTCGACGGCATATTGCGAAAAATACGGCATTCCCTGCAAATCTTTACCGCTTGTAATTTGTTTGATTTCGAGCAAGGTTTTTTTCGCGGCGGCGGCTTCTTCACTCGAAATCGCGCCGGCTTCCGCCATCGAATCCAAAACCTGATTGCGGCGTTCGGTAGATTTGGCGACGTTTTTATACGGATTATAACGATTCGGACTGCGAATGATTCCGGCGATCAAAGCGGCTTCGGGCAAAGTCAAAGCGGAAACGTCTTTGCCGAAATATGCGTTCGACGCTTCGCCGACTCCGTAAATCGAAACGCCGGTTTGCTGCCCCAAATAAATCTGGTTGGCGTAAAGCGTGAAAATTTGCTCTTTCGTCAATCGTGTTTCGAGAATGATTGACATATACGCTTCCTTCAATTTGCGTTCGAGCGTTTGTTCTCTCGTCAGCCAGAGATTTTTGACGAGCTGCTGCGTGATCGAAGAACCGCCTTGATTGGCAATCGGCGAATTGTCGTCGTCTTTCTCATAACGCCGCCACGCGGCGCGCGCGATGCCGCGAAAATTTACGCCGTAATGCTCGAAAAACGCGCGGTCTTCGGTAACGGTGATTGCTTTGACAAGCGACTGCGGCAAATCGGCAAAGGTAACGGCTTTGCGCCGACCGTCGCCTTCCGCCGCGATTGAGCTTAAAATGCGCGGTTCAATCTGCGTTTGCTTGACTTCCTTTCCGGCATCTTCGTCGGTGATCGAAGCGACGGATTTTCCGTCCTTTTTAAATTCGACGGCGAGCGCGGGAAACGTCTTTTTGCCGTCAATCGTCGCGCCCGTTCCGGGTTCGATTTCGATTTTATTTCCTTCGA
>CAXTMQ010000203.1:5765-8681 GCA_964245305.1 uncultured Pyrinomonadaceae bacterium
CCGCGATGCTGTTCGCGCCAGTATTTCGGCGGCGTTTTCGGTTTTCTGCTTGTTAATTTGATTCGATTCGGCATTATTGAATTGTCGTTGTGATTAGTGAGAAGAAATTTTCAGCGGTTGCCTTTTTAATGATATAAATTTCGCGCCGCTCGTGTCTAGCGTTTTCTGCTGCTCGCGCTTTCAACTCCGCGCCGCTTTCGCGCTAAAATTATTTTATGAAAGTTCTTGTTACAGGCGGCAGCGGATTTCTCGGGACGCACGTTCGCCGATTTTTTAACGCCGACGATTTATCGCGTCGTTCGGGTTTCGACATTTTAAATATGCAGGACGCGCAGAAAGTAAAGGATTTTGATGTCGTGATTCATCTCGCCGCGCTGCTTGATAAATCGCCCGGAGCGACGGAAATGTCTTTTCTGACGAATGTTGACGGCACGATTAATCTTTTGCGTTCGATGAACGAAAACGCGGTTTTTATTTTCGCTTCGACGAAAGACGTTTACGGCAGATTCGCCGACAATTATCTCGAAGTGCCGGAAATGTGTCCGACGGTTTATGCAGGACAATCCGCGCTCGAATGGTCGAAATTAATCGCCGAACGCTACGTCGAATTTTACGCCAATCAAAACAATTTTCGCTCGTGTATTTTTCGGCTTTCGACCGTTTACGCGCCAAAATCCGAAGGCAACACGCCTAATTTCGTGACGCATTACGCCGACGCTTTTAACACGGGCGAGCCTTTGCGTTTGCCCGCGAACGGAACGCCGCGCCGCGATCTTCTGCACGTCGAAGATTTTTCTCGCGCGTGTCAGGCGTTCGCCGATTCGATCATACGTCACGGACTTTACAATCTCGGCGGCGGACGCGAAAATGCGCCGACGCTTCGCCAGCTTGTCGAAAAAATGGAGGAAGTTTCCGGTTACCAAACCGCGATTGATGAAGCAAACCCTTTGCCCACGCCCGTGCCGTTGAATTACATTTCCGATTTGTCTTTGATCAAGCAGGAACTGGATTGGAAACCTCAAATTAAACTTGATGAAGGACTTAGATCACTGTTCAATTAACTGTTCACTATTAACTGTTCGCTGTTCACTAACAAAAAAGGTTTCCCTATTCTGACAATGAACAGTTAATAGTGAATAGTGAACAGTTTTATTGCTTCGTAAACGACGATGTTCTTAATTTTGTGCGAAATTGCTTGAACGATAAATGAAGATCCTCGTGCGTGGAACAAATTGGATCGGCGACGCGGTGATGCAGATTCCCGCTCTGCGCGAATTGCGGCGCGTTTTTCCGGCGGCGAAAATTTCTTTGCTGACGCGCGGTTGGGCGCGGGGAATTTACGAAGACGCGGATTTTATTGATGAAATTCTCACGTTTGAAAAAACCGATTCAAAATTTAGAGACGTTCTCGCGCCGGCGAAAATTTTACGCGAAAAAAAGTTTGATCTGGCGATTTTATTTCCGAATTCGTTTGAGACCGCGCTCGTTGCCAAACTCGGCAGAATCGAAAAAAGAATCGGTTACGCCAAGGAAGCAAGAAATTTTCTTTTAACCGATGTCGTGCCGATTCCTGCGTGGAAAAACGAGCGGCACGAAGCGTTTTATTATTTGAATTTGATCGCCGAAGTCGAAAAAAAAATTATCGAAACGCAGTCCGTTTCGATGGAAAATCCAAATTTCGATTTGCAGATTTCCGAGACGCGAAAAAAACAGGCGCGCGAAATTTTAGCGGCGAACGGAGTTGATTTATCGAAAAAAATCGTCGCGCTCGGCGTCGGCTCGACAAATTCGAGAGCGAAGCGTTGGCAAACGGAAAGTTACGCGGAATTAAACGATAAACTGCAAAGAGAATTAAACGCCGAAGTCGTTCTCGTCGGCGCGAAAAATGAATTCGACGTTTCAACGGAAGTTTTTGAAAAATCGCTGAAGAAGCCGGTAATTCTGACCGGCAAAACCGATTTGGCGGAAGCGGCGGCGATTTTGAGCGTAGCGGATTTGCTTGTTTCAAACGATATGGGCTTGGCGCACGTCGCTTCGGCGGCGAAAACGAAAACGCTCGTTATTTTCGGTCCGACAAATCCGAAAACAACCAAACCTTGGAACGCGGAAATCGTTTACAAAGCGGTCGAATGCGCGCCGTGTATGCTGCGCGATTGTCCGATTGACCATCGCTGTATGACGCGAATTTCGGCTGACGAAGTGTTTGAAAAAGCGGCAAATTTGTTAAATGCCGAATGAATGGTAGAATTTTTTGCTGATGAGCGAACCGAAGAAAAAAACAGTCTTTATAGACCGCGACGGGACTTTGATCGAAGAAGTCAATTTTCTTTCGCGGCTCGAAGATTTGCGGTTTTTTTCTTACACCGACGAAGCGATTCGATTGTTAAAAGAAAACGGTTTTCTGGTTATCGTCATCACGAATCAATCGGGCATCGGTCGCAAAATTTTCAGCGAAGCGGCGATGCACGACATTCACGCGCAGATTCAAACGAATCTCAACGAAAAGCTCGACGCATTTTATTTCTGTCCGCATCTGCCGACTGACGGCTGCGCGTGTCGCAAGCCGAATCTCGGAATGATCGAAACGGCGCGAAAACATTTTTCGATTGATTTGGAAAATTCGTGGATCATCGGCGACAAAGCGATTGATGTCGAAACCGGCTTTAACGCCCGAATAAAAACCGCGCTCGTTTTAACCGGCTACGGCGAAAAAGCGGTTAATAAATTGGAAAGAAAACCGGATATTGTTGCGGAAAATCTGCTCGAAGCGGTGAGATTAATTGTTAATTGTTAATGGTTAATGGTTAATTGAGTTTGATTATTAACCATTAACCATTAACTTCGTCCGAAGTCGTCTTCGAGTCGTTCGATGTCGTCTTCGCCGAAATAATCGCCGGTTTGCGTTTCGATGAAAAC
>CAXTMQ010000204.1:0-8604 GCA_964245305.1 uncultured Pyrinomonadaceae bacterium
AAACCGAATCGAGCGCGAGACAAGTGTAATCCATCTCCGCGCCTTCGGGCGAAATCTGTTGGCAGAGCATCACGCGCGCGCCTTCGTAACGCTGATTTTTCTGCGTGGCGACGACGTTGCCGATGACTTTGGCTAAAAGCATTTTTTGTTTGTGAATCGTGAATCATAAATCGAAATTTCGATTTATGATTCACGATTCACGAAAACGTGTTCTTCCGAATCTACGATGCCGACAATCGTGCAGTCGGTCGGCGTAGAATCGCGTTTGAAGGGAAAGCTCGCTTCTTTACCGCGACACCAGAAAACCAATTCGCCGATTCCCGCGCCAACCGCGTCGAGAGCGATTTGCGGTTTTCCCGTCGGTTCTAAATCGGCGTTTAAAGTCTGCACAAGCAACAGTTTGCGTCCTTCGAGCATTTCATTTTTGACGGTCGCAACAACTGTTCCGATAACGCGGGCTAACTGCATCGTTTAAAATTAAGTTTTCGCCGTTTGTTTCTTTAAATCCTCGATGGTCGCTTTGATTTTCTCCGCATCGGGAGCTTTCGGCGATAATTGCAGATATTTTTGCAGCTCGTTGATCGCTTCGGCGTTATTTTTCTTCTGCATATAAATTCCGCCCAAATATCTGTGTGCCTGCGCCAGATTTTCGCCGCCCTTTAACGAAATGGCTTTTTTGAGCATTTTTTCGGCTTCGTCGGTTTTTTTCAAACCGATTAAAGCGATGCCGAGATACATATTCAAAGTCGGCAACTCGCTTCGCTGCTGAAGCAAATCGCGGAAAACCGTTTCCGACTGCTCGTAATTTCTTTGCGAAAGAAGCGTGAAACCGAAATTTAATTTCGCGTCGAAATAATCCTGCTTGATTTGAATGGCTTTGACAAACGCTTCGAGAGCTTTGCCCAAGTCGTTTTGCTTTACGAATATCGTGCCTTTCTCGTTATAAGCAAGCGCGAAATCGGGATACGCGGCGACGGCTTCGTCCAAATATGTCAACGCCGCTTTCAGATCGTTTTTCTGCATACTTTCCATCGCGCTTTTGTGTTTTTTCAAAGCCTCTTTGGGAACATTATTCAATAAAGGATTGTTGGTCGGGTTAAGCTCGGATTTTTTCACGCCCGGCGGACGCAGAAAGAAAGAAAGATTAAATGTCTGCCCGAATGTCGTATCTCTATCAATGGTCAGCGTTTCATTATCCGATTCGTAGGCATCCGAGCCTTTCACCGTCACATTATAATTTCCCGCCGGAACATTGCTGAAAGTAAAGTTGCCGTCATTATCCGTAACCGTCGAGCCGTTGGTAAAATCCGCGCCGTTCATTCCTACCCTCACGCCGACTGCCGGTCTCCCGTCGGGCATCACGATTCTGCCCTGAATATTATAACTGCCGTCGCCGCCGGCTCGATTTCTATCGCCGTAACCTTGCGCTTTAGCATCGGGCAAAGCATAAAAAGCCAAAACCATGCCGATTGCCGCCATTAAAACACGACTAAATTTTCCTTTCATTTCTTACCCTCCTTTAATAAAATCAACCGTATCAATCACGCCGACGATTGCTGCGTCAACCGGACAATCTTTGTTGCCTTCCGCCAGCCGCGCCGACGAACCTGAAACAACCAGAACTTTTTCGTGAAAACCCGCGCCGACCGTATCAACCGCGACCGTATAGCCGCTTTGATCCGAACCGTCGAGATTGATCGGCTTGACGATCAGGATTTTTTTCCCGTTCAGCCGTTCGTCTTTTTGCGTGGAAACAACCGTTCCCAAAATTCTGGCAATTATCATAAATAGTGAGCAGTGAGCAGTAAAAGATGAGCAGAAAAGCCGTAAAACATAAATCGTTTACTGCTCACCGCTGACCGCTCACTTTAAGCCTAAAGGTAAAACTTCATCAACGCTTCCGTGCGGGCGCGGAATAACGTGAACCGAAACCAGCTCGCCGACTCTTCTTGCCGCCGCCGCGCCTGCGTCGGTTGCGGCTTTGACCGCCGCGACATCGCCGCGCACGATTGCCGTGACAAACCCCGCGCCGATTTTTTCGTAGCCGACCAGATTGACGTTCGCCGCTTTGACCATCGCGTCCGCCGCTTCAATCGTGGCGATTAAGCCTTTTGTTTCCACCATTCCCAATGCTTCCTGCATTTAGATTTTCTCCTGAAAAAGTATAATTTATGAAAGTAAATCAGTTTAACTTAATTTTGCCGCCTGCGCCAAAAGTTCGATTAATTCTTCGCGCGTCAAAGAAATTTTTGCGGCACTCGCGTTTTGATTTTTATTAGAATTTGTTTCGCAAGTGATTCCGACTTCCGATAGATAGCCGCACGATTGGCAGCGCGCTTCTTTCGGTAGATAGCCGCCTTTTTCCCGAAGATTGACGAGTTTTTCAATCGCGTCGGGCGGCAAATCGTTCGCGCCGCCAAGCGTTTTGGCTAAGATAGCGATTTTCGCCGTGTGTTCCAAAGTTTCCAGTCTATCGAACGCCTGCCATAAATCTTTGCCGTAAGCGACGACACCGTGATTTTCCAATAAAAGCGCGTTGTGATGTTCGACGTAAGGCTTCAAAGCGTCGGTCAATTCGGTCGTTGAAGGCGTTCCGTAAGCGGTCAAAGGAACGCAGCCCAAAGTCAAGATAACTTCCGACAAAATCGGCGCGTCAATCGGCAACCCGGCGGCGGCGAACGCTGTCCCGTGCGGCGTGTGCGCGTGGCAAATCGCATTGATGTCGGGGCGCATATTGTAAATCAAAAGGTGCATTTTGATTTCCGAAGACATTTTTCGATCATTCAGCGCGTTTCCTTCCAAATCGGTCAACGCCATCATATCTTCGGTCATTCGCCCTTTGGAAACCTGCGTCGGTGTCGCCAAAATCAGATTTTCGCTCAAACGACAACTGATGTTGCCATCCGACGAAGTTACATAACCTTTGTCATACATCAACTTGCCGATTTCGACGATTAATTTTCGGGCATATTGTTCGTCCATTTAGTATTCAGCGCAGTTCACTATGTAAAGCAAATTGTGAGCGATTCCCTGCTCCCGCTCTTCGACATTCTTCAATGTTTCTCGAAGCTCTCTTAAAGTCTGCTCAACAATTATTTGATTTTTAGCGTTTTCCAAGCCTTCTATTTTAGCTTTGAGTTCTTCCAATTTTTGACCGGATAGCTTTTTACTTTTTAGAGTTTTTCTTTTATCTGAAATCAGTTTATCTAGTCTGAGTTCTTCGCGTATTTCATCATAGTCTGATGTGCTAAAGTATTTCTTACACGGCGGTTCAGTGGCGTATTGAATGATTTCTGTTTGATTGGATTCAACAATCGTTTTCAAAGCAACTTTTTTTTCTTCGTTTTTTGAAACAATATACTCAACTGTCAAAAATCCAAAAAGGAAAGTCAGACAAAATATAGAGATTTTCATTCTTATTTCCTCACAAAAATAAACCACAGATTAACACACTGAAGAAAAATCTTCATCGGCTAATCTGCGGTTTGGAATTCTCGCTTGAAAGAAATTTATCTTTGCTGACGCGGAACGCTTCGCACGGACGGCGGCGCGGGCGGCGCAGGCGGCGCGGGCGGCATCGGCGGAACATCGTATCTCAAATCAAGATTTTGATAAATAGCTTTGTCCGCGTCGCTTTCCGACATTTGCTGTTCGAGTTGCGCGTTTTTTTCGCGCAGTTGCTGAATTTCAATGTCTCTCTGGCGATCCCATTGACGGTGATTCATTCTGTAACCGCGTCTGAATTGAAAATTCGGCGCGGCGACGCTGATAAAAAAGCTGGCGATAAAAAGTCCGGCAGCGAATGTTAAGAAAAACGGAACGACTCTTTTTATAAATCCTTTACAGCACATTTATTTTTTTACCTCTCAGATTGTTTAGAAAATCCTGCCATTCATAATAGCGTAAAAACGGGAGAAAAAGTTTCATCTTTTTCCATTGGAATTGACCGGCTGCGCTAAAAAATACGAAAGACCTTCGAGCGAACTCGTCAAATCAACGGTTTTTATCTTCACGCCGTTTGCCGATTTTAAAGGAACAGGCGCGAAGTTCATCACGGCTTTGATTCCCGCTTTCGTAATTTCGTCCAAAACGCTCTGCGCGTAAGAAGCGGGAACGGCGATCACCGCTACATCTATCTTATCTTTTTCAACGACGCGGGCAAAGTCTTTGATGTGAAAAATTTCGATCTCGCCGATTTTTTTCCCGACTTTTTTTTTGTCGGCATCGAACATCGCCGCGACCGAAAAATTCGTTCTGGTTAAATTGTAATAATCAGCCAGAGCCGTTCCCAAACGTCCCGCGCCGATAATCGCCACGCAGTGTTCGCGGTCGAGTCCGAGAATTCCCGTCAGATGCTCACGCAAGTCGTCAACGAAATAACCGACTCCGCGCACGCCGAACTCGCCGAAATACGCAAGGTCTTTGCGAATCTGCGCCGAGTTCAAATGAAATCTTTTCGCCAACCCGTCTGAAGAAACGGTCGTGATATTCTCCGCCGCCAATTCGTTCAGACAGCGCAGATAAACGCTCATTCGACTCGTCGTCAATTCGGATATTTTTTCCGCTTTCATCGCTTTCTTTGATTGATTATATTCCGAAAAAATAAAAAGTGAAAAAGTTCGCCAACTAATGATGGCGAAAAAGTTTTCGGTCGTTGCCCTCAAAAAAAATATCCATTACAATTTATGTTTCAAGAGTGAAACAAAATGATTGCATATTTATCGGGAAAACTTTTAGAAAAACAGGCAACGGCGGTGATTTTGGAAGTCGGCGGCGTTGGTTATGAGGTAACGATTCCGCTTTCGACTTTTTACGAACTCGGCGAAGTCGGCGATCAAATCGAACTGAGAATTTATACGCACGTCCGTGAAGATGTTTTGCAACTTTTCGGCTTTAGAACTTTGCGCGAGCGCGAACTTTACTTAAAGTTGATTTCCGTCAACGGCATCGGCGCGAAAAGCGGAATTTCGATGCTGTCGGGAATGAGCGCGGACGAAATCGTGACGGCGATTCGCACCGATAATCTGGCGCGTTTGACTTCGATTCCCGGTGTCGGCAAAAAGACGGCGGAAAGATTGGTCATCGAACTGCGCGATAAATTAAACGAATTTACCACGCAGTCAACACAGGAAAAACTAGCCGCCGGAATCAAACAAACCGAACTTCCGGCAGACGCGGTTTTCGACGACGCGCTTTCGGCTCTCGTCAATTTAGGGTATCAGCGCAACGCGGCGGAAAAGGCTTTGAATCAGGCGGTCAAAGACGGCACGGAAGTTTCCGTTCAGAAATTATTGCGAAAGAGTTTGCAGCTATTAGCGAAAGGTTGATGAAGCCCGAAGTTATCAGTCGAGAACCGGAAACGCGCCGCTTTGCAATGCCGCTGCTTTTTGTTCACGGCACGGGACACGCGGCGTGGTGTTGGGACGAAAACTTTTTACCGTATTTCGCCGAAAAAGGTTTTAGCTCGCACGCCGTCAGTTTGCGCGGACACGGGAAGAGCGAAGGAAGCGAAAAATTAAAATGGACTTCAATTTCCGATTACGTCGCCGATGTTTTCCGAATCGCTTCCGGTTTACCGAAAATGCCGGTCGTCATCGGACATTCGCTCGGCGGTTTGGTCGTGCAAAAATATCTTGAAAAACATAATGCGCCAGTTGGAATTTTAGTTGCGCCGTCGCCTTCCGAAGGAATGTTTTGGTCGGGTTTGCCGCTTCCGTTTCAAAATCCTTTGCTGTTTTTGAAGATAGCAATCAAACAAGATTATTCCGTGATGTTTTCGACTCCGAAACTCGCTAAAAAGTTTTTGTTCTCGGCGAACGCGGACGATGAAAAGATTGCAAGTTACGTTCGGCGTTTCGGGAGCGAATCGTATCGAGCTAACTTGGAAATGATTTATAATCTGCCGAATCCGCAAAAAGTGAAAACTCCATTGTTAGTCTTGGGAGCGAAAGATGACGCGCTGGTCGCGCCGCGAGCAATCGAAAAAACAGCTCGCGTCTTTAACGCCGACTGTAAGATTTTCCCCGATATGGCGCACGATATGATGCTCGAACGCGGCTGGCAATCGGTCGCCGATTTTATGATTCAATGGCTGGAAAAGAAAATTCAATGACCGAAGATTACGAAAACGATGACAACCGCAACGGCAACGCTTTTGAAGACGAAGCGCAGGTCGAATTATCTCTGCGACCGAATAAACTCGCCGAATATATCGGGCAGAAAAAAATCAAAGACAATCTGCGCGTGTTTATGAAAGCCGCGCTCAAACGCCGCGAAGCGTTAGACCATATTTTGCTGTTCGGTCCGCCGGGAACGGGCAAGACGACGCTTTCGATTATTTGCGCCAACGAAATGGGCGCGGAACTGAAATCAACCGCCGCGCCGATCATCGAAAAAGCCGGAGATTTAGCCGCGATTTTGACGAATCTGGCGGAAGGCGACGTGCTTTTTATTGACGAAATTCATCGCTTAAATCCGGCAATCGAGGAAGTTCTTTACCCGGCGATGGAAGATTACAATCTCGATTTAATGATCGGTCAAGGCACGGCGGCGCGTTCGATAAAACTGGAATTGCCGAAATTTACATTGATCGGCGCGACGACTCGACCGGGTTTGATTACCGCGCCTTTACGCGGACGTTTCGGCATCGTTTTTCATCTCGATTTTTATAACATCGAAGATTTGCAGACGATTATCGAACGCTCGGCAGATATTTTGAAAGTCGAAATCGAATCGAAAGGCGCGGAAGAAATCGCCCGCCGTTCGCGCGGAACTCCGCGTATTGCGAATAGATTATTGCGCCGCGTCCGCGATTACGCCGAAGTTGATTACGAAGGCAAAATCACCGAAGAAGTGGCGAAAGACGCGCTCAATCGGATGGAAGTTGACGTTTACGGTCTGGACGAAATTGACCGCAAACTGCTTTTAACGATCATCGAAAAATTCGACGGCGGACCGGTCGGTTTGGGAACAATTTCCGCCGCGATTAACGAAGAAAGAGATTCGATTGAAGAAATCATCGAGCCTTATCTGATTCAAACCGGATTTTTGAATCGCACACCGCGCGGTCGAATGGTTACGCGGTTGGCATATCAACATTTCGGTTTGGAAAATTTATTAAAACCACAAGTCGCGCCGAGTTTGTTTGAATAAACGAAGTCGAAAATTAAAAAGCCGCTCGAATTTTCGAGCGGCTTTTTAATTTGAAAAATAGTTTGAATTATTCTTCGCCTTCGTCTTCGGAAACTTCGATCAAAGATGCGCTCGTAACCATATCGCCGTCGTTCATTTTGATTAAAGTTACGCCCTGCGCGCTTCTGCCGGTCTGCCGAATCGTATCGGTTTCGAGGCGAATTAGCTTCGCCTGCTGCGTGATGATAATCACTTCCGAATCTTCGTCAACCGGGAAAACGGCGACGACCTTGCCGGTCTTTTTCGTCGTTTTCATATTGATAACGCCTTTTCCGGCGCGTGATTGCAGACGATAAATTCCAACTTTCGATTGTTTGCCGAAGCCTTGTTCGGAAATCGAGAGCAGTTTTTCCGATTCGTCTTTCGAGATGGCGCAGGCGGAAACGACATAATCGCCTTTTCGCAGCGAAATTCCGCGTACGCCGCGAGCGACTCTGCCGAGCGGACGCGCGTCCTGTTCGTCAAAGCGAATCGCCATTCCGTCGTGCGTGGCGATGAAGATTTGTTTTGTGCCGTCGGTTACGAAAACATTTAAAAGCTCGTCGCCTTCGTCAATATTGATCGCGTTGATGCCGTTGGCGCGAATATTTTGATATTCGGTCAGCGAAGATTTTTTAATTACGCCGAGCTTCGTGACCATCGTTACATAAACTTCTTCAGCAAAATCTTTGACCGGCAAAACTTCGACCAATTTTCTCTCGCCTGAAAGCTGGACGAGATTGACAATCGCCTTGCCGCGCGCCGCCGTGTCGCCTTCGGGAATTTCGTGAACTTTGATTTTGAAAACCTGCCCGTTGTCGGTGAAAATCATCAGAAAATCGTGCGTCGAAGCGGTAAACAGATGTTCGACAAAATCGTCGCCTTTCGCTTTCGCGCCGAAGCGACCTTTACCGCCGCGACCTTGTTTTGAATAAGCCGTAACGGGCGTTCGTTTGATATAACCGGCGTTCGTGACGGTAATCGCCACTTCTTCGTCGGCGATTAAATCTTCGATTTTCAATTCGATTCCCGCGTCAACGATCTGCGTTTTGCGCTCGTCGCCGAATGCGCGTTTGACTTCTTTGAGTTCGTCAACGATGACTTGCCGCAAAAGCTGTTCGTTCGCCAAAATCGCTTCGAGTTCCGAAATGTGTTTCAAAATCGCTTCGAGTTCGTCAATAATTTTCTGACGTTCCAAAGCCGATAAACGGCGAAGCTGTAAATCAAGAATCGCCTGCGCCTGAATGTCTGAAAATTGTAACGCGCCGACGATTTTTTCAAGATTTTTCCGAAACGCTTCGGGCGTTTGATCGGTTGTCGGCGCGCCGCGCCACGCTTTTATTTCGCCGAGCGTCGCAAAATTTCCGGTCAGCCACGCTTTCGCTTCGTCAATCGAACGCGAATTGCGAATCAGCGGAATGATGTAGTCGAGCG
>CAXTMQ010000205.1:0-1902 GCA_964245305.1 uncultured Pyrinomonadaceae bacterium
CAAAAAATGAGTTTAATCGAAACAGTCTGGGCGCGTGAAATTCTTGATTCGCGCGGCAATCCGACAGTCGAAGCGGAAGTTGTTTTGGAAGACGGCACGACTGGCAGAGCGGCAGTTCCGTCGGGCGCGTCAACCGGCGAAAACGAAGCCGTCGAACTGCGCGACGACGACAAAAACAGATATTCGGGCAAAGGCGTTTTGAATGCGGTGAAAAACGTCAACGAAAAAATCGCTTATGAACTCGAAGGTTTGGACGCGCTCGATCAGACTTTGATTGACGAAACCTTGATTAAACTCGACGGCACGGAGAACAAATCGAACTTGGGCGCGAACGCGCTTTTAGCTGTTTCGATGGCGGCGGCGCGCGCGGGCGCGGCGTTTCAGGAAATGCCGCTTTATCGCTATATCGGCGGCACGAATGCGAAAGTTTTGCCGACACCGATGATGAATATTATCAACGGCGGCGCACACGCCGACAACAACGTGGATTTTCAGGAATTTATGATTATGCCCGTCGGCGCGGAAAATTTTAAGGAAGCGTTACGCGCGGGCGCGGAAATTTTTCACAATCTAAAATCCGTTTTGAAATCAAGAGGCTACGCGACGAGCATCGGTGACGAAGGCGGATTCGCGCCGAATTTAAAATCGAACGAGGAAGCGATTGAAACGATTTTGGAAGCGATTGAAAAAGCCGGTTACAAAGCCGGAGAAAATATTTTAATCGCGCTCGATCCGGCGGCGAGCGAATTTTACAAAGACGGAAAATACACGTTCAAAAAGTCGGACAAACGCGAATTGTCTTCCGAAGAAATGGCTGATTATTGGATTTCGTGGACGGAAAAATATCCGATCATCTCCATCGAAGACGGAATGGCGGAAAACGATTGGGACGGCTGGAAATATCTGACCGAAAAAATCGGCAAAAAAATCCAGCTCGTCGGCGACGATCTTTTCGTTACGAACACGAAATTCCTACAAAAAGGAATTGATGTCGGCGCGGCAAATTCGATTTTAATCAAAGTCAATCAAATCGGGACTCTGACCGAAACTTTGGACGCGATTGAACTTGCTAAAACCAACAATATGACCGTCGTTATTTCGCATCGTTCGGGCGAAACCGAAGACAGTTTTATTGCTGATTTAGCCGTCGCCACGAACGCCGGACAAATCAAAACCGGCTCGCTTTCGCGTAGCGACCGCATCGCCAAATATAACCAACTGCTTAGAATCGAAGAAGATTTGGACACGTCGGCGCGTTATCTTGGCAGACGCGCGTTTTATCAAATTCGTTAAAGATCAAATTTGCCGCGATTTTTCGAGCGAACAAATTTTCGTTTCGCCGCGTAAAATTTTTCGTGAAAAAAATCATCGTTATCGGTTCGAGCGGCGCGGGAAAATCTACCTTTGCCCGGAGATTGGGCGCGGGGATTAATACCGAAGTCGTTCATCTCGATAAACTTTATTGGAAACCGAATTGGATTGAGCCTTCAAAAGACGAATGGCGCGCGATTCTCGCCGAAGCGGTGAAAAATGATTCGTGGATTATGGACGGCAATTTCGGCGGCACGATTGAGATGCGAATGGCGGCTTGCGACACGGCGATTTTTCTCGATCTGCCGAGCTACGTGTGCGTTTATCGCATCTTGAAAAGATGGATTTTTTATCGCAAGGGAACACGCCCCGATATGGCGGAAGGCTGTCACGAAAAATTCGATTGGAAATTTATTAAATGGGTTTGGAATTATCCGGCGCGTTCAAAACCGAAAATCGAAGAAATACTGAAACGCTTTGCGGGCGAGAAGAAAATCGTTCGTTTAAGATCGAAAATCGAAGTTGAAAATTTCTTAACTTCTCTCGAAAAATAAATTATGGAATGGCGTGACGGCGGGTTTACGATCAGCA
>CAXTMQ010000205.1:2002-8586 GCA_964245305.1 uncultured Pyrinomonadaceae bacterium
GATTTGCAGAATTTGCGGCGTTGGATTTTGGCGACCAAAGACGCGCATTCGCTTTATGAAAAATTCGGTTTTCACGAACTGAAATTTCCCGAACGCTGGATGGAACGACCCGCGCCGAACGCTTATTGAATTTTTCGCGTTTCGGTTACTTGAAATTCACAAATTTTTGTTCACGAACTGAGATTAAAAGTGTAAAATAATTTCGGCTTTTCAAAAGTTTCGCGGCAACGCGCGAAAATATTCCGAAATTAAAATCCAGAAAACTTTTATGACTGTAAAACGCCGACCGCTCGCCTTGATAATACTCGACGGCTGGGGCTATTCGCCGAAAAAAGAGGGCAACGCCATCGCTTTGGCACACACGCCTTATTACGATGAAATTTCCCGGAAATATCCGAAAACTCTACTCTCGGCGGCGGGCTTGAGCGTCGGTTTGCCGTCGGACGCGGCAGGCAGCTCGGAAGTCGGACATCTGAATATCGGCGCGGGCAGAATCATCCAAACCGATGTCGCCAAAATCGCCAACTCGATTCGCACCGGAAAATTTTTTGAAAATAAAGTTTTAAAGGAAGCCTTTCAAAAATCCAAAGCGCAAAATTCGGCGGTTCATTTTGTCGGTTTGTTGAGCGACGGCGACATTCATTCTTCGACGGATAATCTTTTCGCGCTTCTGCGATTTGCCAAGAGCGAAGGCATCGAAAAAATCTTCGTTCATCCGATTCTCGACGGGCGCGATGTCGCGCCGCGCACGGCTGACATTTACGTCGAAGCCTTGGAAATCAAGCTCGCCGACATCGGTGCCGGCAAAATTGCGACGCTCTGCGGGCGATATTACGCGATGGACAAATTTCAGAATTGGGAGCGCACGGCTCGCGCCTTTACGATGCTCGTTCATTCGGAAGGCGAACGCGCAACCGATGCGGTAACGGCGATTCGCAGTTCGTTTTTGCGCGGCATCGCCGACGAATTTATTCAGCCGATAGTTTTGGAAGACGAAACCGGCGCGCCCGTCGCCAGCATTAAAAACGATGATTTGGTCATCTTTTTTAATCATCGTCCGGCGCAGATGCGCCAGCTCGTCAAATCGCTCGCCGTTTCCGACATCAGCGAAAACAGCCACGCGAAACTGAAAATCAACGCCGTCTGTTTGACCGAATACGACCGCAGTTTTCACTTGCCGGTCGCCTTCCGGCAGGAAAATGAAGACAACGTGCTGGCAAAAATTTTCGCCGAAAAAGGCATCTTGAATTGCCGTCTGACCGAGACGGAAAAATACGCTTATCTGACGTATTTTTTTAACGGCGGCGTTGAACTCGAACATCAGTGCGAGCAGAGAATCGTCGTTCCCGCGCCGAACGCCAAAAGCTATGAAAGCCAGCCCGAATCGGCGAGCTTCAAAATCGCCGATAAATTTCTGCGCGGTGTCGAAGCGGGCGAAAACGATGTTTTTATTGTCAATCTCGCCGCGCCGGATTTGGTCGCCGGAACGGGAAATCTGGAAAAAACCATCGAATCGGTGCAGTTTGTAGATACGTGTCTCGGCAATATGGTCAAAAAAGTCCGCGCGGCGGGCGGCGTGTCCTTGATTACTTCGAGTCACGGAAATTGCGAGGAAATGGCTGACTTGCTAACGGGCGAGCCGAACAACGCACCGACGCAAAATCCCGTGCCGTTTCACTTTGTTGACGAAAATCTCAACGGTCTGCAATTAAGAAAAGGCGGCGCGCTCGAAGATGTCGCGCCGACGATTCTCGGCGTTCTCGACATCGAAAAACCCGAAGAAATGACCGGCAGAGACCTTCGTGAAATTTGAAATTCAATCCTCAAAATATTTTAATTATCCATTTCGGTCAGATCGGCGACGTGATTTTGAGTTTGCCCGCATTCCGCGCCGTCCGCGAGCGATTTCCCGAAGCACGCATTACGGCGATGATCGGCAAATCCGGCGCGGAAATCGTCGAAGTTTCCGGCTTTGCCGACGCCGCGATAATCGTTGACCGCGTGAGTTTGCGCGACGGGAAAAAAATAAATTCAATTAAAGAAATTCTGCAAATCGTCAAAGACGCGCGTGAGCGAAAATTCGATTTCGTGATTGATTTGCACAGCCTTTACGAAACGAATTTGTTCGGATTCGTTTCGGGCGCGAAGCATCGGCTTTACGGTAATCGGGAAAGCCGCTCGCTCGATCTTCTGGCAAACTTTAAACCGAAGCCGCCGCGCGAGAATAAAACGCTTCATCTGACCGATTATTACTTGGAAATATTAAAACCGCTCGGCATCGAAAGCGCACGGCAGTTCGTCGAAATCTCGCCGCGCATTGAAGATTTGGGAAAAATCGAAAATCTTTTCGGCAGAAGTTCCGCGAAGAAAAAACTCGGATTTTTTCCCGGCGCGGGCAATGCGAGCCGCCGTTGGGATTTGGAAAAATTCGCCGAAACAGCGCGAAGATTTTCTGCGGATGAAACCGTTCAAACAATCGTTTTTCTCGGTCCCGAAGAAGAAGATTTGCGCGGCGCGATTAAAGAAAAATTTCCCGCTGAGACAACGATTATTGATAAAATTTCGCTGCTCGAATTCATCGCCGCGCTCTCGCGTATTGACGTTTTAATCAGCAATGACACGGGCGCGGCGCATCTCGGCGCGATTGCGGGCGCGGCGATTGTTCTTGTAATGGATAAACGCGCGCCGACGACTTATCTGCCGTTGGCGGAACAAATTCAAATTGTCAATAACGACGCGCTCGACAAAATCAAAGTCGAAGCGGTTTGCGAGTCAGCGAAGAAATTATTAGGGAAAGTTTCGTGAGGAAGAATCAAATTCGCGTATTAATAATCGAAAGTCAAACGCTCGTTCGCATCGGCATCGAAACGCTTTTGCGCGGGCAGAAAGAATTTGAAATCGTCGGCGAAGCAGATTCGGGCGCGGAAGGTTTGGAACTATTTCAGCAATTAAAACCCGACGCGACCATTTTGAGTTTGCGAACGCCGGATTCGTGCGCGATTGATATGTTGGAAAATTATTTCGCGGCAGACGCGCGGGCGAAAATTTTGATTTTAGCGGACACGGCGGGCGACGCGGAAATCAGCAAATCTTTAAAACGCGGCGCGCTCGGTTATGTCTGCAAAGATGTCGCGCCCGACGAATTAATCAGAGCAGTTCGATTAATCGGCGCGGGCAAAAAATATATTCCGCCGGACATCGCCGCTGTTTTGTCTGAACATCTCGGCGACGAAGAATTGACGCGCGCCGAAAGCCGCGTTTTGAAAATGATTGCCGACGGACAATCGAATAAGGAAATCGCTTTTGATTTAAATGTGTCGGAAAATACAATCAAAACGCACGTTAAAAACGTCTTTGAAAAACTCGGCGTGTCGGATAGAACTTCAGCCGCGACGCTGGCGATAAAACGCGGTTTGGTGAGAATTGACGCTTGAAAAATCTATGAAAAGACGCGAATTTTTAAAATCGGCGGCGATAATGCCGCTTTTGTCGCCATTCGTTTTCGGAGCGAATCGGCGTTCGACGAAAAACAAAAAATTAATTAAGCCGGAGCGTTTAAGAACAGGCGATACGGTTGCCGTCATCGCGCCTTCGAGCGGCATCGAGGCGGAAGGTTTTGAAAAGGCTTTGCAAAATCTCGCCGATTTAGGATTTAAAACGAAAGTCGGAAAATCCGCCCGCAATCGCAACGGATTTTTGGCGGGAACTGATGCGGAACGCCTTGAAGATTTGCATCAGGCTTTTGCCGACAAAGATGTAAAAGCCGTTTGGTGCGCGCGCGGCGGTTACGGCGCGTCGAGAATTTTGCCCGCGCTTGATTTTAAATTGATTGCGAAAAATCCGAAAATTCTCATCGGTTATTCGGACATCACGGCTTTGCATTTGGCGATTCATCAAAACACGGGTCTGGTTACGTTTCACGGTCCGGTCGCCGCTTCGACGTATTCCGATTACGCGAAAACGCACGTCGTCAACGCTTTGATGAATCCGTCCGCGCCTTATAAAATCGAAATTTCGCCCGACAATGCCGCGAAGGAATCGAATCTTTTCAAAACAGAAACGATTCGTTCGGGAAAATGCAAAGGCAGATTAATCGGGGGCAATCTTTCTCTGTTGTCCGCGCTCGCCGGAACGCCGTTCGGTTTGCGTGATTTGAAGGGGAAAATTTTGTTCGCCGAAGATGTCGGCGAACAGCCGTATCGTATTGATAGAATGCTGACGCAGTTGAAACAATCGGCGAATCTGCGGCAACTTTCAGGCATCGCGCTCGGCGTTTTTGAAGACTGCAATCCGAAAGACGCGAGTTCGCAATCGCTGCTCGACGTTTGCAAAGAGCAATTCGGCAGCCTCGGAATTCCGGTTGTTTACGGGCTTTCGTTCGGTCATATCCGCGACCAATTCACTCTGCCCGTCGGCATCGAAACGGAACTCGACGCGGACAAAGCGACGATTACTTTTCTTGAAAAATGTGTAGTTTAAGATTTTTTGAACCACACAGGAACATAGGACACATAGAAATTTTAATATTGATTAAACCGATTTTGTCGTCTGACAAAATATTGAAAAATTATGTGTCCTATGTTCCTGTGTGGTTCAAAAAACTCACCCGAATTGCTGAGAAAAATCTCCATACGATTGATGATTACAGCCGCGCAAATCTCTTGTAAGATTGAATCATCAAATCGAAAAACGATTGAAAATTTATCAACAAGAAGGGAAAATAAAATGATTAAAATCAGAAGAAGCGAAGAGCGCGGCGGCGGAAATTACGGCTGGCTCGACACGAAATATACGTTTTCATTCAACACTTATTACGATCCGCAGTTTATGGGTTTTCGCAATCTGCGCGTCATCAATGAAGATTACGTCGCGGCAAATCAAGGTTTCGGAACGCACGGGCATGCGAATATGGAAATCATCACCTATGTGATGTCGGGCGCGTTGGCGCATAAGGATTCGACCGGCGGCGAAGAAGTTTTGCGACCGCACGAAGTCCAGCGAATGACCGCCGGAAGCGGCATTCAGCATAGCGAATTTAATCCGTCGGCGACGGAGAAAACGCATCTTTATCAAATCTGGATTCTACCGGAAACAAACGGCTTAACGCCCGGATATGAGCAAACTTATTTTGCGCCGGAAACCAAACAGGGCAAACTGAAATTAGTTGCGTCGCGCGGCGGCGACGACGGTTCGGTAAAGATCAATCAGGACGTAAAACTTTACAGTTCGATTCTTGAAAACGACGAAAAAGTTTCGCTCGAACTCGCCGAAAACCGTCACGCTTGGATTCAAATCGTCAAAGGTTCGGTTGGTTTGAACGGCGAAATTTTGAAGCAAAGCGACGGCGCGGCGATCAGCGACGAACGGCTTTTGGAAATCAAATCGCTCGAAGACGAAACGGAATTTTTGTTGTTCGATTTGAATTGATTTTTGCTTTTTTTACAGAACTAAAAGGATAATGGAGAATCGAATTTTCGGTTCTCCATTTTTTATGAAAACAATTCTGCCAAACGCGACCGTCGGCGTTTTCGGAAGCGGACAGCTTGGACGAATGTTCGCCATTGAGGCTCGCAAAATGGGTTATCGCGTTCACACTTTTTCGCCCGAATCCGATACGCCGACCGGACAAATCGCCGACTTTGAAACGTGCGCCGAATACGAAGATTTGGATGCGGTAAAACACTTTGCCGAAGCGGTTGATGTCGTTACTTTCGAGTTTGAAAACGTGCCGTTTGAAACGGTCGAAAAGGCGGCGCAAATTATCGAAGTTTTCCCGCGCGGCGAAGTACTGCATATCGCGCAGCATCGCTTGCGCGAAAAAACTTTTCTTTCACAAAACGGTTTTCCCGTTACTGATTTTCGCCGCATCAAAACGCTCGAAGAATTAAAATCAGCCGTCATAGAAATTGGCGTTCCGGCGATTTTGAAAACCGCCGGTTTCGGTTATGACGGCAAAGGTCAGGCGCGAATAAAATCCATCGAAGACTGCGAAACGGCGTTCGCCGCCATCGGCGAAAACGAAGCGGTTTTAGAAGCGTTCGTTGATTTCGAGAAAGAAGTTTCCGTCGTCGCGGCGCGAGATTTTTACGAGAATTTTGCCGATTACGGCGTGATCGAAAACCGACACGCGAATCACATTTTGGATGTCTCGTTCGCGCCTGCTTTCGTCTCCGAAAAAATTAAAAACGAAGCGATTGAAATTGCTCACGGAATTTTAAAAACGCTCGCGGTCGTCGGCGTGATGACGGTCGAATTTTTTCTGACGAAAGACGGAAAATTATTAGTTAACGAACTCGCTCCGCGACCGCATAATTCGGGACATCTGACGATTGATGCCTGCGTTGCAAATCAGTTCGAGCAGCAATTACGCGCCGTCTGCGGTTTGCCGCTCGGCTCGACCGAGTTTCTAAAACCGGCGGCGATGGCGAATCTGTTAGGCGATGTCTGGCAAAACGGCGAGCCGAATTTCGCCGCCGCGCTTGGTGATAAAAACGTCAAACTTCATCTTTACGGCAAGCAGGAAGCCAGACGCGGACGCAAAATGGGACATCTGACGGCGTTGGCGGAAACAGCGGAAGAAGCCG
>CAXTMQ010000206.1:0-8469 GCA_964245305.1 uncultured Pyrinomonadaceae bacterium
CCGCGCTCGGCTTAGACGCAAACGTCGGCGCGATGCTTTGCTATCTTCCGGTCTGCGCGATCAGTTTGATCTACAGTATTATCGTTTTAGTTACCGATAAAACCAACAAAACCGTTCGCTTCCACGCAGTTCAGTCGCTGTTGCTGACAGTAATTTACGTCATCGGACTCTTCGCTGTAATGATTGTCGGCGGCGGCTTGGTTATGGCAACTAATTCCGGCATCCTCGGTGCTTTAGTTAGCTTGCTTTACGGCGTAGTTATTATCGCTTTCCTGATCTTAATGATTGTTGGCTGTATCAAAGGCTATCAAAACGGCAGTTACCGACTTCCCGTTATCGGCGACCTCGCCGATAAATGGTCGTAAATCAAAATTCGGTATAAAACGAGAAAAGCGAGAGTTTCGGCTCTCGCTTTTCTCGTTTTATAAATATGAATTTAATTAAAAACCCGCGCGAAAACTTTATCCACGTTTCGCAGATAATGTTCGTAGGAAAAAACCTTTTCGATTTCTTCGTCGGACAATTTTTCCCGAATCTGCTCGTCGGCTAAAACCAAATCTTTAAATTCGCCGTCTTCGTCCCAAACGCGCATCGCGTTCCTTTGCGCGAGAACGTATGCGCCTTCGCGCGACACGCCTTTTTGCGTCAGCGCAAGAAGCAGTTGTCCGCTGAAAACAAGCCCGCGCGTGAGATTTAAATTCTTCAACATATTTTCGGGATAAACGACCAATCCTTCAAGCAGCGACGCGCATTTCGCCAAAATATAATCGAGCGCGGCTGACGAATCCGGCAGAACAATTCTTTCGGCTGACGAGTGCGAAATATCGCGTTCGTGCCAGAGCGCGACGTTTTCCAGACCGACAATCGAATTGGCGCGAATCGTCCGCGCCATTCCGCAAATGCGTTCCGACAAAATCGGGTTGCGCTTGTGCGGCATCGCGGATGAGCCTTTCTGTCCGACCTTGAATTTTTCCTGCGCCTCGCGGACTTCCGTGCGCTGCCAATGACGAACTTGCAACGCGAATTTTTCAAGGCTCGACGCGATAATTCCCAATGCGCAAAGATATTCGGCGTAGCGATCACGCTGAATCACCTGCGTCGAAATCAGCGCGAAACCGATTCCTAATTTTTTACAAACTCTTTCTTCAACATCAGGATCGAGATGCGCGAACGCGCCGACCGCGCCGCTGATTTTGCCGACCGCAATCGTTTCTTTCGCCTGTTCGAGCCGCCGTTTATTGCGTTGCATTTCCGCAAACCAAAGCGCGAACGTCATTCCGAAACTCGTCGGTTCGGCGTGAATGCCGTGTGTTCTGCCGATCTGCGGCGTGTCTTTGAATTCAAACGCGCGTTTTTTCAAAACTTGTGACAGCGCATCAACTTTGACGAGCAAAATTTCGCACGACTGCTTCAACAAAAGCGCGTTCGCCGTGTCCACAACATCCGATGAAGTCAAACCGTAATGCACGAACCGCGCCGCGTCACCGATGTTTTCCGCCAAATTCGTCGTAAAAGCGATGACATCGTGATCGGTCGTTTTCTCGATTTCGTTAATCCGTTCGACCGTAAACGCCGCCTTCGATTTAATCTCTTTAAGCGCGTCCGCCGGAATCGTGCCGTCTTCGGCGTGAACTTCGCACACCGCGATTTCGACATCGAGCCATTTCTGAAACTTATTCTGCTGCGACCAAACCGCGCCCATTTCGGGCAAAGTATATCTTTCAATCATTTTTCTTTTTCGGCTTTTCGCCCAAATCTTCCGTCTTTTTATCGGCTTTTTCTTTTGCTTCTTTGTTCAAATCTTTCCGTTCGGCTTCGACATTTCTGTCGCCTAAAACATCTTGAATATAAACCATTTGCACTAAAACCATTATGACGGCGACGAGCGGCGTGGCTAAAATCAAGCCGACCGCGCCGAGCAGAATTCCGAGCGCGAGCTGCGCCAAGATCGTCAGCGCGGGCGGCAGTTCGACCGTGCGGCGTTCGATCATCGGCGTAACGAGATTCGATTCGATGATCTGCACGACGATAAATAAAATCAGAACGTATAACGCTTTAATCGGGCTGTCAATAAACCCTAAAAGAATCGCGGGAACAGCCGATAAAATCGGTCCGAAATTCGGGATAAACGATAAAAGTCCGGCGATCAAACCGAGTGTTAAAGATAACGGAACGCCCAAAATCCACAAACCGATCCACGTTAGAATGCCGATAAAAAGCATCGAAGCGACTTTGCCGATCAGCCACCAACTCAAGGTTTCGGCGATGGTATCTAAAACTTCGCGGACGCGCGGACGCGCTTTTATCGGAAAAAGTTTCGCCATTCCGTCGGCGTAAAACTGCGGCTCGACGGCGAGATAAATCGCCAGCAGAATCATCACGAAAAAATTGCCGAGCGCGCCCAAAGTCGAGGAAAAATATCCGCCGACGCGCGACAGAACCGTCGAAGCGTCAATGTTCTGCACAATCTCGTCGGTGCTTGGCATCTGGTCAATCAAGGTTCTGCCCCAACTGAACTGCGAAATATAATTGCTCGCCTGCTGCGCCGATTTCGGCAGCTCGTCGCGCAGATGCCGTCCTTGTTCGGCGACGCTCGGCGCGAGCAGAGCAATCGCGCCGCCGAGAATCAGCAGAAGCAAAATTGACACGAGCAGAACCGACAAACCTTCGGAAAGTTTCGTGTAGCGGCGCGTTAAATCAGCCAGACCGCGCAGAAAAACCGCCACCAGAATTCCGGCAAACGCGAGCATTATGACATCGAGAATCGAAGGCACGATTTGCAGCGCGACCCAGACGAAGGCGGCGATGCCGACGGCGATCAAAACTTTTCTGACATAACTTTTTCGTTCGATTGGCGAATCCATAATTTCGTCGCGGCGGGCGATTTTAGAGCCAGCCTTTTTCGATCAAAAGCTCGGCGTTCAAAATTGCCGAACCTGCCGCGCCGCGCACCGTGTTGTGCGAAAGCGAGACGAAACGATAATCGAAAATGTTGTCGGGAAAAAATCTGCCGACGGTAATCGTCATTCCTTTGCCGTTGTCGCGGTCGAGACGCGGCTGCGGGCGCGAAGGCTCGTCGCAAACGCTGATGAATTCCTTCGGCGATGAGTGCAGGTTAAGCGTTTTGATGTTTTTCAAACATCGCAAAACTTCTTCGAGCGTCGAAGTTTCTCGCAATTTTACTCGAACCGAAGCCGTGTGTCCGTCTAAAACGTCAACGCGAAAGCATTGCGCGCTGACGACGAAATCGGCTTTTTCAATCGCGCCGTTTGTTAATTTTCCCAAGATTTTCTGCGCTTCGGTTTCGACTTTCGGTTCTTCGCCGGCGATATAAGGCATCACGTTGTCGGTAATGTCGAACGCCGAAACGCCCGGATAACCCGCGCCGGAAATCGCCTGCATCGTCGTTACGAAGACCGATTCCACGCCGAATTTTCGATCTAAACAAGCGAGCGGCGGCGCGAACGAAACGACCGCGCAGTTCGGATTCGTCACGATAAAACCCCGGTCGAATCCGCGCTTGCGCCGCTGCACTTCGATCAAACCGAGATGTTCGTGATTGATTTCGGGAATCAAAAGCGGCACGTCTTCGTCCATTCGATACGACGACGAATTGCTGATGACCGGAAAATCGGCGCGGGCAAACGCTTCTTCGGTTTCGCGCGCGACGTTCGACGGCAGACTCGAAAAAACCAGATCGCATTCGAGCGGCGGCGCAATCGGCTGAACGATTATATCTTTGACATAATCGGGCATCGCGCCCGCCAATTTCCAGGCGCACGCCTGCGCGTAAGGCTTGCCCGTCGAACGATCCGACGCGGCAAGCGCGGTGATCTCGAACTGCGGATGGTTTTCAAGAAGTTGCACAAATCTCTGCCCGACCGTTCCGGTCGCGCCCAAAATTCCGACTCGATATTTTTTCATAAAAATCTTACAGTAATCATTCGGCGAAAGTTAATAACTGCTGACTGCTAACTGTTTAAGGCTTGTTTCATTCTTCGCACGCCTTCCGCCATTCGTTCTTCGGTGTTGCAGAACGAAACGCGCAAAAATCCTTTCGCTTCCGTGCCGAACGCGATGCCGGGAACGGTGATGACGCGGTTTTGCAGAAATTTTTCGGCGACTTCCAAATCGTCGCCAATTTCGCGCACATCGAGCATCGTGTAAAACGCGCCTTCGGGATGCGTGCCGCGTAGATTTAATTTTTTTTGCAGCAAATCAATCAAAAAATCGCCGCGCCGTTTGTAAATTTCTCTGGCTTCGCGTTTCGCGTTTTCGGCTTCCTGAGTCCAGCCGAGCAGCGCGGCTTTCTGTGAAATAGTCGAAGTGCAGACCGTTAAAAATCCGTGCAGCGTGAGCGCGGCTTTGACGACATCCGTTTGCGAACTCGCCAGCCAGCCGACGCGCCAGCCGGTCATACTCAAAGATTTCGACAAGCCCGAAACGATCATCGTGCGGTCGTAAAATTCCGAAGCCGAGCGCGGCGCGTCTTTCGTAAAATACAAATCGCCGTAAATCTCGTCGGAGATTAAATAAATTCCCGTATCGCGTAAAATCTCCGCAATTTGCCGCAAATCTTCGGGCGTGAAAATTTTTCCCGTCGGATTCGACGGCGAAATGACGACCGCCGCTTTCGTTTTCGGCGTAATTTTCGATTTGAATTCTTCCGCGTCGAACGCGAAATCCCGGTCAGCCGGAAGGCGATAATAAACCGGCTCGCCGCCGGAAATTTTCACGCAGTTTTCATACGCCGGAAACGACGGATTCGGAATCAAAACTTCGTCGCCGTCGTCAATCATCGCCAGAAACGCGGAGGTCATCGCTTCCTGCGAACCGACCGTGACGCAGATTTGATTGGCGTTCAAATTCAAATGCGGATAACTCGCCGCGATTCGTTCGCGCAGCGCGGGCAAACCGGCGTGTGATGTGTAGCCGTTCTGCTCTTCGAGCGCGACGCGGGCGGCTTCCTCGCGCATAAATCCGGGTGTCGGCAAATCCGGCTCGCCCAAACCGAAATTGATCGAATCGGGCAGAGCGCGTTCAAAAATCTGCCGGATCAAAGTCGGCGCGACGTTTTGCAGGCGGCGCGGCAGAACGAAATTTTCGCTTTTCGCAACGGGCGGCATAATTTTTATTTGTCCAAATGGCGCGGTTCGCCTGTTTCCAATTCTTTTTCCACGTCGTCGCGTTCTTCGCCGACCGCGACGTTAAATTCGCCTTCGGCGCGCGTTGCGGGATCGCCGGTCAAAATGCCGCCGATAGATTCGATTTCGCCGATAATCATCTGTCCGATACCGCTGATTTTTTCTTTCAAGGGAGCATCCGATTTGGTTTCGCTTTCTTCCTTTTCGATTAATTCGTTATTCATTCGTTTATTTTAGACGTTTTCCGCGCGGAGTTGAAATCGAGTCAAACTTTAAGGGATTTTCCAAGACTCGGAAACAAAGAGAATTTGGAGGCAGATGAAGCCTGCATAAAGCAATCGGCACGATCTATGAAGCCGCTTGAACGACGAATAAAGGCATTCGAGCGGTGAATTATGCGATTCGTGTGTCGAATTGAGGCATCGCCAACCGCGTATGAAGCCGTTGTGATGAGAAATTGAGCGACTTTGATGAGGAATTGAGCCGCTCGAACGATAAATCTTGTCGTTCGGGCGGCGTATTAAAGCGTATTTGCGCGGTTTTCGACGATAATTTATCTGATGAAATAGCCGGAAACGCGCCATTCGCCGTCCGCGTCCTTCATCGGCACGACGGTTTCCAAGCCGTTTTGTTTTTTCTCGAACCGGGTTTCGTATTCGATGACGACGTATTCACCGTCGGGCGCGCCGGGCAATTCGGTCGCGTATGTTTTCGATTTCAGCTTGCGCGAAACGGCTTTTCCGATTGGCGAATGCGCTGCGTCGAGAGCCTCTTTCCATTGCTCGGCGGTCAAAGCGGTTTTGAAATTAGCGGCGGCTTGATTCCAGCTTTCATTTTCCTCGTCGTTATCAATCAGCGCGAGCCACGTTTCGGCGGCGGCGACGGCGGCTTGCTCGGCAGTTTCGTTTGTTGTTTCGTCCATTTTTTGTGCCTCCTTTTTGTCGGGTCGCATATGCGGGAAAAGAATCACGTCGCGGATCGAATGTTTGTTCGTCAGAAGCATCACTAATCTATCAATCCCGATGCCGATGCCGGCGGCGGGCGGCATTCCGTAAGCGAGGGCGCGAATGTAATCTTCGTCCAAAACCATCGCTTCCTCGTCGCCGGCTTCGCGCGTCCGCATCTGGTCAACGAACCGCTCGTATTGTTCCTGCGGGTCGTTGAGTTCCGAAAACCCGTTGGCGCATTCCATCCCGTTGATAAACAATTCAAACCGCTCGGCAATGTTTGGATTCTCCGGCGACGCTTTCGACAAAGGCGAAATTGATTTCGGGTAATCAATGATGAATGTCGGTTGGATTAGTTTTTCTTCCGCTATATATTCAAAAATATTCGCTACAGACCTGTTCGTTGCTTCATCATTCGTCATTTCTTGCGACTGTGTTTCTTGACTCTTCGTTACTTGAAGTCTCCACATTTCAGATGCCAATCTTGCTGTTGATTCCTCATGATTGCCTTGTTTTTGTATTTCTGATTGAATTAGTTCTTCGGTTGCGAATTTCTCGGGGACGAGAATTGTAACGCGACGGTTTCGATGATACCACTGAGACCAAACTTCCAAATCTTTAACTTTAGAACTGTTATTTAACCAATCTGAATTAAATTCTGGAATGAATTGAGTTGGAAAATATGTGCAAATTGCTTCTTTCATCGTTACTCTTTCAAACTTTGAAAAATCAATCTCATTCTCGCCGTATTTCACCTGCAAACTTCCGCCCGTCGCTATACGCACCGATTCTTTTATCATTGCCTCGCTGAAATCCATCATTCCATTCACGTCCATATAGGCGCAGTAAAATTCGAGCATCGTGAATTCGGGATTGTGGCGTTGCGACAAGCCTTCGTTGCGGAAATTGCGGTTGAGTTCGTAAACCTTTTCAAAACCGCCGACGGTCAATCTTTTCAAATAAAGCTCCGGCGCGATGCGGGCGTAAAGCGTGATGTCGAGCGCGTTGTGATGCGTCGCAAACGGTTTCGCCGCCGCGCCCGTCGCTTTCGGCGTGAGCATCGGCGTTTCGACTTCGATAAAATCGTGGTCGTCTAAATAACGGCGCATTCCGCTGATAAGTTTGGCGCGGCGTTCAAAAACTTCGCGCGTCGTCAATTCGCCTTCGGCGTGTTCGACTTGCAAGCTCGACGCGATTAAATCGGCGTAGCGGTAACGTCTTTTTAATTCGGGGTCGCTGATGCCGTGCATCTTGTCGGGCATCGGAAATCGGGCTTTCGACAAAAACTGAATCTGTTCGACGTGAACGCTCAACTCGCCCGTCTTCGTGACAAACAAATAACCTTCGACCCCGATAAAATCGCCGTGATCGAGCAAGCCGAACATTTCCCAAGCCACCGCTTCGTCGTCAATCGGCTCGTTCGTGTCGTTGTTGATTGCCCGCGCGTCCTGTTTGCGAACGTAAATTTGAAGTCGCTCGTCGCCGTCCGACAAATGCACGAACGCCGCCTTGCCCATCACGCGCGACGGCACGGCTAATCTTCCCGCGACGCGCACGCGATACGAATTAAGTTCCGCGTTCGCCGCCTCGCGCTGTTCGTCGTTCGGCTTTTCGCCTTCGGGCAATTCGGGAATATTGCGGTCTTTAATCGGGCGGGCGAATTCGATGACGTTCGTAATCGTCGCCTGTTGGTCGGGAATAATCGTCTGTCCGTCCCGCACGACTTCGCGCCGGTATTTATTCGGGTAAGCGTTGCCGATTAAATCGCGCAATTTTTCGAGATGCTCGCGTCTGGCTTCGGTCTGATCGTTCGGTTCGACGATTTCGCTGAATTCGGGAATGTTCATAATTTCCTTTGATAAATAAAGTGAAATTATACACAATCCGCGAGCGGTTTCACGCCGCTTCAAGCAAAAAACTATTCGCTGTTCACTATTAACTGTTCGCTGCAAAATAAGGGAAACTCGTTTTACGGTGAACAGTTAATAGGAACAGCGAATGATTGAATAGTTAAATTTTCAGAATTTTCGCGCGTTGCGGAATCAATACAAACGCATCACCGGCTTCGACGCGTTAGCGAAACCGTCTTTCACATTTGCCGGGTCAATGATTCGCAGATGCGTGACGGTCGCGCCGGAAATTCGTTCGTATTTTATTTCGGCTTCGTAAGAACCGGCGGTGAAATTTCCTTTCTGAAATGGCTGAACTTCCCACTGCGCGAAGATTTGACTGCCTTTGACCGAAACATTTTTCGCGTGCGCGATGACCGCGCCGTTGTATTTTATATTAACCGCTATTCGCAGCGCGTTGGCGATTTTGAAATTGGCTGTGCCGAAGATGTGAACCGTCTCGCCGACGGTCGCCTGCGCTTTTTCCCA
>CAXTMQ010000207.1:0-8426 GCA_964245305.1 uncultured Pyrinomonadaceae bacterium
CATTTTTTGCCGATAGCTTTTGGCACAACTCTGATTATTTCGGCATTTATTTTAGGTTTATAAATTTTTAAGTTTTCAGAGGAAAAAAGCGTGAAATCTGTCAGAAACAGTTTCGCGCTTTTTTTCAGCACGAATTTCCACGCTGAAAATTTTTGCAATTTACAACGCTTCACGTTAAAACAGAAAGCAGATGCTCGTCCTTTTACATCTTTTCGCGCTTTTTCTGCTGGTGACGCTCGGCTTTTACGTTTTCGTCGCCAATCCGCGCAACCGCGCTCATCAGACGTTTGCCGCGTTCATCAGTTTTCTCGCGCTCTGGACGATCAAGGATTTAATCTTCTGGAATTTTCACGACGAGAATCTAGATTCGGATTGGTGGGCTTCGGCGAGTTTTATTATCGCGCTTTTGATGCAGTGCGCGCTGGCGATTTTCGCGTGGGTTTTTCCCGAAAATGCCCGTACGCCGCGAAAAAAAGCCGCTGTTCTGTTCGCGCCGAGTCTAATTTTGATTCCGGTTGCCGCGTTCGGTCTTTTGTGGCGCAACGTCGGCTTCGTCAACGGGCGATTCGTCATTGATCTCGCGCCGTTGGCTTATGTTTTCGTCGCCTACGTTTATTTCGTTTTTGGTTTCGGCGCGTGTATTCTTTTTCGCAAATATCAAAAATACCGTGATACGCAGCGCGGACAGCAAATCGGCGCGATTTTGTGGGCGGTTGTTATCACGGGCATTTTGAAAACGCTGGCGAATATCGCTTTGCCGTATTTCGGCATTTACGCGCTTCTGCCGTTTAGCGCGATTTTCGTTTTGCCCGGAGTTTTGATTTACGCTTACGCGATTTCGAATTTCAAGCTTTTTTCGCTTCAAACCGCGCTCGACCAATTCAGGCTTTTTCCGATTGCTTATAAAATCGCTCTGAGCATCGCATCGGTGGCGATTTTGAGTTTTATCGTTTTTCAGATTCCGATTGTCTGGTGGGCATTCCGCGACGGCGAGACGTTTGAAGCGTGGCGCAAATATCTGGTTTTCAGCGTCGTCTCCGCGCTCGTGCCGAATCTTTTGCTCGTGCTTTTAATCGTCCGCACGATTTCGCGCCCTTTGCAAAAAATCACGGTCGCCGCCGTGCAGGTAACGAACGGCGATTACGGAACAAAGGTTGATTTGCGAAACAGTAACGACGAAATCGGCTTGCTCGCCGAATCGTTTAATGAAATGAGCCGCAAGATGGCGAGCGACATCGAACAACTCAAGCACTTAAACGAACAACTGATTCGCACCGAAAAGCTCGCCGCGATGGGAACGCTTTCCGCCGGAGTCGCGCACGAAGTCAACAATCCGCTCGCCGCCATTTCTTCGCTGATTCAAATGATGCAGTCGCAAAATGATTTGAACGAACACGCGCGGGAAAAGCTAAAATTGATCTCGACGCAGATCGAGCGCATCACGCAGGTTACGCGCGATATGATGGATTTCGCCCGCGTTCGACCGGCGGCGAAAAATCATACGAGCATCCACGAAATTATCGAAACGAGTCTTCGCTTGGCGAGTTTCGACAAATCTTTTCAGTTCCTGCGTCTCAAAAAAAATTTCGCCGAAAACCTACCCGACGTTTTCGCCGACCGCGACCAGTTGCAGCAAGTCTTTTTAAATCTTTTCTTGAATGCCAGAGACGCGATGCCCGACGGCGGCGAATTAAAAATTGAAACTTTCAACGGCGACAATGAAATCAAAATCGAAATCACGGACACGGGAACGGGCATCGAGGCGACAAAACTCAAAAAAATTTTCGATCCGTTTTTCACCACCAAACCGGCAGGCAAAGGCACGGGTTTGGGATTGGCTGTTTGCTACGGAATTATCACCGCGCACGGCGGACGCATCGAAGCATCGAGAAACGCTTTGACCGGCACGGCTTTTTTTATCACTCTTCCTTCGGATAAAACGAACGGGAACGTATAGAAAAGCGAAAATTTATCGAAAATTTGCCTGCTGAATTCTTGACACGCGCCGCGATTCGTTGCAATTTAGATTTGCACTTCTTTCAGCTTTTTTACGAGGAAAAATTACAATGAAAAATTTTCTGATTTGGATCGGATTGTTTCTGTTCTGCGTCGCATCGCTCGCCGCGCAGGAAAAACCGACGGCGTTCATCAACGCCAAAATTATTCCGGTTGTCGGACAGCCGATTGAGCAAGGCATTCTGCTTGTGCAGAACGGCAGAATCACGGCGGTCGGTGATGCCAGAACCGTGCGGCTTTCGGCGGATGTCGTGCAGATTGATCTGGCGGGAAAGATTATTATGCCCGGTTTAGTTGATTCGCATAGTCATATCGGCGAACCGGCGGGCGCGGACGGTTCTGCGCCGATTCAGCCGGACGTGCGAATTTTGGATTCGGTCAATCCGCGTTCGGGCAGCATTCAAAGAGCGCAGTCGGGCGGCATTACGACCGTTAATGTAATGCCCGGTTCGGGTCATCTCGATAGCGGACAGACGCTTTACTTAAAATTGCGCGACGATGCCGTGAAAATCGAAGATTTGCTGATTTACGGCGCGGACGGCAAATATATGGGCGGAATAAAATTCGCCAACGGCACAAATCCGATGCGAACCGGCGGCGGCACGTTTCCCGGAACGCGCGCCAAATCAGCCGCGCTCGTCCGCGAACAATTTATCCGCGCCAGAGAATATGCCGACAAAGTAAAAAAAGCCGGCAACGACAAATCGAAACTTCCGCCGCGCGATCTGGCGTTGGAAACTCTCGCCGAAGTTTTGGCTGGCAACCGCGTCGTTCATTTTCATACGCACCGCGCCGACGATATTATGACGGTTTTGCGCCTGCAAAAAGAATTCAATTTCCGCCTCGTTCTGCATCACGTCTCCGAAGGCTGGAAGGTCGCCGACGAAATTGCGAAGGCAAAAATTCCCTGCTCGATAATTTTGATTGATTCGCCCGGCGGCAAATTGGAAACGATGGACATCCGCTTTGAAACGCCGCAGATTATGGACAAAGCCGGAATTTTGTTCGGCTTTCACACCGACGATTACATCACCGATTCGCGCTTCTTTCTGCGCGAAGCGGCAATCGGCGTACGCGGCGGACTTTCGCCCGAAAAAGCTCTCTACGCGCTGACGATGGCGAACGCGAAAATTCTCGATTTGGACAAGCGCGTCGGCTCGCTCGAAACGGGAAAGGACGCTGACTTTATCGTTCTGTCGGGCGACCCTCTGAGCGTTTACACGCACGTTTTGCAAACGTGGATCGAAGGCAAAAAAGTCTTCGACCGCTCTGATCCGAAAGATTATTTAATCTCGGTCGGCGGCGACGGCGCGGGCAAAGACAATCAACTCGACACCGACGACGCGGAGGACGGTAACTAATGCAAAATTCAAAATGTAAAATGCAAAATTTATTTTTCTTTTTCCTTTTATTCTCCGTTTTTCATTTTTCGTTTTCCATTGTTGACGCGCAGATTGCCGTCAAAGGCGAAACGGTTTGGACGATGGCGGGCGAGCCGATTCAGAACGGCGTGGTTTTGCTGAATGCAAGCGGAAAAATCGAAGCGGTCGGCGCGGCGAGTCAAATTAAAATTCCGTCGAATTACCGCGTTGTTTCGGCAAAAATCGTTACGCCCGGTTTGATTGACGCGCATTCGGTCATCGGTTTGAACGGTTATCTGAATCAGCCGCAGGAACAGATGGCTCTTGACGGTTCTTCGCCGATGCAGCCGGAACTTCGCGCGATTGACGCTTATAATCCGACCGAAAAATTAATCGAATGGGTCAGAAGTTTCGGCGTAACGACCGTTCACACCGGACATCAGCCAGGAGCGTTGATTTCCGGTCAAACGATGGTCGCCAAAACCGTGGGCAACACGGCAGACGAAGCGGCTTTGATTCCGACGGCGATGGTCGCCGTCACCATCGGCGAAGGCGCGCTGGCAAGCGGCGGCAAACCGCCCGGAACACGCGCCAAACAAGCCGCGATGCTTCGCGCCGAATTGATCAAAGCGCAGGAAAACGCCGCGAAAAAAGACGCGCCGGACGACATCAAATCGGACATAATGATGAAGGTTATTCGCCGCGAAATTCCGCTGCTGGTGACGGCACAGAGAGCGCAGGATATCATCACCGCGATTCGCATCGCCAAAGAATTTAACATTCGCATCGTTCTGGACGGCGTTGCCGAAGCGCAGATGGTTTTGAGCGAGATCAAGGCTTCCGGCTTTCCGGTCATCGTGCATCCGACGATGTATCGCGCGGCGGGCGAGCTTGAAAATCTGAGTATGGAAGATGCCGCGAAATTAAAAGCGGCGGGCATCACCGTCGCCTTGCAGAGCGGTTACGAATCTTACGTTCCGAAAACGCGCGTCGTGCTTTTTGAAGCCGGAGTCGCCGCCGGAAACGGGCTTTCCAGAAGCGACGCGCTGGCGACCGTGACGATTGACGCGGCGAAAATTCTCGGCTTGGATTCGCGCATCGGCTCGCTCGTCAAAGGCAAAGACGCGGACGTGGCGATGTTCGACGGCGATCCGCTTGAATACGCGACGCACTGCACCGGAACGATCATCAACGGCAAAATCGTCAGCGAAACGATTCGCTGAACAAATTAAAAAACTACGAGAAAAAGACGGTCGGAAAATTATCCGCCGTCTTTTTTTTTGCTTTTTCTACAATATTAATTCTTTAAATTCGCCGTCGCGGTTTTCGCGTTTTCGCGTTCCATAATTACCATATGTTCGCCGCGGCTGACCATTCCGACGATCACGTAACCGGCTTGCTGCGCTTCGGTAACTTCTTTCTGCAGAGTCGAAGTAAGACTGGTCGCCAAAAGTTTGTAATCATATTGTTTTTCTACGACTGGCGGCTTTTCTAGAACGACGACGATTTCGACACCGGCGATTAATTGCGCTTTGGCGATCATCGTGCGCGGCAGAAGTCGGAAGCCCTCGGCGGCGGCTTCGTTCAATTCTTTCTGCATCGTGCCGGTGCGCGTCGTGGCGAGAAGTTTA
Organism: uncultured Pyrinomonadaceae bacterium; assembly: GCA_964245305.1. Classification (GTDB taxonomy): domain Bacteria; phylum Acidobacteriota; class Blastocatellia; order Pyrinomonadales; family Pyrinomonadaceae. The sequence continues at coordinate 5,009 of CAXTMQ010000207.1, forward strand.
TATTTGTACGGATTTTCCGGCGTGGCTTCGCGCGATAAAAATATAGCCATTTCCGTTCCGCTCGTCGGCGAGCCGACTAAAATTCGATAACCTTTGGCGGCGGTTTCGTCCAATTCCTTCTGCATTGTCGAAGTCTTCGTCGTCGCCAGCAGTTTATACTGCAAATCTTCCTCGCTTTTTTTCGACTGTCCGAAAACCATCGCGCCGCCGATTAATAAAAACAATAAGCTCGCGCAAATTTGACGTTTCATAAATTAACTCCTAAATTTTGATTTGAAATGTTTTGTAATGAGAAGATTACAAAGCCGAAATTATGCCAGAAAACATCGGTTTTGTAAATGAATTTAATATCGGAATTCAAACGGTTTCAGCCTTTTTGATGATCGTCGGAAATCCCGCAAACAGACATCCGCAATCTTTTCGCGGTGCCGTTCAAATCTGAAAATCCCTGTAAAAAAACTATGATTCTTTCAACTTTCCTATTCGTCTTTTTTCTTTTTCAAACGCCGAACGTGATGGGTTTGCCGATGCCGACTCCGACACCTGCGCCGAACGCTTCGCCGTCGCCGGTTACGCCGGTCACGGTCAGAGTCGGCGATCAGAAGGAATTGCCGCGACTCGCGCTCGACGAGTCTGATTCGGTGATGAAGCGTTCGATTCGCATCAACAGCAAGCAGCTAAATTTCACGACCCGAACCGGCTATATGCCGATTCGCAACGCGCAAAACGGAGAGGTCGAAGCCAGGATTTTTTATATGGCTTACACGCTGGACAACCCGCCTGCGAATCGTCCGCTGATGTTTTCGTTCAACGGCGGTCCCGGTTCAGCGAGCGTTTGGCTGCATCTCGGCGCGTTAGGACCAAAGCGCGTGAAAATGCTCGACAGCGGATTTTTGCCGCCGCCGCCGTATGAAACCGAAACGAACGAAGCGACGTGGCTTGCCGACACGGATTTGGTTTTCGTTGATACCGTCGGCACGGGTTACAGCCGCGCGACAAAGCCGAAATTTAATCAAAAGTTTTTCGATGTCAACGGCGATATTCAATCAACCGGCGAATTTATCAGAATGTATTTGGGGCGCGAAAATCGTTGGAATTCGCCGCTTTTTCTGGTCGGCGAAAGTTACGGCACGACGCGCGTTTCGGGTTTATCGAATTGGCTTTTCGATCACGGCATCGGATTGAACGGCGTTCTGATGATTTCGACCGTGATGAATTTTCAAACGATTCGTTTTGCTGACAATAACGACGTGCCGCTCGTTCTGATTCTGCCGTCTTATGCGACGACCGCCTGGTATCATAAAAAATTATCCGCTCAAATGCAGGCGAAATCGGTCAAGCAAGTCGCCGACGAAGCCGAAGAATTTGCGATGAACGAATACGCGCCCGCGATGATGCGAATTGACCGGCTTTCCGCGACGGAAAAACAAATGCTTCTGGAAAAATTTAGCCAATACACGGGCTTATCGAAAATTTTTATCGAACAAAGCAATTTTCGCGTCGAACTCGGCGCGTTTATGAAAGAATTGCTGCGCGACCAACGCCGCACAGTCGGCAGATTAGACAGCCGTTTTCAAGGCATTGACCGCGACGCGGCGGGCGGCAACACCGACGGCGATCCTTCGATGGACGCGATTCGTCCGCCGTTCACCGCCGCTTTTAACGATTACGTTCGCCGCGATCTTAATTTCAAATCCGATCTCGAATATTACCTGCTCGGCGGCGGAGTCGGTCGCTGGAATTGGAACGTGGATAACGGTTACGCCGACACTTCGTTGCGTTTGAAAGACGCGATGCAGAAAAATCCGTATATGAAAATTTTCATCGGGCAAGGTTATTACGATATGGCAACGCCGTTTTTCGCCGCCGAATATACCGTGTCGGCGATGAATCTCGATCCTACTTTGCGAAAAAACATTTCGTTCGCATATTACGAAGCCGGACATATGATGTATATCGAACGCGCGTCGCTGAAAAAACTGCACGACGACGCGGCGGCGTTTATTCAAAGCGCGATGCGAAAATAAATTTGCGGCTCTACACAAAAATCGGAGAATCGAAAATTTGAAAATTAAAACTGTCCGCCGTCAGATGTCAACTATCAGCTAATTTTAAGATAAACCTTTTTGATAGCTGACAGTTGATAGCCGACAGTGCAATATCTTGATTTATAACTAAGATATGAAAACAAAATACCTTCTGCTTTTATCAATCCTTGTTTTGTTATTTATCGGAAATTCATCGTCTCAGGCGCAAACCGCGCCGCCGTTCAAAATTTCGGCGATAAAAGTCGTGCCGTTTGAAGAACTAACCGGCGAGTTCGGCGAAGAAATCACCGCGAAAAACACCCGCGAATTTTTCAACGAAGTCTCGACCGGCTTGCTGATTACCGTCGTCGTTTCCGGTCAGACTGATGCAACGGCGGAAAATAGGCGCGTCGAAACGACCGTGACATCGGGCAGCAAAATATTAGCCAAAAAATCAACCGTCGTCTTCAGCGTCGGCGCGGGCGGAAAATATTTCGTGCCGCTTTACGTTGACGCTGGCTTATGCCAGCCGGTCACGATCACGGCAAAAATTACCGGACAGAAAACCGCCGCCACAATGACGCGAAAACTATCATTTACATGCGGCGAATAATATTAAGCTGCGAATTACGAATGTTATTTTTGTCTTCATTCGTAATTTGAAATTTGAAATTGTTTTTAATGTTTGGTTTTTCCGCCGATCAAATTTATCGCGTGTGGCAGAACGGGCTTGAGAACTTCAAAACATTCGACGACGGCTTTCGGCGAGCCGGGCAAATTGATAATCAGCGTTTTATTGCGAACGCCGGACACGCCGCGCGAAAGCATTGCGGTCGGCGTTTTTTTCATCGTTTCAAAACGCATCGCTTCGCTGATTCCTTGCGCCTCGCGTTCGATGACGGCGCGTGTCGCTTCGGGCGTATTGTCGCGGTCGGATACTCCTGTTCCGCCTGTCGTTACAATCAAATTAACATCTGCGCGCTCGCTGACGGCGTAAAGCGTCTGCCGCAGATTTTCAAAATCGTCGGTCGTAATTATTTTCTCGACGATTTCCGCGCCCGTTTCGATTAAAAGTCCGGTTAAAGTTACGCCTGAAACGTCGGTCGCCTCGTTGCGCGAATCGCTGACCGTAATGACGACGGCTTTTATTCGAGTATTTTCTTTCATTTTTAATCTTCGATTTCGTTTTCGCTCTGGATTTTCCGTTTGCCGACGACGACAATCGCGTTTTTATATTGTCGCCGCGCCGCTTCAATCTTTTTCATTTTTTCCTTCGTAACTGAAACTCCGGCATCAACGATTACTTTGTTTAATTTAACATTTTTCGCAATTTTCGCATTCGGCAGAATGATTGAATCTGAAATTTCCGCGCCGCGCTCGACAATTACGCC
>CAXTMQ010000208.1:0-8375 GCA_964245305.1 uncultured Pyrinomonadaceae bacterium
TACATTAAGGCACAACCCAACAAATCAATGGACGTGAGGGCGAAACAGCGACTTTGTTATCAACCGTTCTTTTTACCCTCAACTTGCGCGGCGGCGGTTTCGCCCCACGTCATCTCAGCCGTTATGCGTCCCGTGTGAAATCGAAGGGCTTCTAAATCAAAACCGAAAAGTGAGTTTACTTGATGCTTGAATGGAAATTAACGGATTAAAATTGCCATCTTCATTTGTTGAAATTCTTCGGAAAGGCGCATTGCGGCGGCAAATTGGTTCTTGGAACTTGCGGAAAGAGGTTGACGCTTACGGAAATAAGCTAGAATCCGAGTTGGGCGAAATTTACGAAACTGAAGATGCGCTTATTCGAGAAACAAACCTCTTGCCCAAAGATTTTGCGCTCGAATACTTCGTAGAACTGAGCGAGTGGCAAAATGAACCCGGATGTGTTCCCGATATTATAGATTTCTCGAAGATTGTTTGTTTTGGAATGTCCGGCGACGGCGCACCTTTTTGCTTTGACTATCGTGATAATCTAGAAAAGCCAAGTGTTATTTGGTGGGCTGATGCTTATTGGCGGCGAGTCGCACCTGACTTTGATTCATTTGTAGCGTTGTTCGATTTAGACAAAGACGCATAACAAATCAATGGACGTGAGGGCGAAACAGCGACTTTCTTAATTATCAAAAATTTATCAAACGAGCCTCTTTTTTATTGTCTGCATAATTTTTCCGCCTTTCCATTTCCCGAAGAAAAACCGCCTCGACTTTTGTTGATTGATTCTTGCCCGCTCGTTAATCGGTTTTTTATCGTCGAGGGAAAGGCATTTTTCATCGAAGTTAAAAAACTCGGCGAGAAACCTCGACCGCAACAAATCGCCCGCCATCAAGAATTAGAATCGCACGGTGCTGTCGTCTTCGTCGCCGATTCGATTGACAAATTTATCGGTTGGTTTAATGAAACATTCCCGAAGCTGGCGGTTCTGTTTTATCCGCGTTAATACGTAAGGCACAACACTTGCGAATAAGCTTTCAACCGGCGGGCGAAAAGGCTGTCGAGCCGCCCAAAAACGGTGAAATACTTACCCGTCGTCAATAAACGGACTTTTAGCGGCAGTTAAAGTGTCAAATTTCCATCGCCCCGGAGAATAAAGATTATGAAACTCAATGAAAAGGAAATCGTCAGAATTTTGCGCGGTTTCTCGACCAAAGCGACGGCGCTGGTCGAACTTCGCCGGAACGGGGCGACTTATCTGGATCATTACGAAACCTTTCAGCTGAGCCTCGAACAGTTTATCAAAAGCAACGACGTATCAGGCTTCGATCCGGGCATCGAACGAACCGGAAAAGGCGATATGAAATTCCGTCGGATAGAAAGTGTGGCTCCCGAGCTGGAAAGCTTCGTCAAGAAACTGGAAGGCGAACAGGAGTAAAATTACTCTTCGATTTTATCCGGCGTGAATTCCAAAATATCGTTCGGCGTGCATTTGAATAAATTGCAGAGCGTGTTGAGCGTTTCTAAATCGGAGCGACTCCATTTTCCTTTCCAACAATTTGCCGCTTTTGAGGGCGAAAAGCCGGTAAGTTTTTGCAATTGATATGCGTTTTCGACGTTAAATTCGGCGGCGATTTCTTTTATTTTGACAACAATCATTAAGCCAAAATAGCAACTTCAAATTTTGGAAAAAACTTGTTTTCTGTATTACAGTTATCTGGAATAACAAATTTATTTGCTGATTTTACTGTTACAAGTATTTCACTTAAAAGGATTGTTTTTAATTTTTAGATTTGATAATTTCCAAACTTCGGCAAATCCCACGCCGAAAATCTCAAAATTCTTAACAATCAAAATGAAAGTAAAACACCCGGTACTCAAATACTATGGGTCCAAGTTCCGTCTGGCGGAATGGATCATCTCGTTCTTCCCCAAGCATCGCCATTATGTCGAGCCGTTCGGCGGCGCGGCGAATATTCTGCTCGTCAAAGAACCGTCAACGCTCGAGACTTACAACGATTTAAATAATCATATTGTCAATTTCTTTCGCGTTCTGCGGAATCAACCCGAGGAGCTGCTCGAAAAGATAAAGCTCACGCCATGGGCGCGAAAAGAGTTTGAATATTGTTTGGATGAGCAGGACGTTGACGATCCAATTGAAATGGCGCGCCGTCTTTATTTCCGCCTGTGCATGAGCTTCCAGAGCGCGTTTCATTCGGTCAAATCAAATTGGCGACGGCACAAAAACGGCAAGCGCGCCGCCTTTGCGGACGTGCGCTATGACAATCTGCTCGACGCATCCAGAAGACTCAAAACCGTGCAGATCGAAAGCCGCGACGCTTTCAAATTGATGCAGGAGATGGATTCGCCGGAAACGCTTTTCTACTTGGATCCGCCGTATGTGTTGAAAACGCGCTCGACGAAAAAAGCATATTCCCATGAGATGGCGGATGACGACCATCGGCGGTTTGCCGAAGCAGTCTGCGGCTTAAAAGGCTTCGTCGTTTTGTCCGGCTATCCGTCTCCGCTTTACGCTTAATTGTTCGAGAATCGAGGCTGGATTCGTTTCGACAAACAGGCGCGAGTGATCGGCGGCGGCACGAAAACCGAGTGCGTCTGGCTGTCGCCGCGCAGCGCCGCAGAACTCGATTTACTGCCGAAATCGGTTATAGAACAAATTTCGATTGACAACTAAAATATAATTCGCTTAATCTTATCTGCAATGGGAATTAGAGTGTGTTGAAATGGCGACTCTAATTCCCATTATTGCGTCCTTTCTCGCGTTTTAATTCCCGTTTCTCTATCTTCTCTTTAATCGCAAAATTAAACCGCTTTTATAATTTTTCGTAAATTAATATGAGGACTTGTGAGCCAATTTTGTGTTCACATCTATATCTTTCCAAATGAATCAAGCCGCCAGTTTTCCCGCGAAGTCCTTCCCTGAAATCCTTCAGTCTGCCCAAGATTCCACAAGTCCCTTTTCAATACACGATTCCGCTTCGACTCGCGCCGCCAAAGTAAAACAGCTTCTTGTTGACTTATCCAGAGACGAAGACGATAAGGAATTAAGAAGCGCGTTCCGGGCGACCGCCGAATTTTTCCGCGAATCGTTTTTCGGATTGACCAAAAAGCAAATTCGCACTCGAATAAAAAATTGCCTGGAGGATTATTTCGACGGCGAAGAATATCGCGCCCTTGAAATTGACAATATCTTCGAGCTGACCGGCATCAAGCCTGAAAAGCTGCAGCCGGTTCTCGAGAAAATGGTCAAACAGAAAATCGTTCTCCAAGGTCGCCGCCGGCGATGGAACGAGCCGGGCGAACACTACAACGCGATTTATAAATTGAGAAAATAATTTCTCGATAAAATTTCTCGACAAAAAGCGGAAACAACGTCCGCTTTTTTTATTTTCTATAAATTTGATTTGTGAGGTTTCACTCACGCGAAAATTCTATGATCACCTCGAAACTTTTTGAAAGTCTTTTCCCGACCGCCGGTCTGACTTCGCCGATCAACTTACGCCGCTTCAATCTCGTCCGCGAGCGTGATCGTTTGATCGCCGCGCTCAATAAATTTCTGCCGAAATATTCGATTGATTCTTACCTGAGAATTTGCGCGTTTTTGTCGTGCTGCGGAGTCGAAACCGATTATTTCCGCACGACCGTCGAATACGCCTCCGGCGACGCTTACGAGAATCGGCGCGACTTGGGCAACACGCAGCCGGGCGACGGCAGACGCTTCAAAGGTCGCTCCTTGATCCAAACGACCGGACGGTTCAATTACGAGCGCGTGCAGAAGCGAATCGGCGCAAAACTCGGCATTGATGTCATTAAAAATCCGCAGCTGCTCGCTTCCGTCGAAATCGCCGTCGAAGCGGCGTGCATTTTCTGGGCGGAAAATAATCTCAACCGATACGCCGATGCCGGAAGAATTAAAGAGTTGAATGGAATTGTGAATCGCGGCGATAAAGATTTGATGCCGCTGCACTGGGCGAAACGCAACGAGCTTTACAGTCTATGCAAACGCCGCGTACCGGAAGATTTTTCATTCGACGCGCAAACCGCGCTCGGAGCGAATAACCAACCGGTAGTTCTGACTCCTGCCAACGAGCCGACAGGTCTGACCGAAGCGGACACAACTGACGGCGACGATCAGCTGACGGCGGAACCGGCAGCGCCATCGTTCAAAGAACTCGGCTCGACCGTTTTTCTGCACTGCCCGAAGGATACGGTCAAAAACATTTTCGTCGTCATCGCGACCAGAATTTTCGCCGGCATGGTGACGATCTGGAGTTTAGGCTTGCACGGGCAAATTTTTCTCGTCGCGCTCGCCGTCGTCGCCGCGTCAATCGTCTACGCCTGCATCAAATACGCGCCGCGTCTAATCAACTGGTCTGAGAAAGCGATGAACTACATTTTTAGTTGATAGCACGTCTTGATTGCACGTCGGACGGGCAAGCTCGGTGCAGGTTCGGTGCAAGTTTAAATGCCTCATTCGAGCAGCCAAATTCAGCAATGTAAAAATTACATCGTTTTTATCGAATCTTAATCGAAAAGCTATTCGGCTTCTGCCGCGATTGTAATTCCGACGCGCCGGCGAAATACGACTGCTACCGGTGCAGCAAAAGTTTTTCTCCCCAATGCGAATCCGATAACTGCGAGCAATGTTTCTACGGATTTTTAATGACTTGCAAATGCAACTGCCACAATAGCAATGAACAAACTGAAGGAAATTCTTAACTCATATTTTTGGCTGATCATTATCGCCTTTGCGATTTTCGTCACCGTAATTGGCTGTTTGATTTATCAGAATTGGCAGGACGGCGCGACGAGTCGAATGGCTGACAGACAGAGCATCGAAGCAAATAAAGCCGTCCGTGAGGCTGCGGGCGCGAACGGCGCGGCAATCAGCTTCGATGCGGCACGCCAAACCGAAGACGTGCGCCGCGCAAATAACATCAAGCCGAAACTGGATGCTGCGCGGTCCAACTCGAACAACTCAAAAACTCAGCTCGAACGAGCCAAAAATAAACTCAATGAAACGAACAAAAATCTTGGCAATTTTAATGCTGATCGTGCTGACAATTGCGCCGAGCTTGCACGTTTATTCCCAGACACGCGATTCGAATATTGTCTCGGTCGATGAAACGATAGCTTTTCTCCTGAAGCAAAACAGCGATGCCAAAGATGTCATCGCCGCCTCCGATAAGCGCATCGCGGATTTAGAATCCGAACTCGCCGTGACACGCGAAAATTCCGCGAGCATAGGCAAATCCTACGAAGCCGCGGTTTCCGAAATTTCCTCGCTCAAAACCGCCAACGCCGCTTTGAGTCGCGCCGTCGCCGTCAACGAAGACACCATCGCCAAACTTCAGGCGGACAATGCCAAACAGCGCGACAAGGCGAAACGCGCCAACCGCGATAAATGGAAAGCCATCGCCGTCGCCGGCGGAATTATTGTCCTGAAGTTAATTTTGTAAAAGTAATGGAAAACGAAACTTCTTCACAACCGCAAAACGAAAAAGGATTTCTCTACGGTCTTTTGAAAATGCTGCCGCTGATCAACATCGCGGCGAGCGTCATCATCGCCATCGGTTTGTTCGCCGTCGCCACGCGCGACGCGCAGACCGTGCAGGCTTCGGAAATCAATCGCATCATCAACGAGCAGAAAGCGCTGCGCGATCTGATGAACGAGCGCAAAGGCGAGCGCGACAAACAGGTCGAGGAGCTGAAGAAAATAATGCTGACCAAAGATATTTTCGACGCTTATCACCAGAACGACGTGCAGCGCATGGAGCGCATCGAGAAAATGCTGCAGCAGATTCTCGAAAAGCCGGACAGATAAAATGCCGAAAGAATTCACCGCCGCGCCGGAAGTCGAACGCATCGCCGAAAAACTGTTTGAAATTTTCAAACCGGAACTCGAAGGCTTCACGATCCGCTACGTTTTCAACGCGGACAATCCAAACAAAGACGGGCGCGAAGTGACGGCTCTGGCGAGAAAAATCACCGGCTTGAATGCTTATCTGGCGGGCGAGCCGGAAGGGTTTTTCGTTCTCGAGTTCGGCAGACCGGCTTTTGAAGAATTGACCGAAGCTCAGCTGATCGCCGTCGTCCATCACGAGCTGTGCCATTTCGGAATCTCCGACACCGGCAATCTGTGGATCATTCCGCACGATGTCGAAGAATTTTCCGAAGTCGTCAAAATTCACGGCGCGTATGATATGAACCTTCTGATTTTCGGTGCCTCGCTCGAACAGGGAAACGAAGACAAAACGACGCGCGACGAACTCATCGAGCGCGTATTAAATGGCTAAAACCTCCGCCAAAAATATCGAATTTCAGACGGCTTTGACGAGCGCGCTCAAACTGCGCGCGTTCGGCGTGCAGTATTCGGAAATCGTCGAAAAAGTTAAAAACGCAAAAGGCGAAAGCTACTGGAAATCAATCAGCGCGTGCCAGAAAGCCGTCGCCAAAGCTCTGAGCGACGATTTAAGTCAAACCGTCGAAGCCGCCCGCAATAAAATCGTCGTCCGCAACGAACGGCGCATTCTGCCCTTGATGGAAAAATTCGAGGCGAACAAATCAATTTTGGTTTCAAAGGAAATCGGTCGAATTGACGACAGCACGGCGAAGCTCAAAGGACTCTACGCCCCGACGAAACTCGCTCACGAAGGCAAGGACGGCGATGCAGAAATCAAAACCGGCGTGCGCGTCATTCTGCCGCCGGAACCGAACGAATGATCTTAGATTTTTCAAATAGAGATTTATTTAATTACTGCTATATACCGCTTCTTTACAACAAGATGCGGTTTTTGCATTTATTCGGTTCGGCGGGTTCGGGCAAATCGGTTTTCGGCGGTCAAAAGGAAATTGTTTTATCGTTCCGCGAGGAACGGCGAAACCGTAAAACTTTAGTCGTTCGCAAAGTTTACGCGACTTTGAAAAACTCGGTTTTCTCGCAATTAAAGTCGGCGATCTACGAATGGAATCTGCAGGACTGTTTCGCCATCACCAGCTCGCCGCTTTCGATCACGAATAAACTGACCGGCGTGCAGTTTATTTTCGTCGGACTCGACGATGTCGAAAAGATTAAATCTGTGCAGGGCGTTGACCGGATTTTAATCGAAGAAGCGACCGAGCTGACGAGCATCAACGAACTCGACCAGCTTTCCCTGCGCCTGCGCGGTTATTCGGAAGTGCAGATAACTTTGATGTATAACCCGATCAACGTCCATCACTGGATCAACACGGAGATTCATCAAAAAGCCGCCGTCGGTCATTTCATCTTCAAATCGACTTATAAGGACAATCGCTTTCTCGATGCCGGCTACAAGGAATTTCTCGACAGCTTAAAAGAATCGAATCCGAATTATTACAAAGTCTACGGCTTGGGCGAATGGGGACAAAACCAGGAAGGCTTGATTTACCCGGATTACGCGACGGTTGTTTCGATGCCGCGCATCCAGCTTTACGGACTTGATTTCGGATTCAACGACCCGTGCGCGCTGATCGCCGTCTGCGTCGAGGATATTGCCGGACAAAAGAAAAAGAATCTGTATCTGCAGGAACTTCTTTACAAAACGAAGCTCACGTCCGGTGCGCTCGTTACGGAATTGACGGATCTGGAGATCAGGAAAAACATTGCCATCATCGCCGACAATGCCCGACCGGAAATGATAAAGGATTTGCGCGATGCCGGTTTCAACGTCCGCAAGTCGGTTAAAGGCAAAGGCTCAATCGTCGCCGGCATCAACCGCGTGAAAAATTTCAACATCAAGATCGTCGCCGGTTCAAAGAATCTGTTCAAGGAAGTCGACAATTATTCGTGGGCGAATAAAAACGGCATCTGGCTCGACGAGCCGGAAGATGCCGGAGTCGATCATCTGCTCGACGGAGCGCGTTACGCCGTTAATGATCTGGCGAAGGGTTCGAGTGGCTTCGGATTTTAACAATCTTTCTGAAATTCCAAGTTCATTATTTTACAAATTTCCGAATTTCTTCAATCAAATCGCCAATCAGACTTTGCTTGAACATTGCAGAATAAAACTCGTAGTATCCGCGTAGTGAAATCAGGCGGGCTTTCCATTTTCTTTTTTCTGATAAAGCGTCAAAGTAATCGGTTCGCCAGTTACAAACAACTTGTTCAAAAACTCCCTTAAATGTTTCCTTACTGTAAAGTAATTCGGCTGTGGTTAAAAGGTGCGAACCAGGCGGTGTTTTTATCCGAAATTTAAGTCCTATTGAGTAGAATCCGTCCGCAATTGAAGTTGTAAAATGGCAGACTGAATTTGATAGATTGATTATAAATATAAGAACATCAACATAAAAACTTCTAAGAGCGTGTTTAGAAATTCAGAAAAGGTAATCGGAAACGGTTAAACTGTTTC
>CAXTMQ010000209.1:0-8356 GCA_964245305.1 uncultured Pyrinomonadaceae bacterium
AGAAAATTTTATCAATTCAAACGTCGTCGAAACGCTCGGCTGGACACTGATTCATTCGGTCTGGCAAATCGCTTTCATCAGTTTGATTTTGTTTTTTCTGCTGCGCGTTCTTCGCTCGTTTTCCGCTAACACCCGATATTGCGCGGCAATTTTCGCGCTCGCGCTCGCCTTCGTTTTGCCGGTTTGCACTTTTATCAATTTACAGAAAAATTCCGTCGCCGATGTCGCGCCGCGCGACTATGAAATATTCGCCGCGAATACTGAAAAATCGAACTTGCGTATTAATCAAATTAAAGATTTTCCTTTACCGGTAAAAACGGAAAACGCGACGACGACGGCGAACGACGGGAAAATCGTTTCCGTCGAACAAATTCAGCTTTTTTTAGAAAATAATTTGCCCGCCGTTCTGCCGTTCGTCGTCATTTTCTGGCTGTTCGGCGCGGCGTTTTTCGCGCTTCGTTTGGCGGGCGGCGTGTGGCAGATCAAAAGATTTCGCGTTCAGGAAACTTCCGCGCCCGCCGACGAATGGCAGACGAGATTTTCCGCGCTTTACGAGCGATTGCAAATCAAACGCAACGTCGAATTTTTGCAGTCGAATTTAATCGAAATGCCGATGGTCGTCGGATTTCTGAAGCCTTTGATTCTTGTTCCGGCGAGCGCGTTTTTGCAGATCAAGCCGGAAGAATTGGAAGCAATCATCGCGCACGAACTCGTTCATATCAGACGTTACGACTGTCTTGTTAATTTCGCGCAGAGCGCGGTCGAAGTCGCGCTTTTTTATCACCCGTGCGCGTGGTGGATTTCCGGCGTGATTCGCCGGGAACGCGAGTTTGCGGCGGACGAAGCGGTCGTCAATTTTTTCGGCGCGTCGCCGATTGTTTACGCCAACGCTTTGGCGAATTTAGAGGAAACTCGCCTCGCGGCGAGATTAACCGCGCCGCCTGTTTTGGTGGCGGCAAACGGAGGCAATCTTATGCAGAGAATTGAAAAAATTTTACAAAAAAACGTCGAGACTTCGCGTGCCAATTCGCTTTGGTCGGCTGGTTTGGCTTTAATGCTGATCTCGACGGTTATGTTAAGCGTATTTTCCTTCAACAAGCCTGCGCCTGTCAACGCGCAGACGAAAAGTTTAAATCGAAAAATCGCCGTCGGCTTCGTTTCGATTCCGCCGGTTGATCGGATGGAAAACCCGCCGAAAGACGCGGACGCGACGATGAGACTTTTGATTGAAAAATTGAAAGCGAACCGCGTTCCGGCAATCGGTTTCGTGCAAGGCTCGATGATTTCCGACGGCGAAAAACTTTTCCCCGTTCGCGCGGAAATCGTTCGCCTGTGGCGCGATGCCGGATTTGAAATCGGCATCGGCGGCTTCAAACATATCTGGTTTTACAACACGCCGGTCAGCGAATACATCGCCAACGCCGAGAAAAACGAAGCGATAACGAAGAAAATTCTCGGCGAGAAAAATCTTTCGTTGCGCTATTTCAGCTATCCTTTTCTAAACACGGGCAAAACGGCGAAAGAGAAAGATGAGTTTGAAAGTTGGCTGGCGAGCCGCAATCTAAAATCCGTCAAATACACTTTCGACAATTCGGAATGGATGTATTCGTTCGCTTACGATATGGCGCGAAAGGATAATGATGTCAATTCTATGAAGGAAATCCGCGCCGAATACCTCGATTATATGCGGCGAATGCTTGAACATTACGAAACGTATTCGACGGAGATGTTCGGGCGCGACATCGCGCAGACTTTAGTTCTCACACCGAGCCGTCTGGTCGCAGACACGGCAGACGAATTTTTCGGATTATTAACCAAACGCGACTATCAATTCGTCCCGATTGACGAAGCGCAGGCGGACGAAGCCTATCAAACCAAAGAAGCAAACATCGAAACGCAATCGGGAATCTCTTGGTTTGAACGCTGGCAAATAGCTAAGGGCAAAAAACTGCTCGACGAACCAAAAGTCAGTGAAACAGTTCAGAAAGTTTGGGATGAAAATAAAGGAAAAAAGTAGGAAAGGTTAAAAGGTAGAAAAGATAAAAAGTAAAAATTCCTGAAAAAAAAGAAGTCGACTTCGCTAATAAACTGTTTATTAGCGAAGACGACTTCTTTTTTTTCCTTCAATCCTGTTATTCAATCGAAATTAAATTTATCACCTTCGTCGCGCCCGCTCCGTTGGCGAGTTGGACGGCGTAGGCTATTTTGTCTTTCGAGATTCTTCCGCGCAAAGTAACCACGCCGTTTTCTACTTCGCTTTGCAAATTCGGAAACATATCCGGTCTCTTCCAACTCCTGACAGCGGCAAGAATTTTATCGTCGCTCGGTCGAGTTTTTTCAGAAGCGTTTCGGTGCGGTGTTTCAAACTGTTCAAGTTGTTTCCAAAAAATCACCAAACTTCCGTCCGTGTCTTTCCGACGAACTTGAAAGGCGACCAAAATATCATAGTAATCATAATTTACGGAACGAACTAAATAAGTATGCCCAATCGCTGCCGGCAATCGGGGTTTGAAAATCGTCTCGTCCAGTTTCAAGCCTTCTATGGCAGCCGAATAATAATCCTTCCGGCATAAATTTAAATCTTTCGCGTTTTGATAATTGATTAAACTGATCGCGGCGGAAGTTTCTTTCGTAATTTCGCCGAGCGGAATTTCTCCCAAGTCCGTCATCAACCCGCAGTCTGAAATCGCGGTTTGAAGATAGTTCTGCTCGAAACTGACATCCGAACCGTGTCCGTAATCGGGGATTCGGAAATAAAACGAATAATATGCGCCGCCGCCGCGCGTGGAAAATAAACCGTTATCATAAATTTCTCTAGGCAGAATTCTAAAAACGCTGATGTTATCGCGCAGAGCGATTTCAGAATCTTTTTTATCAGGCGACAAAATCTTCTGTTCTAAAATTTTCGCCTGACTCTTCAAAACATTGAATTGATCAATAGTTTCCTGACGATTTTGCGCTGAAACTATCGGCAGTAATCCGCCAATCAATAACAGTAGAATAAAGTAACGCATAAAATCTCCTAAAGAAAAATTGGTTTGATATATTCGCTATACGCAAACATATCAAACCAATTTTTAATAAGCAACAAAATTATATCAGCGCAGATTTTGATTATTTTTATTCACATTCTAACGACGATTTATCAAGCTCGCCACGAATCCCGCGCCGAAGCCGTTGTCAATGTTGACGACTGTAACATTCGACGCGCACGAATTGAGCATTCCTAACAGCGCGGCGATGCCGCCGAAGCTCGCGCCGTAACCGATGGAAGTCGGAACGGCGATGACGGGAACTTTTACTAAACCGCCGACGACCGACGGCAGCGCGCCTTCCATTCCGGCGGCGACGATGACGACGCGCGACGATTGCAGCATTTCCCTTTCCGACAAAATCCGGTGAATTCCCGCCACGCCCGCGTCCCAGATTCTTTTCACTTGATTGCCCATCGTTTCCGCCGTTAGCGCGGCTTCTTCGGCGACGGGAATATCCGAAGTTCCGGCGGTGACGACGGCAATTTCGCCCGCGCCTAATTCGGTTTCATCGCGGCGCAGACGAATCAGTTTCGCGGCTTCGTGCCATTCGGCTTCGGTGTAGACGTTGCGGATTTCTCCGAAAACTTCCGCGTTTGTTCGCGTGATTAAAACATTCGGCGAGCGGGCGGCGAGCTTTTCAAAAATTCCGATAATCTGTTCGCGCGTTTTCCCCTGCCCGAAAATCACTTCGGGAAAACCTTGCCGCGCGTGGCGGGCGTGGTCAACCCGGGCATAGCCGATGTCTTCAAAAGAGAGTTTTTTAATTTGTTCGGTCGCCTGTTCGAGCGAGATTTTTTTCTCCGCGTGCGCCGCTAAAATTTTTGCAATATCGTTTTCGTTCATTAATTTGTTTGAAATTCATTGGTCGGTATTTCTTTAAAATTCGCGTTTAATCGCGCCGGTTTCGATTGGCGAGACTGGCGACGACGGTCAGCAGCTCGACGGGTTCGACCGGCTTCGGAACGTGCATCTGAAATCCGGCGGAAAGAACTTTCATACGATCTTCGACTCGCGCGTAAGCCGTCAAAGCGACCGCCGGAATTCGTCCGCCGCGTTCGGGCGCGAGTTTTCTAACGCTTTTTATTAAATCATAGCCGTCGCGTTCCGGCATTCCGATGTCGCTCACTAAAACGTCGAATTGATTGTTTTCAAGCGCGTCGAGAGCTTCGACGACCGATGCCGCGCTTTTGATATTCGCCTCGCAGCTGTCAAAAATAAAGGCGAGTATTTCGCGCGTGTCCGGCTCGTCGTCAACCAGCAAAATCCGCAGTCCCTTAATCTCCGCCGGACACTCGAAATTTATGTTTTCTTGTGCCGGTTTTTTGTCCGCTTCCGACTCGGATTCTTCGCCGCGCGGAATATTTTTCGAGCGCAGCGGAATGATCGGAAACGTAATGGTGAAAATTGAACCTTTGTCCGCGCCTTCGCTCGCGGCGTGAACCGTTCCGCCGTGCAGTTCGACCAGATGCCGAACGATTGCCAAGCCCAAACCGAGTCCGCCGTGCCGTCTGGTCGTCGAACTGTCGCTCTGGCGAAAGCGTTCAAAAACGAACGGCAGAGTTTCCGCGTCAATCCCGATTCCGCTGTCGGCGACGATAATTTCGACGTGCGAATTGACGCGCTCGAGTTTGATTTGAACGCGCCCGGTCTTCGTGGTGAATTTGATGGCGTTGGAAAGCAGATTCCAGATTATCTGCTGAAGCCGGTCGGCATCGCCGGAAATCATCACGTCGTAATCCAAAACGCGCTGAAGCCGAATGGATTTCGCGTCAGCCGCCGGACGAACGGCTTCAATCGCCGTCTCGATAATTGAAACCAGATCAACCGGTTCGACGTTGATGCGAAGTTTGCCTGAAACGATGCGCGAAACGTCTAAAATATCTTCGATAAGCTGCGCCTGCGAACGGGCGTTGCGTTCGATGGTTTCGACGGCGCACGTGGCTTGTTCGCCGTTCAAATGTCCTTCCCGAAGCATCCGCGACCAGCCGAGAATCGCCGACAAAGGCGTTCGCAGTTCGTGCGAAAGCGTGGCGAGAAAATCATCCTTCAAGCGGTTGGCGTTTTCGGCTTCGGCGCGGGCTTCCTTTTCGCTCCATAAAAGCTGTTCGCGTTCGGATTGAACGTGTTTGTCGTCGCTGATGTCAATCGTGATGCCGTCGAAACGGTACGGATTATTGTTTTCGTCGTAGAAACCGCGACCGATGGCGCGAATCCATTTAACGTGATTGGTCTGCGGATCAACCGTTCGATATTCGACATCGTAAGGCGTGCGGCTTTCAACGGATTTATCAATCGCCGCTCTCGTTCTTTCGCGGTCTTCGGGATGAATAATATTATAAAAATCGTCAATCGTAACAATCGCGTCGGGCGACAGCCAGAAATGTTCTTTGGTTAAATCGCTCCAGTTCAAAACGTCGAACGGCAGATCGCAATACCACAAACCGAGTTGGGAACTGTCAAGCACCAGTTCGAGCCGTTCCTGACTGCAGCGCAAATCGGCTTCGGCTTCGCGCCGCGCCGTTACGTCCTGCATCGCGCCGAGCATTCTGACGGGTTTGCCGTCGTGCTGAATAGCAAAACCGCGATCAAAAACGTATTTATAACTCCCGTCGGCGCACGAATAACGATACTCGTCCGACCAATTCACGCCGCCGTTATCAATTACGGCGTGAATTCCCGTAACGACGCGCTCGCGGTCTTCCGGGTGAATCGCAGCGATGTATTTTTCGATTCGTCCGCCGCGCGCGTCTTTGTCGGAAACCGAAAAAAATCGGGCGAGATTTTCGTCGGCGACAACGCT
This sequence comes from uncultured Pyrinomonadaceae bacterium, assembly GCA_964245305.1. Lineage (GTDB taxonomy): Bacteria > Acidobacteriota > Blastocatellia > Pyrinomonadales > Pyrinomonadaceae. The sequence continues at coordinate 5,836 of CAXTMQ010000209.1, forward strand.
GTCATCTAAAACATTCCACGTCCAAGTGCCGATTTCTCCGGCTTCGAGCGCGGCTTCGAGACGCATTCGAGTATTTTCGAGCGCGGCTTCGGCTTGCTTTCGCCTCGATTCGATGCGCGTTGTCCGCTCCTTTAACTCCGCGTTTATTTTTTTCTGCGCGACTTCTTTTTCCCGAAATTCGATTTGTTCTGTAATATCTTCGATGCGATGCGCGGCGTAGGCGACTTTGCCCGCCGCGTCGAAACCGGGCGCGGTCGAAATTCGCCAGTAGCGTTCTTCATATCTGCCGCCTGTCGAAGCCGGACGCTGAATATCGTATTTCTGAATCGGCAGAACGTCCGCTTCGCCGGTCTCGAAAACCTTCTTTATCGAACCCTGAACATTTACCGCGCCGCGCGAACCAAAATCGCCGGGATTTTCGGGAAAGACATCAAACAAGTTGCGCCCGATTAAATTCTCGCGCTTAACCATCGTCGCCCGCAAATACTCATCGCTGACGGCGGCGACCGTCAAATCGGGGCGCACAATGATAAACAAACCCGGCAGGGTTTCAAACAAACGCCGGTAATCGAGCGGAAATGCATCGTTCGCCATACTTGTTAAAGTTTAAATTTCGGAAACGAGTTTTGGCAAATAAAAGATGATTTTTATCACCGGACAATCCGTCGCGTATTCGGGAACAAAAGCGAAACTTCGCGCGTATGGATTTTCGATTGATTTCAAACTAAAATTCAAATTCGGAGAAATTACGAAAATATGTTTTGCCCGAGCTGCGGTCTTGAAGACAAACTCGTCAATCAGTTTTGCCGCGCGTGCGGCGCGGATTTGCGCGTCGTTCGCGGCGCGCTCGCCAAACCCGACGGCATTACTTCGTCGGCGGCAACGGCGCGCGACGAAATCGGACGCGCTTTCGCGTCGAAAATCCGCGAAATGCAAACGGCGGTCGAGGTAAAAATCATTACCGAAGACGTTCTGCCGCAAATCGAAAAGTTTCTCGAATCGCCCGCCGAAAAACGTCTGCGCCGCATCCGCGTCGGCACAATCATCTCGTCCGTCGGTTTGGGCGTAACCCTGTTGCTCGCGCCGTTCGCCGTCATTGATCCGACAGCGGTCTTTTTTCCCGCCATCGGCTTGCTCGTCTTCTTCATCGGTCTCGCGCTCGTCCTGAACGGTCGTTTTTTCACCGTTCCGCCGAAAACAATCGACGACCGCTCGACTGATGCCGCTCGCCAGCGCGAACTCGACGCAAACACCGCTGACCGGTTTGTTCTATCCGAAGCCGCGAATTACGAATTCTCTTCGGTCATCGAAAACACGACGCGCCAGCTCAAAAAAGACAAACAGCCGATTCCGCGCCAATAATCAAACGCCGATATCAAGCTAAAAATCGTCAACGCCAACCGGAAAACATCCGAAATTGGAAGCGTCGCGCATCGGGAAGACAAAACGCGCCGGCGCATCTACATTCAACGAGCGATCAAAGCGATTGAAAACGAGGAATGTTCGCCGCGTCTTTGAGAATGGAAGATGCGTTTTTCGTCGAATATTGGGGTGAATCAGTTCCGCCCGCGCAACGAATAAATAAATGACTCGAAAAAGCCGATAGCTTCGCCGCCGACTGGATTCCGTCTGAAACTTTGTTTTTATCGAGACAAAATTAAATTCACTTTAAAACCAACCGCTTTTCACATCTTTCAAAACAACCTGCGCCGTGTTGTGTCCCGAAGCGGCGAAGACTCCGCCGCCGGGATGGGTTGACGCGCCGGTCAGGTAGAGATTTTTGATCGGCGTTTTGTATTGGCTCATTTCGGGCAGAGGGCGAAAGAGAAACATCTGGTCGAAATCCATTTCGACGTGCATCACGTTGCCGCGCAGCAGTCCGATGCGCTGTTCAAGGTCGAGCGGCGATTGGACGAAGCGCGAGATGATCGAATCTTTGACGTTCGGCGCGTAGGAATTTACCACGTCAATCAAACGGTCGGCTTCGCGGTTTTCGATGTCCTGCCAACGCTCACCGTTTGAAAGTTCGTATGGATAATATTGTCCCCAGATAAAAAGCGTGTGTTTGCCCGCAGGCGCGAGCGTCGGGTCAACGGAAGAAAAAGTCATCGCCAGCGCGCCGGGATTTTTCGACGGAATGCCGTTCAGATAATCGGCGTAACTGCGTTCGAGATAAGCAAGTGTCGGACACATTAATTGCAAGCCGTGATGACAATCGGCGGGCTGTCCGCCGTTCGGAGCGGCGATGTAATCGGGCAGTTCGGAGACGGCGCAGCGGACGATCATTCCGAATCCGTTGCCGATTCTTACGTTTTTGATTCTTTCCGCAAGTCCTTCGGGCAGATTTTCCGCGCCGATCAATTTCAAAAACGTCGTGTGAACGTGCGCGTTGGAAACAATTCGTTTGGCTTCAATTCTTTCGCCATTTTCAAGAATTATTCCGCCGGTTTCATTGTTGGAAACTTCGATTTTTTCGACTTCCGCGTTCAGTAAAATCTCGCCGCCGTGATATTCCAGACAT
>CAXTMQ010000210.1:0-5746 GCA_964245305.1 uncultured Pyrinomonadaceae bacterium
ATCGGCGCGAAAAACGCGCGGAAAATGTGCGACATCGTATCAATCAAAAATACTCGTTTCGGTTTTTGCTCGTTCATTGTTTTGAAATAAAATTTTAGCACATGGCGAAAATATTTTAAGCGCACGGCGAATAATTTATCGGCGAGTTTGACAGTAAAAGATTGGATAAGTTAATCTAACTGTTCGTTTTTCATCTCGAAAAGCACGTTGTTCGTTAGCCGAAAAATTTTAGCGATAAAGTTTTTCATTCATAATCTGCTTTTTGTGGTCGGTTCGTCTAGGGGTCTAGGACACCGCCCTTTCACGGCGGCGACACGGGTTCAAATCCCGTACCGACTACCATCTTTTCTTTTTATTCGGGCATCCTATTTATCAAAAGTTCGCTTTATTCGAGCGAACTTTTTTATTTTATAAGGAAATTTTTGCTTCGCGCGGATGGAATTTTTAAATCTTTTTCGGCGCGGCGGCGTTTATCAATTTATGCGAGTTATGCCAAAGGTTTTTTTGACGGGATTTTTATTGTCGCTGTTCGTGTTCGCGGTCAAGGCGCAATCCAATAACGATACGGTGATGATTTTGCCGTTTGAAAATACGTCCGGGAAGGCGGAATTTAATTGGGTTGGCGAAAGCGTCGCCAATTCGCTTTCCGAATTGCTGAAAGTCCCGGCTTTGAATGTTGTCTCGAACGACGAGCGCAAAATCATCCAACAAAAATTGCGCGTTCCTTTGACGGCTTTGCCGAGTCTCGCCACGTCTCTGAAACTGGCGCGTGAAGGCAAAGCGACGCTTCTGATCGGCGGCAAATATAATATCGTTCCGGCTCAGGGCGACACGGCGGCGATGGTAAATGTTACAGCGAAAATCATCCGCGTCAACGAAGGCAGATTTTTAAGCGAAGAATTTCCCGACGGCAGACGCATTACACGCGACATTATTTTGAACGACGCGCTGGCGAATTTGCAGACGATTCAAGGACAAATCGCTTATCAGATTCTCTATCAGCGCGATAAAGCTCTGCCGTTTTCGCAAAATCAATTCGTCGAAGCGGCGAATAAAGTTCCGGCGAGAGCTTTCGAGGCGTATATAAAAGGCTTGCTTACGCCCGAAAGCGACGCGCAGACGCGCGAAAATTATTTCAAAAACGCGCTTCGGATTTACGGCGAAGACGAAAAAACCAAAGGCGGAGTTTATTCGGATGCCGCGCTCGAACTCGGACATTCGTTTATGAATCAGCGAAAATTTTCCGACGCGGTTGATTATTTTTCGCGCGTTCCGACCGAAACTCCGCAGTATGCCGAAGCCGCATTTTATACGGGTTTAATTCAATGGCAGGAGAAAAATTACGAGCAGGCGTTAGCCGTTTTGCGCCCGCTCGCCGACGATTTGAAATTGACGAGCGTTTATAATACTTTGGGCGCGATTGCCGTGCAAGCCTCGCTCGGCGAAAAGAAAAACAAAGGCAAGTCGGAAGAATTTTTGAAGGAAGGTACGACATTTCTCAAAAAAGCGTTCGATTCATCGCCCGACGAGCCGACCGTGCGCTTTAATTACGGTTTGGCATTATTTTTAAGCGGCGATTATAAAGGCGCGGCGGACAATCTGCGTCCGGCAATTGCGCTTAATCCGCGCGACGGCGAGTCGTATTTTCTGCTGGCGAAGGCTCTGGAAAATCTGAAAGATCAAACCGCCGCCGACATTGACAATCAAGCGAGACAGAATTTAACCGCCGAAAATAAATACGCCAATCTGCAAAAAGAATGGCTGGCGCAACAAACGGTCAGCGTTATCGGTGTTCGCATTCAACAACCTTCGCGCAAAGATTTCGTCAGCGTGGTTTTGAGCAACCGTCAACCCGCGCCGATGGAAAAACCGCTCAACGAAACCGAATCTCTGCTGGCGCAGGCGTGGACGCTTTATAAAGACGGAAACGACGACGAAGCGATGGCGGTTTTAAGAAAAGTTCTCTCGAGCGAGCCGATGAGCGCGGAATCATATCTTTTGCTCGGCAATATTCACTTGCGGCGCGGCGATCTGGAACAAGCCGTCAGCAGTCTGAAAACCGCGCTTTTCTGGGACAACAAATTAATTATGGCGCACGTCGGACTCGGAAAAATTTATCTCCAGCGCGGCGATTGTCTGCAAGCGAAAAATTATGCAAGTTCGGCTTTGGCGGTTGATTCGGAAAACCAAGATGCGCTCGGTTTACAGCGGCAAGTCGAGCGATGTTCCAAATAGTGTAAGTTCGCGCGAGCGTGGAAGTTCAAAGTTCAAGGTTTAAAATTCAAAGTCTTTCGTTAGTAAATGCTAATGATTTTGCTCAAAGTCCCGTAATTGCTAAGGTTTTATTCAAAACTTTGAACTTTGAACTTTGAACTTTGACCCGCAAACTAACTTTGGCACGGGACGTGCTAATAAAGAAAGCGGCTAGCTTATTAAAAATTAAAAAGTTTAGTAAGACCCCGCCGCCAACTCTTCTCCGAGCGCAGTTTGCTATTGCGCTTGACCACCTTCCGAGCGTTCCTTCAGTTGTCCTTCCTATTTGTGAGCCTGATTAGAAATAATCAGGCTCTCCTGCTTTTAAAGCGATTTTTACTATTATTCAATAAAAATAAGGTTTTCAGTTAATCTGCCGCGAATTTGCGGTCACGCTTTGTAAAATCTTCCAAATTGACGGATCGAATGCGGCGTTAAACGCAAATTGACAAAATTCGTCATTTTCGATGTGACAAAAATTGAGCATAAAATTTTCGCGGTCATTCAGTTTGAACGACATCATTCAGAATGAAACGAATTGACCGAATGAGTTTTTCCCGACGATTCTTCGCAATAAAAATCCATAATTTCAGCCGCGCGTAAAATTTTGCTAAACTGTCGGTTATGAAATTTTCCCTTGCCGGAACGAAACTTCCGTCTGTCGGCAGTTTGCTTTTAGCCGTTCTCTCGGCGATTCTGCTCATTCTGGCGTTTCCGAATTTTGATTTATGGCTTCTGGCGTGGATCGCGCTCGTGCCGTTTCTTTTCGCAGTCGAACGCGAAAAAGATTCGATTATCAAATCCGCGATTTTAGGCTGGATTTTCGGAACGATTTTCTTTTCCGGCGCGTGTTGGTGGCTGACGTTTTCATTTGTAACTTACGGCGGACTTCCGACGTGGCTCGCTTATATTCTGCTTTTCGCAATCACCGGAATCGTCGGCGTTTTTCCGGCAATTTTCGCAGCATTATTTTCGGTAGTTCTGAAACGCTTCGGCGCATACGGTTTTTTAGCCGCGCCGTTTTTATGGACGGCGCAGGAATTTTTGCGGGCGAGCGTTGCTGATACGAGTTGGAACGCAATTGGTTATTCACAGGCGTTTGTCAGTCATTTGATACAAACGGCGCAAATCGGCGGCGTTTATTTAGTCGGGTTCTGGATTGTTTTATTTAACGCCGTCGTCGCGCTGAATTCTTTTAATCTGTTTCGCCTTTTCACCGAAAAATACACGGAAGCCGATCAAGTTGCCAATAAGAAGATTGTTTATGTTTCTTTATTTATCGCGCTCTTAATCACGCCATTTTTTTGTTTGCCGAATCTTTATTCAATAAAACCGGCAGATGACACTAATCGAAACCGCGTTGTCGTCGTGCAGGCAAATGTTCCGATGAGCGGTTTGAACGAAGAAAAGTGGCTGAAACTGCGCGGGCGACATATCGAACTCGCCGAAGACGCGCTGCGAAAAATCGAAATAAGGACGGCTTCAGAGCCGACTCAGACGACGACTGTAATTTTCCCGGAATCGCCGATGAATTTTTCATACGGCGAAGACGCGGAACTGCGCCGTTATTTCGGCGATTTCGCGCGGCGCAATAATGTTTCGGTTTTATTTAATTCCGCCGAGCCGAATCCGAACGGCGAAAATTATTTTAATTCGGCGGTGATGATAAACGAACAAGGCGCGAAAATCGGGCAGTATGATAAAATTCATCTCGTTCCGTTCGGAGAATTCGCGCCCGTTCCGTCGCCGATCAAGCCGCTTATTCCGACTTTGGTCGGCAGTTTTCAGCCGGGCGAAAATTACAATCTTTTTCCCGTCGGCGATGCCAAGGCGGGAATCGTAATTTGTTACGAATCGCATTTTCCGTCGCTGACCAGAGAATTTGCAAGGCGCGGCGCGGACGTGATGATCGAAATGACGAACGACGGTTATCTCGGCGACACCGGCGTTTTGCGGCAGCATTTAGCGGGCACGATTTTTCGCGCCGTCGAAACAAATCGTCCGGTTATTCGCGCCACGAACGTCGGCATCACGGCATACATCAACGAACGCGGCGAAGTTTCCGACGCGGCGGATGTTTACACCGAAGCGACGCGCGTTTGGACGGTCGGGAAATTTGACGGCAAGCAAACCTTTTATGTAAGATTCGGCGATTGGTTCGCGTGGCTTTGCTTGATTGTCACGATTGGATTGCTGATTTTCAGTTTTTGGAAAAGGAGAAATTCGATCGTAGATTTACGCGGATAAATATAGATGAAGCGAAAAATTTTAATCGCGGTCGTTTGGTTTTCTGCTTTATTTTTTGAGCTATATTTGGATTCGTCAAACGCAGGCGGAAATTTGGCATCAAGACGGAGACGCTTATGTGATTTTTCCAGCCGACAAGGGTTATATTTATTATTTTCATCGTCCGCTAAGTTACGTTGACGGAACAATATCGGGAATGAGATTTCACATCGGACAGCATCAGTAAAAAATGGAATTAAACGATTTACAAACAAAATACGAAGAAATAAAAGTTAAAGTTGAACAACTTGGGAGGTTTCTTTGACAAGCCTGCCAAGCAAGCGGAACTTGAAAAATTAGAAGCGCAGATTGCCGCGCCGGATTTCTGGAACGATTCGGAAGCGGCGCAGAAAATTGTTCAGCAGCGAAGCCGCGTCGAAAAGACTTTGACGCAGCAGGAACGATTTGAAACGCTCGTTTCCGATGCCGAAGTGTTGTTTGAATTTGCCGAAACCGATGCCGATTCGATTAATGATTTGGCGGATTTGATTGCCAATCTCGAACGCGAAACAAGCGAAGCGGAAACGCAGAGTTTATTGTCAGGCGAAACCGACGCGAACAGCGCGATTTGTTCGATTCAGGCGGGCGCGGGCGGCACGGACGCGCAGGATTGGGCGCAGATGCTTTTGAGAATGTATTTGCGTTGGGCTGAGAAAAAAGGCTTCAAGGTCGAAATCTTGGACGAGCAATCGGGCAGCGAAGCCGGCATCAAATCGGCGACATTTCGCGTCGAAGGCGAATATGCTTACGGCTTGATGGCGAACGAGGCGGGCGTTCATCGCCTTGTTAGAATCTCGCCGTTCAATTCGGGCGGCAGCCGCGAAACTTCGTTCGCTTCGATGTTCGTTTCGCCGGAAATTGACGAGAATATCGAAGTCGAAATCAACGACAAAGATTTGCGCGTGGACACATATCGTTCGAGCGGCGCGGGCGGTCAGCACGTCAACGTGACGGATTCGGCGGTTCGCATTACGCATCTGCCGACCGGCATCGTCGTAACGTGTCAAAATCAGCGTTCGCAAATTCAAAACCGCGCGGTGGCGATGCAGGTTTTGCGCTCGAAACTTTATGAATTAGAGTTGGAAAAACGGCGCGGCGAAACCGCCGAACTCGAAGCCGGCAAACAGGATATTTCGTTCGGCTCGCAGATTCGCAATTACGTTCTGCATCCGTATCGGCTCGTCAAAGACACGCGCACCAAATTTGA
>CAXTMQ010000210.1:5756-8342 GCA_964245305.1 uncultured Pyrinomonadaceae bacterium
ATGTCGAAGCCGTTCTCGACGGCGACATTGACGAATTTATTAAAGAATTTCTATTGTTTAAGAAGGGAAACAATTCGGCGAATTAATAAAACGAAGCGAAAATGGCGACTGAGATAAACAAAAAATCAACTCCGGCGGTTCATTCGAGAACGAATGAAATCATTGCCGTCGTTCTGCTGGCGTCGGCGGTTTTGGTTTTCCTTTGCCTGATAACTTATAACCCAAACGATTGGTCAATTTTGTCGCAGGATTGGGCGAGTCGCGGACAGCAGAAAACGCAGAATTGGGTCGGCTCGCTCGGCGCGAATTTGGCGGGAATTTTATTTCAGACTTTAGGGTTGACCGCGCTGTTTCTGCCGTTCTTGATCGGTTTGATCGCGTGGCGGTATTTTCGTTCGGAAACGCTTCGCCCGTCCGTCGGTCGCATCGTCGGTTCGCTGATTTTCGTCGTCTCGCTCGCCGGTTTGATGGAAGCCATCGGTTTGCCGACGTTTTTCGACGGCAGCGTTCGCGCGGGCGGTTTGATCGGTTATTCAATCGAAACTTTTCTCGCCTATCTGCTCAGTCGCATCGGCGCGGGAATTTTGCTGACCGCGCTGCTCGCAGTTTCGATTTTGAGCATCACTAATTTTTCGTTCGCGTCTTTCTTCGGCGATTTCAGGTTTGCCTGGGAAAATTTTCAAACGCGCTTCGGCGAATGGTTCGGCGGCTATAAAGCGTGGCGCGAGCGACGCAACGAAGCGGCGCGATTGAGGCGTGAAGAATTAGCGAGAAACCGGCTTGAAAAACAGCGCGAAAAGCCGGCGGCGAAACCGCCGACAGTTTCCAACGGCGATAATTTAAAGGCGAAAAAAGAATTAGTCGAAACGCCGGAAACGGTCGAATCGTCATTTTTGCAAAGACTTAAAAAATCCGCGAAAAAAACGACGCTCGACGATTCTGAATCAGCGGAAAACATTGAGCTTCCAGATGAACCGCTCAATCTCGGTGAAATAATGATTCCGACTATTTCTGCGCCCGAAGAAAAAGCGAAACCCATTGATTTGATCGCCGAAAGCGAAAAAATTTCGATTACGCCGGTCAAGGAAACGGGCGAACTCGACGCGGAAATTTTAGAAGAAAAAGAAACGGACAACGAATCGGAAATCCCGCCGAAACTGCCGCTTTTGCCGCAGAATTTTGACGATTACATTTTACCGACCCCGGAATTTTTGACGGCATCCCCGCCGCGTATCGAACAAAAAGACGAAGAACTGCTCGCCACCGCGCAGGAGTTGACCGACAAGACAAAGGAATTCAATGTAACCGGACGCATAATGCACATCTGCCAAGGTCCGGTCGTTACGACTTACGAATTCAAACCCGATCCGGGCGTAAAATATTCGCGCGTAACGGGCTTGTCCGACGATTTGTGTCTCGCGCTCAAAGCCGAATCAATCCGCATTGACCGCATTCCCGGCAAAGCTTTCGTCGGTATCGAAGTTCCGAATCCGCAGCGCGAAACGATTTTTCTGCGCGAAGTCATCGAATCGAAAAAATTCGACCAGTCGAAATCGCTTTTATCAATCGCGCTCGGCAAAACGATTGACGGTTTAAATTACGTTGCTGATTTGGCGAAGATGCCGCATCTTTTGATTGCGGGCGCGACCGGCGCGGGAAAATCCGTCGGCGTGAACACGCTCGTCGTTTCGATTTTGTATAAAGCGAAACCCGATGAAGTGAAGTTTATAATGGTTGACCCGAAACGTCTGGAATTAGGTTTATACGCCGACATTCCGCATCTCGCCACGCCGATTATCACCGATCCGAAACGCGCGGCAATTTCCTTAAAATGGGCGGTTTCCGAAATGGAAAAACGCTATAAAGATTTAGCCGGTTGGGGCGTTCGCAATATTGACGGATTTAACACCGAAGTCGAAAAACGAAACCAGATCGAGCATTTTGACGACGACGGCGAGCCGTATAAAAAACTGCCCTATATCGTCATCATTATTGACGAGCTTGCCGATCTGATGATGGTTTCGAGCAAAGAAGTCGAAGAATCAATTACGCGCCTCGCGCAGATGGCGCGCGCCGTCGGCATTCATCTTGTTTTGGCGACGCAACGTCCATCGGTTGATGTTATTACCGGCTTGATCAAAGCGAATTTTCCGTCGCGCATTTCGTTCCGCGTTTCGTCGAAAGTAGATTCGCGCACGATCATTGACGCGAACGGTTCGGAGCAGCTTTTAGGGCGCGGCGATATGCTTTTTCTGCCGCCCGGAACGTCGCAAATCGTGCGCGTTCACGGCGCGTTCGTGGACGAAAAGGAAATCATGAAAATCGTCGAACACATCAAAGCGCAGGGCAAGCCCGAATACGACACGACGATTACGAAGACCGAAGAAGAAATGATCGAAACCGACGATTTGCCGGGCAGACGCGACCCGCTTTTCGCCGACGCGCTGCGAACCGTCGTGATGAATAAAAGCGCGTCAACATCGCTTCTACAAAGACATCTGCGAATCGGTTACGGACGCGCCGCCGCGATTCTCGATGCGATGGTGCGCGAAGGCTACATCGGCGAAATGGACGGCAGCAAACGCG
>CAXTMQ010000211.1:0-8281 GCA_964245305.1 uncultured Pyrinomonadaceae bacterium
GAATAATTAAACAGCACGCGCCACCCGACAATGAGCTTTCATTTCTTTTATTAGTTCGTTCCTGTGGCTGAACGGTCGGCGCGGGTGCGCCGGTTTGTTTGACTTGAATCTGGCGAATATATGCGTCAATCGTATCAGAGATGCCTTTACCGTAATCCTGTTGACGAAAAGCCGGAACGAGATATTGACGCTGTAATTGTCCGATTAAACCGTCGGGCAGCTCGTCTTCCAAATCCTTGGAAACCTGCGTAAAATATTTGCGGTCGTCAATGGCGATCAGAAGTAACGCGCTCGGATTATCGGTTTCCTTTGAACCGATTCCCCAACCGCGCGCGACCGCCAGCGAATAATCGAAGATCGGACGTTCGCCCGTCGTGTTCACTATCGCTACGGCGAGTTCGACGCGCGGATTTGAAGTGTTGCGAAAATCAATAATGCGTTTTTCAAGCGCGGCTTTGGCGTTCGCATCCAAAACATTCGCGTCGTCCGTCACCGGACTCGTCGGCGAGGCGAGCGGCGAATTGTTGATTGAAAACGGTGTCGAGCTTTGCGAAAACATCTGCAAAGTCGTCAGCAGTAAAAACGTAACGAATAAGAGTGAGCGAAATTTTACCGTCGAAAATTTATTTTTCATTATCATCAAAAATAATTTTATCGAACACTTCAACTTAAAACGAATTGCTTCGCCCTAAAGTTCTATCTTTCTAAAATGCTATGCAAAGCGTAATGAATAACGAAAAATAACGCAACACCGGCGAAAACCGACAGCGAAACGAGCGGGCGTTTGCCGCCGTGATGATTGACTTCGGGAATCAAATCGCTCGCCGCGACATAAATCGTTACGCCGCAGGCAATCGGCAAAGCGTAAGCGACCGTAAAACCGACGCGCGTGCCGACGAAATAAAAAATCAAAACGCCCAAAAGCGTCGTCAGACCGATTAAAGAAGTCGCCAGCAAAACTTCCTTGCGGCTTTTTCCGGCGGCTAAAATGATCGAAGCGATGGTAAAGCCTTCGGGAAATTTATGCAGGAAAACGGCGATGAAAACTAAAATACCGACGCGGAAATCAACCTGCGCGGCGGCGGCAATCGAAACGCCGTCGAAAAATGTGTGAATCAGAAGCCCGCCGATTGCCGTGTAAGCCGAAGCGGTCGGAATCAAATGATCTTTGTGAACTTCTTCACCGAGGTGAAAATGCGGCGCGATGGTGTGTTCAAAAAACTGCGTCAAAAGATAACCGCCGAGCAAAAGAATCATCGGAAAAATCAACGATTCGGCGGATGTCGAATTTCCTTTTTTCGCCCAAATCTCGAAAACTTCCGGCAAAACATCAATAAAACTGACGGCAAGCATAAAACCCGCGCCGAGAGCCAAAATGTATTTGAGCAGATTTTTGTAATTTCCATACTTTCCGACCGGAAACAAAATCAAACCGCCCAGCACGTTCGCCGCCGCCGCCATCAAACCGAAAATAATTAGTTGGACAGAAGAAATCTCCATAGCCCTGAATCTAGCCGAATTAATCACTCTAACCGAAAGCGGCGCGAAAGGAAAATTTGCCGGAACAAGCGCGAAAAGAAGAAATTCTGCCGGAAATTTCTCCTTTAAAAATTTAAACACCTGATTAAGGAAAAAAGGTTGAATTTTATCTTGACAGACCGCGAAAAATAATCGTAAGATGCTTTGTAATTAGTTGAAAGCGGTCTAATCGAAGCAGTATAGACCAAAAAAATTTCCACAGCGCGGTGTTTAAGATTAAGCACTTTTCCTAAAAGTTTTGTTTGAAACGCTGAATGGAGATTACTTGCAATGATTTTACCGACAGGACGGTCAAAAAATTTAGTTTTCCAGCGTAAAATCAAAAAAATATAATCAAATAATCCATTTCCCCGAAATTTGACGAGTTCAATTTTATAGTATTCGTGTGTTTGCCGGAGCGCGCGCAAAAACCCGATTTGCTCTTTGAAGATGCCGCAAAATAAGGACGAAACTATTCATAAGCCGGTTTTGCTCGCGGAAACTTTAAAAGTGCTTAAACCGACGGGCGCGGAAATTTTTGTTGACGCGACGCTCGGACTCGGCGGACACACCGAAGCAATTTTGGAGAAATCCGACAAAACGCGCGTTCTCGGAATAGACCAAGACGCGGAAGCGGTTAAATTGGCGAAAGCGAGATTGGCAAAATTCGGCAGCCGAATCGAAATTTTTCACGCGAATTTTTCCGAGATAAAAGATGTTTTGAACGAAGCCGGAATTGAAAAAGTGAACGGTGTTATCGCCGATCTCGGCGTTTCATCTTTGCAGTTCGACAGCGCGGAACGCGGTTTCAGTTTTCGGTTCGACGCGCCGCTCGATATGCGAATGAACAAAGATTCGGACGCGCCGACCGCCGCCGAATTGCTCGCCGAACTGTCCGAATTTGAAATCGCCCGAATTATTTACGAATACGGCGAAGAAAGATTGTCCCGACGAATCGCCAGCCGCATCGTTTGGAAAAGAGAGCGGAACGAGCCGATTGAGACAACCGGACAGCTTGCGGATTTGATTGAAAAAGCCGTCGGACGCGGCAAAAAAGATAAGATTCATTCGGCGACGAAAACTTTTCAGGCTTTAAGAATCGCCGTCAACGGCGAACTCGAAATTTTAGAAAGATTTATCCGCGACGGCGCGGACATTTTAGAGAAAGACGGGCGGCTGGCAATGATAACTTTTCATTCGCTCGAAGACAGAATCGTGAAGCAGACTTTTCAAAATCTCGCGGGAAAATGCGTCTGTCCGCCGCGCCTTCCAATCTGCGCTTGCGGCGCGGTTAAAGAGGTTGAAATCTTAACGCGCAAACCAATTGTTCCGGGCGAACTCGAATTAGAAACGAATCCGCGCGCCCGCAGCGCGAAGCTGCGAGCTTGTTTAAAGCTGAATTAACTCTGAAAATTTTTACTCAAACGCCTGTGAGGAAATTTATGAATAGAAAAAATTTGACCGAAAAAAATAAATCCGAGAGCAAGAAAAAAAGCGGCGCGAGTCCGATTCCGTGGAAATATTGTTTGCTTACGCTCGGCTGCGGATTTATTTTGGTGGTCGGTTTTTTCTTCGCCGCCCGTCAGCATTTCGCTTCGATAGATTTCAGCATAAAAAATTCCAGACTTCGCAAACAAATCGAAGAACTCGAAGCCTGCAAACGCCGCTTGATTCTCGCCAAAGAAATCGCTCTATCGCCTGCGGAAATCAAAAAAGCCGCGCAGAAAATCGGCTTTCGGGAAATGACCGCCGGCAATATCGAAGTCGTTCGTCCGAACGCGAATCTGATTGACAATCAGAAAGCGGAAAAAGATTTGAGCGCGAAGCCGCAGCCAATCGCGCCGACGAAAACCGACGAAGTAAAAAAGCCGGAAAAGCAAACGAAACCCGAAAAAACCGCGCCGCCGGATAAAGCAGGCAAAGACAAAACGGACAAGGGGCGAGTGCAGATTGCGAAAAAATAAAATTATTTTCATTTGAAAGAACGGCGACGAAATTTTTAGTTCGAGAATAGATTTTAAATTCCAACTATGGCGACTCGAAAAACGAAAATAGTTAAAAAAAGAAATCCGATGCAGACGGCGTTCACGCGCTTTATGCTGATCGTCGCGCTGTTTATTTTGTGGATCGGCGCAATCGGCGTGCGGCTCGTGCATTTGCAGATTAATCAAAGCGATTGGCTGCGCGACAAAGCGCAGGATCAGCGGCGCGACGAACTGAAAAGCAAAACATTGCGCGGCACGATTTTCGACCGCACCGAGCGCACTCTGGCGATGAGCGTGAAAGTAAAATCGCTATTCGCCGATCCGAAGGAAATCGAAGACGTTGACGCGACCGCGCGGCAGGTCGCCGACGTTCTGAAAGTTAAACCCGACGGAATTTTAAAAGATTTGCGAGATGCTAAAGAAAGCGGCAAAAGATTTGTGATGATCGCGCCGAAGCTCGACGAAGATACGGCGCAGAAAATAAATCAATTACTCGAAACAAAGGGCGTAAGAAAATTCGATTTGCCGAAGTTTGAAGGTTTGCACTGGCGCGAAGATCAAAAGCGAACTTACCCGTATAAAACTCTGGCGGCGCAGGTCATCGGTTTCAGCAATGCGAATGACGTTGGACAAGCGGGCATCGAGCAGTCGCAGGAACAAATTTTACGCGGCGCGATTATCGAAAAATGGCAAGACCGCGACCGCCTCGGCAGAGTTTATGAAGAGGAAGATGTCGAAGAACGCGAGCCGCCGAAGGATATTGTTCTAACGATCAATAATTCGATTCAATATAAAGTCGAACAGGCACTCGAAAAAGGCGTGAAGGCAAGCAACGCCAAATCGGGAATGGCAATCGCGCTCGATCCGAAAACCGGCGAGATTTTGGCGATGGCTAATTATCCGACGTTCGACCCGAACAAATTTAACGAAGTCAATCCCGAAGCGATTACCAACCGCGCGATTCAATCAATTTATTCGCCCGGTTCGATTTTTAAACTCGTTACTTACAGCTCGGCGATTGATTTGAATTTAATCAATCCGAACGGCTCAATTGATTGCCGAAGCGGTTTTATTGAAGTCGCCGGACATCGTTTCAACGATCCGCACGCCACCAAAGTTATGTCCTACGGCGAAGCTCTCGCCGTCTCGAGCAACGTCGCCGCGATAAAAACCGGAATGGCGGTTGGCAAGGAAAACTTTTACGGTTATGCTCAAAAGTTTGGCATCGGTCAGCCGACGGGCATTGAATTACCTGCGGAAACGCGCGGACAGTTTCGCTCGCCCGCGACGTGGAACGGCGACAGCTTGGCTTCGATGTCTATCGGTTACGAAGTCGGCGTAACGGCTTTGCAGATGATTTCCGCTTACGGCACGATTGCCAACGACGGCGTGCGCGTCAAACCGCACGTTATCAAGGAAATTCGCAACGCCGACGGCACACCGTTTTCGATTACACAGCTCGATCAAACGCAAATCGTCAGCGCAAACACGGCTCGCGGGTTGCGCGGAATGCTGCGGCAAGTCGTTTTAAAAGGCACGGCGAAACGCGCTCAGTTGAACGGTTACACGTCGGCGGGCAAAACCGGCACGGCTTGGAAATTCAACGCGAAACTGAAACGAGTTGATGCCGGAAAATATATGTCGTCGTTTATCGGAATGGCTCCGGCGGACAATCCTTCAATCGTGATTGCCGTCGTGATGGACGAACCGAGCGGCGGCGCGCGCGACGGCGGACAAGTTTCCGCGCCGGTTTTCCGTGAAATCGCCGAACAAATTCTGCCGGAAATGAACGTCGTTCCCGATGCGAATATCACGCAGGAAAATTTGGCGACCGTCGAAATTCCGAGCGATGTTGACGAGCCGACCGCTGCTAAGCCTCTGTCTGAAGATGAAAATTTAAACGCGGAAAAAGAAAATAGCGTAAAGAAAACGGCGAACGAAAATGCGTCGAAAAAATCCGACAAAGAATTTGCCGGCAAAGAAAAAGCGAGCGCGGAAAAAAATAAGAAGCCTGAAAAAGAAAAATCGAAACCCGAAATTAAAAAAGACGTGAAGCCTTCGAGCGATGATAAAAAATCAACGAAGCCGAAAACCGCGAACTTAGACGCGGACACGAAAAAGAAATCAATTGCCGAGAGGAAAAAGCAAAAAACTTGAAACTTGAAAAAGCCGTCGAGTATATGAGCGCCGATGCGTCGAAATTAAATCCCGCCTTGCTTGGTACCGAAGTCAATTCGTTTGCGATTGACTCGCGCCGGGTTCAGGCGGGCGACGTTTTTTTTGCGTTCGCGCAGCCGGATTTTCAAAATAATTGCTTCAACGGCGAGTTTCAGGATTCGCATAAATTTATCCCGACCGCGTTTGAATCAGGCGCGGTTTCGTGCGTTGCACGACCTGATAAATTCGCCGAACATCGGGAGATTTTAGAACGATTTCAAGACAAATTAATTTTCGTCGAAGACAGTATCGCGGCGTTTCAAAACTTGGCGCACGGCGTTTATCTCGAATGGAACAAACCCGTCGTCGCCATCACGGGCAGCGCGGGCAAAACGACGGCGAAGGAATTGACAGCGCACGTTCTACGCGCTGGCGGAGGACGAATTTTAAGCAACGAAAAAAATTTCAACAACGGTCTCGGACTTCCGATTACTGTTTTAAATCTCGCAAAAGACAAATCGTTCGACGCGGCAGTTTTGGAGATGGGAATGTCCACGCCGAACAACGAAATCAAAAGACTTTGCCGCATTACGCCGCCGGATGTCGCCGTCGTTTTAAATGTACTGCCGGTTCACGTCGAACATCTCGGCTCGATTGAAAATGTGGCGAAAGCCAAAGCCGAAATCGTCGAGGGAATGAAGCGAGACGGCACGGCGATTTTAAACGCCGACGATTCGCGCGTCGCAGCGATGCGCGATCTGCACACAGGCGAAACGATTTTTTTCGGCATTGAAAATTCGGCGGACATCGCGGCAAGTGAAGTCGAAATGTCGCGTTTCGGCGAAACGAAATTCGTTTTAAATTTGCCGAACGATATGGCGCAGGTTAATTTTGCGCTTTCGGGCAAGCACAATGTTTTAAACGCGCTCGCCGCCGCCGCGGTCGGATTCAAATTCGGAATGTCGGCGCGGGAAATTGCCGATGCTTTGCAAACAATCGCTCCGCCGCCGCAGCGCGGCGAAGTTTTGCATTTCGCCGATGATTTTACCGTCGTCAACGATTCTTACAATTCAAATCCAGCCGCACTTTTGGGAATGGTCAGCACTTTAATCGAAAACGGACAAAACGCGAAAAGAAAAATCGTCGTCGCCGGCGAGATGCTCGAACTCGGCGTGAAGGAGCGCGAAATTCACCGCGAAACCGGCGCGGCGTTGGCAAAATCGGGCATAGATTTTTTGATCGGTGTGCGCGGTTTGGCAAGCGAAATAGTCGAAGCGGCGAAGGAAAATGATTTAGCGAACGCGAGATTTTTTGAAGATTCAATTCAAGCCGGAGAATTTTTGAAAGACGAAATCAGAGCAGGGGATTTAGTTTTGGTCAAAGGTTCGCGCGGCGTTCGCACCGAGCGCGTAATCGAGAAAATATTGGAAAAATTTGAATTGGAAAACGCTGAACAAAAAAGGGAAAATTGACGATAAACGGAGAAAGGATAAAAACAACAGAGAAAAATCCGAAATCTAAAATTCAAAATCGAAACGGATGCTTTACTACTTTTTATATCAATTGATTTATCAAACCTACGGTCGCACCAGCGAATCAATTTTCTATAAAGGTTTGAATGTTTTTCAATACGTGACGTTTCGCACGGCTTGGGCGACGATTACCGCGCTCCTTCTCACGCTGTTATTCGGCAACGGCGTTATCAGAAAACTTCAGGCGTTGAAAATCGGACAGGAAATCCGCGAAGAATTGTCCGCCGAACATCACGCCAAAAAAGGTACGCCGACAATGGGCGGAGTTTTGATTCTCGGTTCGGTTTTTATCTCGACTGTTCTCTGGGCGCGGCTCGACAGCTTGTATTTGTGGCTGACGCTTGCGGCGACGACTTCATTCGGCGTGATCGGTTTTGTTGACGATTACATTAAAATCGTCAAAAAGCGCAGTTTAGGTTTGACCGGCTGGCAGAAAATCCTCGGACAACTTTTGACGGCGATTGTTATTTGGGGAATTTTGTGGGCGTTCGCCAATTACCCTTGGAATTTGAGCATTCCGTTTTTTAAAACGACGGCGATCTCCGATCCGGCTTTGGCGGTTACGTGGATCGGTCCGATTTTATATTTGGTTTTTATCATTTTCGTTCTTTTAGGTTCATCGAACGCCGTTAATTTGACCGACGGAATGGACGGTTTGGCGACGAGCGTGACGTTTATCGCAATGTCGGCTTTGACCGGACTAACGTATCTGGCGAGCGACGAGCGTTGGGCGGAACGTCTCGACATCACGCACAAACCCGAAGCCGCCGAGCTGACGGTTTTTTGCGGCGCGATGGTCGGCGCGGCACTCGGATTTTTATGGTTTAACGCGCCGCCCGCCGAAGTTTTTATGGGCGATGTCGGCTCATTGGCAATCGGCGGCGCGCTCGGAACGGTCGCAATTTTAACCAAGCAGGAATTCCTTTTACCGTTTATCGGCGGCATTTTTATTATCGAAGCGGTGTCGGTAATGCTGCAAGTTTCGTATTTCAAATTTACGAAGCGCACGACCGGCACGGGCAAAAGAATTTTTTTGCAATCGCCGCTTCATCATCATTTTCAGATGGGCGGCTGGAAAGAGCCGAAAAT
>CAXTMQ010000212.1:0-8238 GCA_964245305.1 uncultured Pyrinomonadaceae bacterium
ATATTAACACTGAGATTTTCTTTATATGCTGCATTTGTGTAGAGATAGCTTTATTCATAATTTCCTAAATATATTTGTAATTGGAAATCTCAATCTACTTCAAAATCGGGAAAAGGTTTGTTGTCTATCTGACAGAAGATGCCGACATAAATTTAATTTCTAAATCTTTCTGCCATCTCATCCTTATGAAAATCCTTCTTTCATTCGCGCCTATTTTGGGGTTCGCTTTTAATCATTAGATTTCAACGCTCGGAAAATTGGATTTCAATTTACAAAATTCAGAAAGGCTTCGATAATTGAAATATCAAAGCCTCTTTTTAGTGCTTAAATTTATAAAAACTTTCAATTATCGCGCCTATTTTCAAATAATTTGGCTTCAGATGCTAAGATAAGAAATAAACTGTTTAACTCTTTCAATTGACGAAAAGTTGTTTGATTCCTGAAATTTTATGGAAAAAAAATCAAAGACTAAGGACGAAAAGAACGGCACTTTAGATACAGAAGAAAAGCCGAAAAGTAAAAAAGATTTTCTCGTCGTCGGTTTGGGCGCGTCGGCGGGCGGCGTGAAGGCTTTGCAGGAATTTTTCGCTTCGATGCCGCCGAATTCGGGAATGGCGTTTGTCGCCATTCTGCATCTCTCGCCCGAACACGAATCGAAACTGCCGGAGATTTTGCAGGCGCACACTTCAATGAAAGTGATGCAGGTCACCCAAACCGTCAAGGTCGAGCCGAATAATGTTTATGTGATTCCGCCGAATAAGCAGCTTGAAATGGTTGACGGCGTGATTCGTCCCGCCGTCGCCGAACGCCCCGCAGGACATCGCATCGCTATTGATGTTTTTTTCAGAACGCTCGCCGAAGCGTATGAGAAAAACGCGGTCTGCGTCGTGTTGAGCGGCACGGGTTCGGACGGAACGCTCGGACTCAAGCGCGTCAAAGAATCGAACGGGTTTGCGATTGTGCAGGACCCGGACGATGCCGAATACGATTCGATGCCGCGCTCGGCGATCAATACACAGCTCGTCGATTGGGTTTTGCCGGTTCATAAAATGCCGGAAAAGCTGATTCATTTTCGGGAAAGCTCGGAACGGCTGCATCTGACGAATGGCGCGGAAGCAAAAGAAACTGCCAAGGAAATTCACGCCGACGAATCTCTGCGCGAGGTTTTAACCATTCTGCGGGTTCGCACCGGACACGACTTTTCCAATTATAAAACGCCGACGCTCATTCGGCGGATTGCCCGTCATTTGCAGATTCACGAACTTGAAGATATTCCTTCGTATCTCGAACTGCTCAGAAATCATCCGAACGAAGTTCAATCGCTGCTCAAAAATCTTTTGATTAACGTGACGAACTTCTTCCGCGACAAGGAGGCGTTCGCGGCACTTGAAAAGGAAGTCGTGCCGAATATCTTCGCCGGAAAAACGAGCAGGGACACGGTGCGCGTTTGGTCGGCGGGCTGCGCGTCGGGCGAGGAAGCGTACTCTCTGGCGATGCTTTTGCAGGAGTTCGCCGACACTCTTACCGATCCGCCGAAGTTTCAGATTTTCGCTTCCGACGTTGACGACGAAGCAATTGCCGAGGCGCGCGAGCATCGCTATCCCGAATCAATCGAAGCAGACGTTCCGCCAAACAGATTGAAAAGATTTTTCGTCAAGGAAGGCTCGTTTTACCGCATCAAAAAAGAGTTGCGCGAAACGATTCTGTTCGCCCCGCACAATGTTTTGCGCGACCCGCCGTTTTCGCGGCTGGATTTAATAACGTGCCGCAACCTTTTGATTTATCTCAATCGTGAAACACAGGATAAGGTTTTGCAGATTTTTCATTTCGCGCTCGCCTCGAGCGGTTATCTTTTCTTGGGCAGTTCGGAAACGGCGGAATCGGTGGCGACATTGTACGCGCCGGTTGATAAAAAACAGCGCATTTATTCGCGCCGCGCCGCGTCCGTAATGCAAGCCGCAATGCCGGTGATGCCGGTCGTCGGGCCTTGGGAAGTGAGATTACCCGACAGAAAAACCGGAAATCCGCGCGAACGCGTCACTTCCCTCGGCGAGATTCATTACAAACTTTTAGAGAACTACGCACCGTCGTCGGTTCTCGTCAATCAGGATTTCGACATCGTTTATTCAAGCGGCGCGGCGGGAAAATTTCTGCGTTTCCCCGGCGGCGAGCCGTCGCGCAACTTGTTAAAGGCAATCAATCCCGATTTGCTGCCCGATCTGCGCGCCGCGCTCTTCAATGCCCAGCGCGAACATAAATCGAGCGAGTTTCCGAACGTCCGCGTTCGTTTCGACGGCGGCGAGGAAACCGTCATTAATCTCATCGTTCGCGCCGTAGATGTATCGGACGAAGCGAGCGATTTTCTGCTCGTGATTTTTGAAGAAAGACTTTCGCCGTCGTTTTTGAAAACCGCCGCCGAGGAAATCGCAAAAATCCCCAACAAGGACGAAGCGACGGAAACGGTCATCCGCCGCCTCGAAGAAGATTTGCAGCGCACCAAAGAGCATCTGCGCTTTACTATCGAACAGCACGAAACGGCACTCGAAGAACACAAAGCGTCGAACGAGGAATTGCAGGCGATCAACGAAGAACTCCGCTCGGCTTCGGAAGAATTGGAGACGAGCAAGGAAGAATTGCAGTTGGTCAACGAGGAACTCACCACCGTCAACCACGAACTCAAAGACAAGATTGACGAGACGATTCGCGCCAATTCGGATTTGCAGAATCTGATGCAGTCAACCGACATCGCCACGATTTTCCTCGATAAAAATCTGAAAATCAAACGCTACGCGCCGCTCATTGAAAAACTTTTCAACATCACGCCAACCGACATCGGACGACCGCTCGAACATTTTACGCACACGCTGAATTACGAAAATCTCGTCGTTGAAGCCGAACAGGTTTTGCGAACTTTGAAAACCGTCGAGCGCAAAATCACCGACCGCGACGGACATTATTTCCTGACGCGCATTTCGCCGTATCGCACGACCGAAGACCGTATCGAAGGCGTGGTTTTGAATTTCATTGACGTGACGGAAGTGCAGGTCGCTGGAAAAGCCCTCGCTGAGTCCGAGCAGATGTTTCGCGCCCTTACTGAGGCAACCGCCGAAATCATTTATAAAATGAATGCGGACTGGACGAAAATGCGCTCGCTCGCCGGTAAGGAATTCATCGCCACGACGATCAATTCGCGCGGCGACTGGATGGACGAATATATTCCCGAAACAGACAAAGCACAGGTTTGGACAGCGATTAGCGAAGCGATCATAGCGAAGAAAAATTTTGAACTCGAACACCGCGTCTATAAGCTCGACGGCTCAATCGGCTGGACATTCTCGCGCGCCGTTCCCATTTTGAACGAACAGGGCGAAATCGTCGAATGGTTCGGCGCGGCGAGCGACATTACCGACCGCAAACGGCGCGAGGCGGATCTCGCTTTTTTAGCCGAGGTCAGCCAAGACCTCGAACGCTTGACGGACATTGACGAAACGATGAATGCGCTCGGCGCGAAAATCGGCGCGCATCTCGGCTTGTCCGCCTGCATCTTCGGCGAAATCATCGGCAAGGACGAGGCGCAAATCACGGAGATTACACACGGCTGGAACCGCGCGGATGTGCCGAATCTGCTCGGAACGTATCAAATGAGCGAGTTTATGACGCTCGAAATGATTCATATGTGCCGCGCCTCGGAAAACATCGTCATCCGCGATGTCTTCGCCGACCCGAAAACCGACGGTAATCAATTTGCGTCAATCAACGTCGGCTCGTTCGTCGGCGTGCCGTTCGTCCGCGACGGCGATTGGCGTTTTCTGCTCGTCGTTTATCGCTCCGAACCGTACGACTGGAGCGAGAACGAAATCGCGCTGGTACGCGAACTGATGACGCGCATCTGGGCGAGGTTGGAACGCGCCCGCGCCGAAGAATCGGTCGCGGCTGATTTGCGCGATACGCAGATTTTGCAGGAACTGGCGGCGCGGCTCGTCTCGGAAGAAAACAGCCAAACGATTTACGACGAGATTATGACGGCGGCACTTGGCATCACGCGCAGCGATGCGGGAACGGTGCAGATTTACGATGCCGAAAATAAAGAACTCGTTCTGCTTGCAACGAGCGGCTTCGGGCGCGAGGTGACTGATTATTTTCAGCGCGTCAACGCTTCGAGCAAAACCGGCTGCGGCATCGCCTTGGAATCCGGCGAGCGCACGTTCATTGATTACGATCCGCACGACACGGATAAAGAAAGCCGCCTGCACGTCGAAGCCGGTTACCTATCGGCGCAGTCAACGCCGCTCGTCGCGCGCTCGGGCGCGGCGATAGGAATGCTTTCGACGCATTGGCGCGCGGCGAACCACCGCCCGACCGAGCGCGAACTTCGCTTTCTTGATTTGCTGAGGCGGCAAGCCGCCGATTTAATCGAGCAGCGGCAAAATGAAAAAACGATTCACGAATCCGAAGCGAAATATCGCGCACTGTTCGATTCGATTGATGAGGGTTTCTGCATTTTTGAATTGCAGTTTGACGACCGGGGCAATGCGGTTGATTGGATTTACCGCGAAGCAAACCCGGCATTCGAGGGGCAAACCGGCTTCGTGAACGCGGTCGGCAAGCGCATCAGCCAATTGCAGCCCGATCTCGAACGCTCGTGGTTCGAGCAATTCGCCGAAGTCGCTCGCACCGGAGAGCCGATACGCTTTATTCAATTCACCGAAGCGATGCACCGGTGGTATGACGTTTACGCTTTTCGCGTCGGCGAGGCGGGCGACAACCGCGTTTCGCTTTTGTTCAATGACATCAGTAAAAGAAAGCGCATTGAAGAAGCTCTGCGCGAATCCGAAGAGCGTCTCCGCATCGCCGTCGAAGCAGCTGAAATGGCGACGTGGGATTGGGATTTGGTGAAAAATGAAGTCGTCTGGAATGAGCGGCACTTTCTGCTGTTCGGAATGAAGCCGAGTAATGAGCCGCTGGATCCGGCGGCGTTTTTCGACCACGTTCACCCGGACGATCAGGACTGCGTATCGAAGCGGCTGCAACAGGCAATCGAAACGAATTCGACTTACACCGCTGAGTTTCGCATCGTCTGCGAGAACGGCAAAACGCGCTGGATGGAAGGCTACGGTCACGTCGTCGAAAATCTGGACGGCAAACCGACCCGAATGTCGGGCGTGATGAGCGACATCACGAATCGCAAGCGCGCCGAAGATGCCGTGCGCCAGTCCGAAGAACGCCTGCAGCTGATAATGAAGAGCATCACCGATTACGCCATTATTACGAGTAATCCCGACGGCATCATCAACGGTTGGAACACCGGCGCGGAAAACACTTTCGGCTGGACGGCGAAAGAAGCTGTCGGGCAGCCGTGCGAATT
The DNA here is from genome assembly GCA_964245305.1 of uncultured Pyrinomonadaceae bacterium. Lineage (GTDB taxonomy): Bacteria > Acidobacteriota > Blastocatellia > Pyrinomonadales > Pyrinomonadaceae. Next base: position 5,366 of record CAXTMQ010000212.1, read on the forward strand.
GATTTACACTCCCGAAGACCGCGCCGCTGGAATCGCTAAGCTCGAAATGCGGCTTGCGCTCGAAAACGGCATCGCCGAAGATACGCGCTGGCATATTCGCAAAGACGGCTCGCGCTTTTTCGCTTCCGGCACGGTTGCGCCGATTCAGGACGGCGAATTCGACGGTTTCGTCAAAATTACTTCCGACCAGACCGCCCGAATGGAAGCCGAAAAAACCGTGCAGGAAAAAGAAACGCTGCGCCGCATCGTCGTCGGTCAGGAAGACGAACGCCGCCGCATCGCCCGCGACATCCACGACCATTTCGGTCAGCAGTTGACGGCTCTCAGAATGAGTCTCGACGCGCTGCGAAAAGACAATCAAAACAAAAAACTCGGCGGCGAAATCGAAAAAGCGCAGGAAATCGCCGCCAAGCTCGACGCGGACGTTGATTTTATCGCCTGGGAGCTGCGCCCCGTCGCGCTCGAAGATTTGGGTTTATTGACGGCTTTGAACAATTTCGTCAGAGATTGGGCGCATCACACGAAAATCGAAACCGAGTTTCATACGACCGGCTTGAGCAAGATCAATCTCAGTTTTGAAACCGAAACGAATCTTTACCGCATCGCGCAGGAAGCGTTAAATAATATCTACAAACACGCCGCCGCGACGAAAGTTTCCGTCCTGCTCGAACGCCGCCGAGACCGCATCGTTTTAATCGTCGAAGACAACGGCAAAGGCTTCGACGCGCAGGACAAAGCGAACCGCCAAAAAGGAATCGGCTTGAGCGGAATGAAAGAGCGCGCCGGGATTTTAGGCGGCGACTTTGAAATCGAATCGGAGAAAGGCAAAGGCACGACCGTCTATGCCCGCGTTCCGCTTGCAAAAAACGCGGAAAAAGAATGATTTCCATTTAAGGATTATTTGTTTCCCCGGCTCGACATTGAAGGCAAATCGTCGCTCACGACGCTCAACGTCTATCACCGCAAAGCGATCAGCGATGCCGGATTCAATTTCGTCTTTACGACTGCCGGCAGTTCTCACACCGCATAAATCTCCAAATCGTTCTCGCCTTGTTCAAGCCGAACTCATTCATAGATTTCAGTAGATTAAGTTTGAGATTTCGATCCAATTCAAATTTTTGCGGGTCAACCGCATTGTCGGCAATCAACAAACGAAGACAAGAAAGCAAGGAACCAGAATTCAAGACAGACCAAAACAGCAGCCGGAGAACCGTTTGACCGACGAGCGTTGAATCCGCTTAAAAAGGCGAAATATTTCAGTCAGCTTTAATTATATTCGTCGTCTTCTTCACTAGGACTCGGCGAAGCAATTAAAAAACCTCTGGTCACGATGTCCTGCAATTTTCCCGAATCCTCGAAGATGACAAATTGCGTCGTCCCGTCGCCGTCGCCGTCTTTGGTCACGTGATAAGCCGACTCGACCTGATGGCAGCATTTTCGTCATCGCGCCAAACGGTAACTTCCGTAATACCGGGAACATTAACGAGCGCGGCTCTTAATTCTTCTACTTTCATCTCTACCTCCACCGACATAGAAAACAGCTTGAAAAACGAGCGAATATGATTTTAATGGCGCGAGTTGTCAACGGTCTGTCCAGCAGCTTACATATTCATTTTTTGTATTTCAGAGAACAGACAAAACTTTAGATTTCTCCAAAGTATTAACCGGCTTTGCAAAGTCTCAAAGGGCAGGCTCGGGTAGCATCTTTTGTGAAAGATTAGATAACGTCCCAACCTGACTATTTCCTTTGAGTTGCTCTCATATTCAAATAAATTTTACCGGCGGATTCAGAGCGAAATTTCCAGCTATAAGTTCTCTATGTCCGTTCGCAGACAGTCAACGCGAATTAGTTCGCGGTATATTTTCCCATTATGAATTACGACGAGCGGCAAGCCGTTATTCAGCAATCGAAGGATTTATACTCGGAGTCGTTACCGCTGCGAATCAAAGCAAAAAGATTGATTGAAGAGATATACGTTATTACTGACGAAATTGCCGACCGGAGGCGGCAGATTTTTGATGGTCAAAAGCGATCTTTACCCGTCGAAAAAGTTAATCGAAAAATGTCGTTATTTTTGATTTGTCTGTTTCTTTTTTCGGGAATAGCTTATGCCCAACAAGATGAGCAGCGAGAACTTAACAATCACGAAGCAGCTGCCCGCAGTTTTTCTGTTTCCGCGCCGAGCGACGGCTGCACGATGTGGTTTGAAGGCGATTTTACGGATTGCTGCCGCCAACACGACGCTGCTTATCTGACAGGCGGTGATAGTTGGCGAACCAGGTTGCGGGCTGATAATCGGCTTTTTCTGTGCGTCGCCGGCAAAGAAGGTTTCTGGCATCTCGCTCTCGCGCCCGTCATGTGGACGGGCGTGCGCATTTTCGGAAGCGATTTAAGTCCTTCAAGCAGAGAAAATACTGTACATAAGTTATTCAAGCGAGTATTTAATTTGACGAAAAAAACGAATCGGCAATCTCGGCGAAATCAAAATCGCTCAAACACAGACGTAAAATAAAAATTATGGAAAACTTTTTAGAAAAATACGGCGAATATCTTCTGAATTCCGAGCAAATCACGGAAATCGAATTTCAAAACAATAAAGCCGTCATTTATCTCTCCGACGGGCGCGTCAGAGCGGTTTACGTCAAAGACGCGCTTCCGCTTAAAGACCGATTCGGAATCAAAGAAGAAGTCGAGTCGCTGCGCAAGGAAACCATTTAAGAAATATCCGTAAACCTAAAATCCAAGTTAGAAAAAAAGCTATGCAGATAATTTTAACGAGCGAAGAATACGACGAGTTGCTGCCCAACAAACTAAATAACAGATTTGTCGAGATATTCGCGGATATTATGAAAAACAGACAGCAGTTCGGGAA
>CAXTMQ010000213.1:0-8163 GCA_964245305.1 uncultured Pyrinomonadaceae bacterium
TCAAAATGCGAAGTTTCGCCGCGAATCACCGTTCCCAAACAAATCACCGCATCGAATCTGCCGCTCGCGGCGACTTTCTGCGCCGTTAAAGGCAATTCAAACGAACCCGGAACTTTAAAAATTTCCACCGCGTCTTCGGTCGCGCCGAGTCGTTCGAGCGCGTCAATCGCGCCTTCGGTCAATTTCGATGTCAAGAAATCATTCCAGCGCGAAGCGATTATCGCAAACCGGAATCCGGCGGCGGTCAAAATTCCCTGATGAACTTTAGGCTGCAAAATTTTTCTCCCGCGCGATTCGCAAAAATTTCATTCGTTAAGTATAAACGCCGTGTAAAAAGGTTACAAGGGAAAAAGTTAAAAGGTGAAAAAGGGAAAAAGGTGAAAAGGGAAAAAGCTTTAAATCCACATATTGGCTTAATAAAAATATGGCTCATCAATAGTTTTTAGTTTTTCTTGACTTTTCACATTTTCACTCTTTCACATTTTCACTTTTCAAAAGTTCGAGCAGGGAAATTTCGCGTTTGAAAATCAGAACCATTCCGACTGCCGTCCAAAATAAAATGCGTCCTTTGCGAATAATCGCTAAAGTTACGCCAATGCCCGCGCCGAGCGCGAGCGTGTCGGCGACAAACTGCGCTCCGGCTTCGTCAACGCCGATCAAAAACGGAATTAATTTAAAAACGACCGTGATAATGCGGCTCATTGATTCGAGCAGAAACGAGCTGTAAATGGTCGGCACGGCATCGCTCAAGCGGCTTAAAACAAAGAAAACTTCCGCCACACCGAGCGCGTGGAAAACGATCTGTATCAAAGCAATCGGCAGAAAACGGCGCGGATATTTGCGGTAAAATTCAAAGATAAAATCTTCAAAAACTTTTACTTCGCGCCGACCGTTTTCAAAAATCGAACGCCCGATATGGCGGTTGTAAAACCATTCGCACAGCGAACTCAGAAGATGCCATTGACGAATGATTATCGCCAGACCGAAAACGATCAAAGCCAAAACCGCGAAAATTAACGAATCAATCGTTAAAATCCAAACGTCGGGCAGATCGAAACTTCGCAAAAAGGCGAACGCGCCGAACACGATAAAAAGTCCGGTCACGAACGAATAAAAAAGATTTTCCGTCGCAATCGAAGACAAACCGACGACGAGCGGAACGCGGTTTCTGACGGCGACCGCTTTCGACGTTCCGCTGACCAAAATCCCGAGCGGAATCAGACTGCTCAACGCTTCGCCGATGATAATGGCGGGCAAAGTGTCGGAAAATTTCAGCGCGTAAGGTTCGTTGACCGATAATTGCCAGGCAATCGCGCGGCAGACGAGCCGCAGAAAATACAAAAACAAAATCAGCGCGAAACCGCCGAAACCGATTTTTCCGATGCCGAAAATGATTTCCCAAACGCCGACCGAATAAACGAAGTATGAAAACAAAGCGATGCCCAGAACGGTCAGCGCGGCGGCGAATATTTTCAACCGTTTGATATGTTTCGCTTTGTCGGATTTTTGAGCCTCGGTCGTTTCGATTCGGGTTATTGTTTCAGGATTCACTTGCTCTTTGCCTTTTGTCTCTCGCGGCTATTATGATGGTAAAACATTAATTTTTATTTACAAAATCAAAGGAATTTATTATGAACGCGACAGCTTTAGAATACGAAAGTTTAAGACCGGCTTTAACGCAAATCTCTGAAGAAGAAGAACTTTTCCGCTCGTCAATCCGTGAATTCGCCGAGGGCGAAATCCGTCCGCGCCTCGAAAAAATGGAACACGAAGCCAAGTTAGACAAAGATTTAATCAAACAATGTTTCGATTTGGGGTTGATGGCAATCGAAACGCCCGAAGAATACGGCGGCGCGGGTTCGTCGTTTTTTACGGCGATTTTGGCGATTGAAGAATTAGCCCGCGTTGACGCTTCAACCTCGGTTTTCGTTGATGTGCAAAATACTTTGGTCACGAACGCGATTATCCGTTGGGCGAACGATGACTTGAAAAAGAAATACTTGCCGCAAATGGCTGAATCGAAAGTCGGCGCGTATGCTTTGAGCGAAGCCGGAAGCGGTTCGGATGCCTTTGCATTAAAAACAAAAGTGGTTGACAAAGGCGATTTTTGGGAAATCAACGGTCAAAAACTCTGGATCACCAACGGCAACGAAGCCGAAATTTTCATCGTCTTTGCGACGATTGACCAAAGCGCAGGCTACAAAGGCATCACCGCGTTTTTAGTCGAAAAAGATTACGAAGGTTTCAGCGTCGGCAAAAAAGAAGATAAGTTGGGAATCCGCGCGAGTTCGACAACCGAGTTAATTTTCGACAACTGCAAAGTTCCGAAAGAAAACGTCTTGGGCGAAGTCGGTAAAGGCTATAAAGTTTCCATCGAAACCCTAAACGAAGGCAGAATCGGAATCGGCGCGCAAATGATCGGCATCGCGCAGGGCGCATACGAAGCCGCTTTGAAATATACCGCCGAACGCGAACAGTTCGGACAATCAATCAACAATTTCCAAGCCGTCCAATTCCAACTCGCGGAAATGGCGATGGATGTCGAAGCCGCTCGACTTTTGGTTTACAACGCCGCCCGTTTGAAAGATGCCGGAAAATCTTTCCTGAAAGAAGCGGCGATGGCGAAAGTTTATTCGTCGCGCACGGCGGAGAGAGTTTCCTCAAAAGCCATCGAACTTTTCGGCGGCTACGGCTACGTCAAAGATTATCCGGTCGAAAAATTCTGGCGCGATTCCAAAATCGGCGCGATTTACGAAGGAACTTCAAATATGCAGTTGGCGACGATTGCCAAACTGATTATGAGCGGAAAATAACTGTTGATATAAGCCGGAACTAAACAAATGTTTCGTCTTTTTTGTGCTAAAATTACGACTAAATGAAGAACAAAACTAATCGCGTCGTGATGTCAAGGATGACCACCGTCGAAGAACAGGGGAACCGTTCATTCGACATCGAATTTTGGCAAAAACTTTCCGACGAACAAAGAATGAAAGCTGTTTGGGATTTGGTAATTTTTGATTACGAGTTGAAAGGGAAAAATTTGGATGAACTCCGACTTCAAAGAGCTGTTGAAAATATTCGCCGAGCATAAGGTTAAATACTTAATAATCGGCGGCTATGCCGTCGCCAAACACGCCGAACCGCGCTACACGAAAGACCTCGACATCTGGATTAGCAATTCGAGAGAGAATGCAGAAAAAGTCTTTCAGTCTTTAAAGGAATTTACCGTGCCGCTAAATCATATTACGATTGAAGATTTCACCGTCCCGACATTCGTTTTTCAAATCGGCATCGAGCCGTCGCGGATAGATATTTTGATGGGCTTGAAGAAACTGGAATTTGAAGAATGTTGGAAACGCCGCGCAATCTCAATCATCGGCGACCTCGAACTTTATTTTATTTCCATTGACGATTTGATCTTTAATAAAACGCTCGCTGGAAGACCGCAAGACTTACGCGATATTGAAATTTTAAAGATAAAGAAAGGCGAATAAAATCGGCGCGGTTTACGAAGGCACGTCAAATATGCAACTTGTGACGATTGCGAAACTGATTATGAGCGGCAAGTAAATTTTCTAGCCGCGAAAAGACACCGAAAAACCCCCAACAAATTTAAAATTAGGGGGTTTTTGTGTGTTTTTTGGGGGGTGTTTTTTTTTTTTTTTTTATCTTGCCTTTGGCGAAAGCAGCAAACGGGCTTTTCGGTTTTAGCTTTTCAGATTTTTTGCGTTTCACGGTGCTTTTCTGTTTCCGATTGTCAAAATCGCTGCTCTTGATAAAAGGACTTTTCGGTTTTCGGTCTTTAAAGCTCGACGCTTTGACAGCGGAATTTTTCGGCTTTCGAGTTTCAGATTTCTCGCTCTTAAAAGATTTTTTGGGTTTGAAAGTTTCTTCGCTTTCAAAACTTTCGCTCTTGAATCTCTTTTTCGGTCGGGCATTTCCTCCGCTTTCAAAACTTTCACTTTTGAAGGGTTTCTTCGGTTTGAAAGTTTTTTCGCCTTCGAATTCGCGTTCGCGTGGTGCTTCTCTTTTGAATTCTCGTTCAGGGCGCGGCGCGGGTTCTTTGACGGTTTCGGTTTCGGCGTTAGCGGCGAGGCGAATGGTGGCGTTTTGTTTTCCGATGCGGCTGCGGCTCATTCGTGCGAGGATTTGCGCGGCGAACTGCGCGGGAACGTCAACCAATGTGAAACGGTCGTTGACATCAATGGCGCCGATGGCTTTGCCGGGGATGTCGGCTTCGTTGGCGATGGCGGCGACGATGTGCGCCGGACTGATTTGATGGCGGCGACCGACATCAATCAAAAGGCGCGTCATTCCTTCTTCGGCGAAGGCGAACCGTTCTCGTTCCGGGGCGATTTTAACTTCGAGCGGTTTTTCGCCGACCGATAAAAACGTCGCGGCGGCGGCGATTTCCACCGCGTCGCGTCCGGTTTCTTCAGCTAAATCTTCGACCAGCGATAAATAAAGTTCCAAATCCTGTTCGGCTAAAACCGAAGTGATGCGATCCTTCAAAATCGAAACGCGGCGGGCGGCGACATCGGCTTGCGTCGGCAGTTTGATCGGTTCGATTTTCTGTTTCGTGTATCGTTCGATGTCGCGCAGCATTCGCTGCTGGCGCGGCGTTACGAACAAAATCGCTTTGCCGACGCGACCGGCGCGTCCGGTGCGCCCGATGCGATGAACGTAATTTTCCGTGTCCGACGGCATATCGAAATTGACGACCGTCGAGATGCGTTCGACATCCAAACCGCGAGCGGCAACGTCCGTCGCCACGACGATTTCGACCGCGCCGTTACGAAGTTTTTTGATGACTGCTTCGCGCTGCGCCTGCGACATATCGCCGTGCATTGCTTCGGCGGCGTAACCGCGCGCCTGCAATTTATCGGTCAGATTCGCCGCGCCGAGCTTTGTGCGGTGAAAAATCAAAACCGCTTCGCCCGACGCGGTTTCGGTTTCGAGCAGTCTCGTCAGCGCGTCGGTTTTCTGTTTGTCCGAGACGTTCAGATAAAACTGCTGAATCGTCGGCACGGTCATCGTCTTTTGTTCGATCTCGACGTTGACCGCGTTTTGCAGATATTTTTCGGCGATGCGTTTCACCTGTTTCGGCATCGTCGCCGAAAAAAGCGCGGTCTGGCGCACCTCGGGCGTGTGCGACAAAATCCATTCGACATCTTCCTCAAAACCCATATTCAGCATTTCGTCGGCTTCATCAAGGACAACCATTTTCAACTCGGAAATATCAATCGTCTCGCGCCGGATGTGATCCATAATGCGTCCCGGCGTGCCGACGACGATCTGCACGCCGCTTCGCAGATGACGGATTTGCTGTGAAATTGACTGCCCGCCATAAACCGGCAGAACGCGTACGCGACCCAAATGTTTGGCGTAAGAATGAAACGCCTCGGCGACCTGAATCGCCAACTCGCGCGTCGGCGTTAAAACCAGAGCCTGGACGCGCGAAGTCGTCATATTGATTCTCTGCAAAGTCGGCAGCGCGAACGCCGCCGTCTTGCCCGTTCCAGTCTGCGCCTGACCGATTATGTCGTTTCCTTCCAACAATAAAGGAATCGTCTTCGCCTGAATCGGCGACGGAATCTCATAACCCAAATCGCTAATAGCTTTATTTAATTCATCGCTCAAACCGAATTGCGCGAACGTCATTTCAAAAGTTTCTTCTGTTTGTGTATCCATTATAAAAATTCAAATTTTGTCGAAACTATTAGTTTAACTTAAATCGGCGGCAATGTAACGAGGGCATAAATTTCGACAAAAGATTTTTGCTTTCAGCCCAAGGATAGGCTATCGTTTCATTTGTGCGACAAATCAGCAATCCGCCAAATCCGTATCAAAAATACTCCGCCGAATTTTTGGGCGAACCTTCGCCGACCAAACTGGAAATTTACGAAGAATACACGACCGGGAAAATCATCACGAAAGCGTATTCGTCCGACTTCGGACACCGCTTCACGGTCAACTGTTACCGCGGCTGTATTCACGGCTGCACGTATTGTTTCGCCCGCCAATATCACGAATATTTGGGTTACGGCGCGGGGACGGATTTTGAAACGAAGATCGTTGTCAAACCGAACGCGCCGACGCTTTTGCGCGAAGAATTGAAACGGACGAAAGAAAAAATCAACCACATAGATTTTTCGTTTGCGACCGATCCTTATCTGCCGCTTGAAGCAAGTTACGAATTGACCAGAAAATGTCTGGAAATCTGCGCGGAATTTAGAATGCCGGTCGGCGTGATTACGAAATCGCCGCTGATTACGCGCGATTTGGACGTTTTGCAGAAACTCGACGGAGTAGTTTTCTTTTCGATTCCGTTTCCGACCGTCGAAAAATCGAAACCATTCGAGCCGTTCACGCCGATTCCCGATGTCCGTTTCAAAGCGATGAAAATTTTAACCGATGCAGGAATCAAAGTCGGCATCGGCATCGCGCCGATCATTTTGGGATATAACGATTCGGACGTTCCCGCACTTTTGGAAAAGGCAAAAGAAAACGGCGCGACCAAAGCGTTTATCAACTTCATCCATTTCGACACCGATTCAATTGAACAATATTTCGTCGAAAAACTCTATGAAAAAATCCCGACGAAAGCCGATAAAATTCTCAACCAGTTAAAACGCGAGCGCGGCGGCAATCTGCGCCATAAAAATTTTCAGGAAAGAAATCAAGGCTCAACCGAAAAATGGGAAATCGTCAAAAAGATTTTCGCTTTGCATTTTAAGCGTTTGGGTTTTGAGCGATTTGAAAAAACTGAAAAGATTAAGGAAAGATTTTTGCCGGTTCAGCAGAAATTGTTTTAAGAGTTTGCGGAAACACGCACGAAGTAAGTATGCGGTCGCTAAGACACACTTACTTCGTGCGTGTTTCCGCATTGGAAATTTGTGCTAATCTGTAGATAAAATTATGCAAAACAGAATCGAAGTTTTCAAACAAATGCTCGAAAACGATCCCGAAAATACGATGGTGATGTTCGGTCTGGCGAAGGAATATGAAAAGTTGAATCAGCACGAAGAGATTATCAGGATTCTCGAAACTTATCTGGCAAAAGCCGACGACGAAGGCAATGCTTACGGGATGCTGGCGAAGGCTTACGACCAAAGCGGCAATCGTGAAAAAGCCGTCGAAACTTATCGTAAAGGCATCGAAGTTTCCAACGCGCACGGGCATCCTTCGATGGCGAACGATTATCAGATGACGCTTGATTTGGATTATGCGGACGAAAACTGATTTACCTGCAAATTGCTCACTTTTCTCATCTCTGATATTTTATAGTTTTGTTCATTTATCAAAAATCATTATCTAAATCAGGAATTATAAGTATGGCAACAGCAACTAAGAAAGCCGGAACTGCGGCGAAAAATAATAAAAGCAATGATAAAAAATCGCTAACGAAAATATCCGGCAGCGTCGAGAAGCCGGCGAAGAAAGTCGAGAGCGTGAAAACGTCAGCCGCGAAAACGCCGACGAAAATCGTTGAAAAACCGAAACGCACGGAAGCTGACGGTTTTGAGGCGAAGGAAACCGTTATCAAATCGGCGAAAACCGTCGCGCGGGAAGCGAAGAAATCGAACGCGAAACCGGCGATTAAACCGAAAAAAGCGGCGAGCGCGAACGGAAATAAACCAGCCAAAAAAGTCTCCAAAGATTACAGCGGTTTGAGCGCGGAAACGCTCGTCAAAATGTATCGCACGATGTATTTGTCGCGGCGCGTTGACGACAAAGAGATTCAATTAAAAGGTCAGAACAAAATATTTTTCCAAATCTCCGGCGCGGGACACGAAGCGTTATTGGTCGGCGCGGCGCAGGCGATGAAACCGGCTTACGATTGGTTTTTTCCGTATTACCGCGACCGCGCTTTGATGCTCGGTTTGGGAATGACGGCGCAGGAAATGCTCTGGTCGGCGGTCGGCGCGGAAGTTGACCCGAACTCGCACGGGCGGCAGATGCCTTCACACTGGGGACATAAGGATTTGAATGTTCCGTCGCAAAGTTCCTGCACGGGAACGCAGGCTTTGCATTCGGTCGGCGCGGCGGAAGCGTCGTATCGCGCATCCTTGGTGAAAGAATTACAAAATGAAATCGTCGGTTTCAAAGGCGATGAAGTCGTTTATATGTCGGTCGGCGACGGCACGACGAGCGAGGGCGAAT
>CAXTMQ010000214.1:0-8161 GCA_964245305.1 uncultured Pyrinomonadaceae bacterium
GTGATCGCGTCGCGCTTTATATGCCGCTCGTGCCGGAATTGGCGATTGCGATGCTGGCTTGCGCGAGAATCGGCGCGACGCACACGGTGATTTTCGGCGGCTTTTCAGCCGACGCGATTCGTGACCGCGTGAACGATTGCGGCTGTAAAGTCGTCGTGACGGCGGACGGTGGTTATCGTCGCGGAAAAGAAATTAAGTTGAAAGAAATTGTAGACAACGCCGTCGAACAAACGCCGACAATCGAAAATGTGATTGTTTTCAAACGCACCGGCTCGGACGTTTCGATGAAAAACGGGCGCGATCATTGGTGGCACGAATTGATGGAAACTGTTTCTGACGATTGTCCGGCGGAAGAATTAGATTCGGAACATCCGCTTTTTATTCTTTACACATCCGGCACGACCGGCAAGCCGAAAGGCATTCTGCACACGACGGGCGGTTATTTGACGCACGCTTTTATCTCGTCGAAATGGGTTTTCGATTTGAAGGACGAAGACACATATTGGTGTACCGCCGACATCGGCTGGATTACCGGACATTCTTACGTCGTCTATGGACCGCTGGCGAACGGCGCGACAATTTTTATGTATGAAGGCGCGCCGAATCATCCCGAACCCGACCGCTTTTGGCAAATCATCGAACGCCACCGAATCACTATTTTTTACACCGCGCCGACCGCGATTCGCGCCTTTATCAAATGGGGCGAGCAATATCCTTTGAAACACGATTTGTCGAGTTTGAGATTGCTCGGAACGGTCGGCGAACCGATCAACCCCGAAGCGTGGATGTGGTATCACCGGATTATCGGCAAAGAAAAATGTCCGATTGTCGATACGTGGTGGCAGACGGAAACCGGCGGCATTATGATCTCGCCGCTTCCGGGCGCAACGCCGACCGTTCCCGGCACGGCGACGCGCCCGTTTCCCGGAATTTTGATTGACATTCAAACGAAAGACGGCGCATCGGTCGGCACGAACGAGGGCGGCTATCTCGTCATTACCAAACCGTTTCCCTCGATGCTGCGGACGATTTGGGGCGACGACGAGCGGTTTAAGAAAACTTATTTTTCGGAAATTCAGAATGTCTATTTCGCGGGCGACGGAGCGCGGCGCGACTCTTTGGGGAATTTCTGGATTATGGGCAGAGTTGACGACGTGATAAATGTTTCCGGTCATCGCCTCGGAACGGCGGAAGTCGAGTCCGCCTTAGTTTCGCATCCGGCAGTCGCCGAAGCCGCCGTCGTCGGCAAACCGGACGAAATCAAAGGTCAGGCAATCGCCGCGTTCGTAACTTTGGAAGGCGGACGAACAGGCAGCGATGAATTGAAACAGGAATTGCGGGCGCACGTCGCCAAGGAAATCGGTAGCCTTGCCAAACCCGACGATTTGCGATTCACCGACGCTTTGCCGAAAACCCGTTCGGGCAAAATTATGCGCCGGCTTTTAAGAGAACTCGCCGCCGGAAATCAAATCGCGGGCGACACGACGACGCTCGAAGATTTTTCCGTGCTGGAGAAATTGCGGGCTGACGAAGAATAAAAACTTGTTTTTATGAAGCTAAGAATCAGAGAAAATTCGATTCGCCTCAGACTTTTGCGCGGTGAAGTCGCCGAATTTGCCGCCAACAAAATTCTTCGAGAAACTATTGATTTCGGCACGTCGCAGTTAACTTATGTTCTGCAAAGCGCAGATGCCGGAAATGATTTTTCGGCGCGGCTCGATACGAACGAAATCGTCGTCAGCGTTCCGGCAAAAGCGGCGCGTAAATGGGCTGAAACCGATTTAATAAGTTTGTCGGGCGAACAGAAAATTGCGGACGACGCGTATTTAAAAATTCTTGTCGAGAAAGATTTTGTCTGCCTCGAACGTCTCGCCGATGAAGACAACCGAGACGCTTATCCGAATCTTTCGCACGAGTGCTGAATCCAGAAAAAACGCAATGAACGATTACGGAAAAACGAGCGAAAAATTGGAAAGCGAAAAAGTCGAAGGCGCGGAAGCGGCGGCGAACGAAGCCGAAGCCAGGCAGCCGAGCCATTGGTCAACCGACAAAGACGAATCGAAAAACGAAATTGCCGCCGAAGAAAATTTAAGCGGCGAAGATTTGGAACGAAAACAAAATTCGCTGCGCGAAGCCGAACGACGCGAACGCGCGAATTCGCACGACGGATCGCCGACAATTTCCGACGCGCGAATCATTCGCGCCGAAATGCCCGTCGAGTTTGGCGATTTGCGCGTTTCCGAAATCGAAACCGTCGCCGCCGGATTACCTGCTATTTGGGAAACCTTAAAATTCGGTCTCGGCGAAATGGGCGTGAAACGCTCTTTGCAGACTTATTTGAAGGTCAATCAAAAAGACGGTTTCGATTGCCAATCGTGCGCGTGGGCTGATCCTGACGACGAGCGGCATCTCGCCGAATTTTGCGAAAACGGCGCGAAAGCCGTCGCCGAAGAAGCGACCACCAAGCGCGTTACGCCCGAATTTTTCAGAAAATATTCAGTCGCCGAATTGTCAAACAAGTCGGATTTTTGGCTCGGCAAACAGGGCAGAATCACCGCACCGTTGGTTTTGCGGAAAGGCGCGACCAACTACGAACCGATTTCGTGGGACGACGCTTTCGATTTAATCGCCGACGAATTGAACGCGCTCGCTTCGCCCGACGAAGCGATTTTTTACACTTCGGGCAGAACATCGAACGAAGCGGCATTTTTATATCAGCTTTTCATCCGTCAATTCGGCACGAACAATATGCCCGACTGCTCGAATATGTGCCACGAATCGAGCGGCACGGCTTTGACCGAATCAATCGGCATCGGCAAAGGCACGGTCACGCTCGAAGATTTTGAAAAGTGCGATTTGATAATCATAATGGGGCAGAATCCGGGAACGAATCACCCCAGAATGCTGACCTCGCTCGAACACGCCAAAGCGAACGGCGCGAAAATTATTTCGATCAATCCTTTGCCCGAAGCCGGTTTGATGTCGGTCGTCAATCCGAACCCGCAGGAATATAAAAATCCGCTGATGTTTCCCGCCAAACTGCTCGCCGACAAAGGTACGCCGCTGACGGATTTGTTTCTGCAAATCCGCATCAACGGCGATATGGCAGTTTTGAAAGGAATGATGAAAGCGATTCTCGAAGCCGAAGAAAAATATCCGAACAAGATTTTAGACCGCGAATTTATGATGCGCGACACCGCCGGATTTGAAGAATTCAAATCGGATTTGGAAACGGCTTCGTGGGCTGACATCAAACAGCAGAGCGGCATCAGCGAAACTCAAATCCGCGAAGCCGCCGAAATTTATATCAATTCAAAGCGCGTCATAACTTGCTGGGCGATGGGTCTGACGCAACACAAAAACGCCGTCGGCACGATTCAGGAAATTGTCAATCTGCATCTTCTGCGCGGCAATATCGGTCGGGAAGGCGCGGGTCTTTGTCCGGTGCGCGGGCATTCCAACGTGCAGGGCGACCGCACCGTCGGGATTTTCGAGAAGCCGCACGAAGAACTCTTAAAATCGCTGTCCGAAGAATTTAACTTCGACGCGCCGCGCAAACACGGCTTCGATACGGTCGAAGCGATCAAAGCGATGCACGACGGCGCGGCGAAATTCTTTTTTGCGATGGGCGGCAATTTTCTGTCCGCCACGCCCGACACGAATTATACGGCGGAAGCTCTGCGCCGCACGAAATTGACCGCGCAGGTCATTACAAAGTTAAATCGAACCGCTTTGATTTGCGGCGAACAGTCTTTGATTCTGCCGTGTCTCGGACGCACGGAAATTGACGAACAAGCGAGCGGCAAACAATTCGTAAGCTGCGAAAATTCGATGGGCGTGGTGCAGAGGTCGAAAGGCGTTTTAAAGCCCGCGTCGAAATATCTGCGAAGCGAACCGTGGATTGTCGCGCAGATGGCAAAGGCGGTTTTGCGCGAAAAAACGACGGTCGAATGGGACGCGCTTGCCGGAAATTACGATTTAATCCGCGAAAAAATCGAACGCACGATTCCCGGTTTTGAAGATTATAATCGTCGCGTCCGCGTCGGCGGCGGTTTTTATTTGCCGAACGAACCGCGCGAAGGAATTTTCCCGACCGCGAACAAAAAAGCGAATTTCACGACGCACGCGCTTCCGATTCATAAATTGAAGGCGAACGAATTGGTAATGATGACGATTCGTTCGCACGATCAATTCAACACGACGATTTACGGACTCGAAGACCGCTATCGCGGCATTCACAACGAACGGCGCGTCGTTTTGCTCAATCCGTCGGACATCGCCGAATTGAATTTAAAAGCCGGGCAAGTCGTTGATTTAACAAGTCATTTCGAGGACGGCGCGCGGCACGCGAAACGCTTTATCGTCGTGCCGTATGACATTCCACCACGCTGCGCCGCGACATATTTTCCCGAAACGAACGTGCTTGTTCCGATTAATTCGGTCGCCGACAAAAGCGGTACGCCCGTTTCCAAATTCGTGATTATCACCGTCGCGCCGACGAGCGAATTCGCCGGACGTTTCGACTACGAATTTGCTGACGGGAACGCCCGCGACGCGCGAATAGCGATCCGCGAGACTTCCAAATCAAGCATTTTCAGCCGCGTCAATTTACAGTCAATCGTCGCCGCAGCAACCGTCGCCGTTATCGTCGGCGGCACGATCAAAGCGTTGCGCGACAGACACTAAATTTTTTTGTCTGTTTGCGATTCGAGTTAAATAAAAAAGCCGACTGATTCAGTCGGCTTTTTTATTTTATTGAATTATCAGAGTAATTCGTTTGCCGGATCAGCAAAGCGGATTTGTAGTACGCTAATAAAGTCGGTAACTGAACCGCTCGTAAGTTGTTGATTCTACATAGCGGTTTTTTTGTGCCATTTTATTAAAGTTGGGAGTTGCGTTTAACGCAGTTCAAACATTCGCCAATTTTCATGCTAATAAAGTTGGAAGCTGATGCCAACAAGTTTTAATGATAAAGTTAATCATATTATATGTTGTAGATGTTTCTTTTAGGGAGATTTTTAATTCTCGTTAATAATTGTGCCGAGTAGGAGGCTTCCATTCTTGAACACGGAAATTTCCGACGGCAACCGGAACGTCATAGTCTTATAATTTTCAGTTCGGCAATTCATTTTTCCCCATCCTGAATTCAAAATAGGTATTGCGCCCGAAACCAAGCGCAATACCTATTTTCTAAAAAATTCTCACCAAGGCAGTTCCTGTCCGAGATGAATAAATTTGCCGGAATAACTGTTCGCCAATGTCGCCAAATCAACCGAAGTTTTCGCGCCCTCTTCGACCGGAATGTCGCCGTTCGGATTCATATCGGTTGTAACCGAGCCGGGATGCGCCGCGTTGACTTTAATCGGCGTGTCTTTCAATTCGTAAGCGAGATGAACGACGTAACCGTTGAGCGCGGTTTTCGAGATGTCGTAAGCCGGAACTTTGTAATCATAAATCGGCGAACTCGGATCGCTGTGCAGAGTCAGCGAACCCAAGCCGCTCGATAGAAAGACAATGCGTCCTGCGTCCGATTTTTTTATCAGCGGCACGAACGCCTGCGTGACGGCAATCGTGTTGAAAAAATTCGTGTCGAAAGTTTTGCGGAAAACTTCCGCCGAAGTTTGGCTCGCCTGCACTGCCGCGCCATTGTTTGCCTCTAATAAAACTCCGGCGTTATTGATCAAAACGTCGAGTTTGCCGTAATTTTCTTCGACGAATTTTGCCGCCGTTTCGTGCGTTTTCGCGTCGTCAACATCCAGCAAAACGAATTCCGCGTCGAAGCCTTCATCTCTCAATTTCGTTTCAGCTTCTTTGCCGTTTTCTTCGGTTCGCGCGCCGATCAAAACCTTAATGCCCTTTTGCGCGAGCTGCCGCGCCGTCTCAAAACCGATGCCGCGATTGGCACCCGTGATTAATGCTACTTTTTTATTTTGTTCGCTCATTGTATTTCTCTCTTGCGTTAATTTATTGATTTCTTGATCAAGCAGTTGCAGCGGCATCGAAATTCGTGTCAATCGCGCGCGCGCGCCAAGTCGGAATTTCCTGTTTCACTTGTTCGATTTTCGCTTCGATGGTTTCAAACGCCATCAAACCGAGCGGCAGTCGAAACGGCGGATTTTCCGCTTCGACGGCTT
Source organism: uncultured Pyrinomonadaceae bacterium (assembly GCA_964245305.1). Lineage (GTDB taxonomy): Bacteria > Acidobacteriota > Blastocatellia > Pyrinomonadales > Pyrinomonadaceae. Next base: position 6,135 of record CAXTMQ010000214.1, read on the forward strand.
CGATGATGATGCGCACGGCTTTCACCGGATCGCCCGCGATGCGTTTGAATTCCTCGAAAGTTTCGGCGAGCTGCGCGGGCGAAGGATAAGTTTCCGGCAGCGGATTTTCGGCGAACGCCGCGCTTTCAAAACCGTTGGTCGAAAAAGGTCCCGGCTCGACGATCATCGTTTTGATTCCGTGCGCGGCAAGTTCGCCTGCCAACGCTTCGGACAAACCTTCAAGCGCGAATTTTGATGCCGAATAAATGCCCATCGAAGGGGTCGCCGAAATTCCGACCACCGAACCGATATTCACGACGTGACCGCTTTTCTGCTCGCGCATCACCGGCAGTGCTTCGCGCGTGATGTTCAAAACGCCAAATACATTCGTCTCGAACTGCTGCCTGATTTGTGCGTCGCTCGATTCCTCAATCGCGCCGACCAGCGCGTAACCCGCATTATTGACCAGCACGTCAATTCGCCCGAATTCTTTAACTGCTTCGGAAATCGCATTTTTCGCGTCCTCCGTGTTCGTCACGTCGAGTTTGACCGCCCGCGCCGTGTCGGGATATTTTGCGATCAAAACCTGTAACACCTCCGGCTTGCGCGCCGTCGCCACCACGCGGTCGCCCTTCGCCAACACTTCTTCCGCCAGAGCTTTCCCAAAACCGCTCGACGTTCCCGTGATAAACCAAACTTTACTTTCGTTTTTTTCGCTCATTGTTTTTCCTCTCTTATTATTAGTAATTCTTTGCCTACAAATTGTTACCGAAAAAGTAACAATTACTTATAAAAAAATTTAGCTGCATTTAATCTCGCCGATTACCTCCGCGAGACTTGTTACATCCAAACTGCCTTCAAACGCATTCTGCGCTTTCGTTAAAACTTTCCGCATCACCGATTCGATATTGCAGCTCACGCGGCAACTGTTTTGAACCGGATAATCGTGAATCGCAAATGTCGGCGGCGCATCAACCGCTTGGTAGATTTCCAGCAAGGAAATTTCCTCCGGCTTTTTCGCCAATACGCACGCGCCCGCTTTTCCGGTCGTCGTGCTGACGAGACCGGCTTTCGACAATTTCGCCAAGATTCTCCGCACGAAACTCGGACTCGTGTTGATGCTCTCCGCCAGTACGCCCGATGTCGCCTGCCCGCTCGAATCGAAGCCGAGCGCGATCAGCAAATGAACTGCGATGGAGAATTGGGTATTCGTCGCCATAACTGTTACTTTGATAGATACAGTTAGAATTGTCAAGCGGAGATCAGGTTCAACAGGAGATTTCCTTCCTGTCAACAAATGCTCAGAGCAGAGCGATGAATCAATTCGCCATTTTATTTGAAAACCAATTGCCGAACAGCAGTTTTAATTACAGCTCATTTACACAAAATTTCTAACAGGCTCGAAATCTTTATTTATTTTTTGAGATTCAGTCCTTTGAGAACGCTGTCAATTACCTGATGCAGTAGAGATTCACGCTGTTCGTCAATGTAAAGAGCGACCAGTCTCGGATGATGAAAAGCGACTATGGCTGAACTGATGATTTTCGTCAATTCTTCCGGGTCGGCATTGTTCAGTTGTTTTTTGGCAATCGCTTCGTTGACCAACCCGAGCAGTTGCCGGTGCAAATTTTTCAGATGTAGTTTAACAAAGGGCTTGAGCTGTTGCGAAGCCATATCGAAAGCGTTGTAAAGCTCAGGGTCGAGGCGCACTTTTTCGAGTTTCGCTCTGTGAATGGCTAATGCCCAGTCGTGTATTTTCGCGCACGGGTCTTTTCTCTTCCGGCAGATTGCCTCCAGAGTTTCGTCCAACTTAACCAGCCACCTTTGAGAAACCGCATCCAATAGTTCCGATTTGTCCTTGAAGTGTGTATAAAGGGCGGCGTGGCTTAACCGCAGTTCTTTGGCGATGTCGGTCAGGCGCACCTTTTCAAAACCGACCTCGCGCATTTTCACAAGCGTCGCTTCGATGGCTTTTTCTTTTATTTGTTCGGCGGTCAAACCCGTTCGCGGCATACGTTGATTTTAGAAGAAACAGGCTGAAAGTCAAA
>CAXTMQ010000215.1:0-8144 GCA_964245305.1 uncultured Pyrinomonadaceae bacterium
CATTTCGGTAAACTCGATAATTTTCGTTTGCTGGAATTTTCCGGCAAACGCGGCGAGCGCGATGAACTCAGCCGCGCTCAGACCGACTGGACTCGGCGCGGAAGTTCCGGGCGCGTCCGCCGCGCCAACCGCATCAACGTCAAATCCCCAAAAGATCGCCGCCGAATCTAATGAAGCGATTTTCTTTTTAAAAGTTGATTGAAACTGCATCGGCGAATTTTGAAACGCTTCGAGATTTATTAAATTAACATTCAAATTTTTCAGATATTCAAAATAAACGGGCGAAGCCGAATAAGTTTGAAAGGCAACTTCGTAAAAGTTTTCGGGCGCGACGAAATTTTCTTCCAAAAGCTGTCGGTAAGGCGTTCCGCTGTTGCGCGGCTCGTCGGCGCGAACGTCGAAATGCGCGTCAATATTTAACGCCGTAAAATTTTCCGCGCCGAAAACTTTTGAAACGGCGCGAGCGTCGGCGTAGGAAACGTCGTTGCCGCCGCCGAGAACGATTATGTGTTTGTCGTCGCGCAAAATTTGTTCGACGATTTTCGTGTGAAGATCGTGAGTTTCTTCCAAAGAATTGTGAATAAACGTATCGCCTAAATCGAAAATTCGCGCCGCAATTTGAAAAATCGTCAATTTGTAAAATTGCGCTCTGATCGCGTCGGGCGCGACAGCCGCGCCGATTCTGCCTTTGTTTCTCGTAACGCCTTCGTCTTGCGGAAATCCTAAAATAACAATTTCCGCGTTTTCATAATCTGCGATTTCAGCCGAAACGATTTCGCCGAGCCGCGGATCGTTTGCGTCGTTTTTGCGAAAAAACAAATTTGCGGCGGGGCGTTTGGTGTTTTGGAAAATATCGAACATAAAACAAACGGCGAAATTTTATCCGGCTTCCGCTTCATCGGTAAAAATAATCGCTTTGTATTTGTTGTAAAGAAACGAAATGATTAAAAGCAAAATTCCCAAAATTACGAAAACGACGGTTTTGGAGATCGTGTCGAGATCGGAAATATCGTAGAAAAATAATTTCAGGAGCGTCAAGCCGAATAACGCAATCGCGCCGATTCGCAGATATTTTTTTCTTTGCACGATGCCGAGAACGATCAGCAGAAGCGCGTAAAAACCCCACAAAATGCTCAAGCCGAGTTTGTAAGAATCGTTATAGCCGAAAATGTTCATCCAATTTATCAATTCGCTGCTCGCAACGACCAAAATCGTCGAATGAAAAACTGCATCGAAAGCGAAAAGCAAATTTTTAGGCGCGATTTTTGCCGTGAGAAAAAATTGTTTGATATAAAGATAAATCGTCGAAACGAGCGCGGCGACGAACGCGAAGGAAATGTATCTGATAAAAATATTGAAAGCCGAACGCGGAAAAACGTCGGCTTGCGTCTGCAAAAGATAATCGGCGCGAAGCTCGCTCAAAGCATATAAACCGACGGTCAAAAAGATAAAAATAATCAGCGCGGAAAAGCCGAGATTAATGAATCCGAGCGTCGCGCTTTTGAATTTTCTGATATTGATGAGCGACAGCGCAGCGAGAAAAAACATCGAGTAATTTATCTGCCAGACGACGTTGAATAAATTCAAATCGTTGTCTTTTTGAAAATAAGTCGTTTCCGAATCAACCGGAGAAACTGCTTGAACGCGCGTCGCTATGATTCGCCCGTGAAAATAATTGCCGATTTCGATGCGAAAAGTGTTGTATAAAGCGAACAGAAAAATCGCCGGTATCGCCGCGTCGAGAAACGCGGCGATTGGTTTTCGATTTTCTCCGGCGGGCATCTGCCGGTTGATAAAAGCGACGGCGGCGAAACCGATTGTGAACAAAATCGAAGTCAGAAAATTTTGATTGAAAATCGGCGTTAAAATCGCGTCGCTCAGAAGCGCGAGCTGCCATTCGATCAAAAGGCTAAAACCCGCCAAAATCATCAAAGCGTAAGAAAGATTTTCATACAGCGCGAGTTTTTTCGAGCGACCGAGCCAAAACAAAATCACCGTTTCCGCCGTCCACAAAAGCGTTATCCAGTTGCCGCGAAACTGAACGGGAACGGCGATGGTGACGAAAGTTATCGCCAGCGCGACGGCGAGATACAAATTTTTTTCGTCGCCCAATTTGTATTTGTAAATAACGGCGGCGAACGCGAAATTAATCAGCGCGTTGAAAAGCGTGAACAAGCCGAGATAAGCATCGAGCGTTTCGCGGCTGTTAATGATCGCGTAGCCGAAGCCGTAAAAAATAAACGAATTCAGCAAAACCAAAATGACGATTTCGGCGTTGAATTCTTCTTTCGCAATCAATTTGTAGGAAAGAAAAGTCAGGTAAAACGTGATGAAAAATACGAACGCGAAACCGAGCGCGACGGCGAAATGTTCGTCGGGACGATACGCGCCGAAAAACCAAGCCGCGTAAATCAGCCACGTGAAAATGAACGACGAATAATATAAACCTTTCCAGAATTTTTTGACCGAAATCACCAAAATTCCGAAGTTGATAATCGTCATATAACCGAACAAAACATCGGCTCTGCCCGTGTTGTTGCTCAAAAGAAACGGCACGGCATACGCGCCGACCAAGCCGATGTGCGCGACGACCTGGCGGCTGTAATTGATCGCCGCGACGACTCCGAAAGCCGTCGTCAAAAGCATTATCAAAAACGCGACTTTCTGCGGCAGCAAATCGTAAAAGCTGTAGGCGAAAAACGTCAGAAAATATACAATCGCCAACGCGCCGCTCAGCAAAACCGCGCTGAAATTCAAGTATTTATTTTTTAATTTAAGAGCGACGGCGAGCAGTCCGGCGGCGAAAACGTAGCCGAGAACGATTCGCATCAAAGGGCTGATCAAATCGCGGTCAATCGCATATTTCGCGCCGATGCCGACACCCAAAATCGTGATGACGATGCCGATTAAACTGATGAGATTTTTGCCGACAAACTCTTCGAGATTAGATTTCCGAGCCAATTGCGGCGGCGCGGCGGACGGCGCGAAATTCGGCGGCGCGGTTTGATTGGGGGTTCGGTTCGTATTTTGTGCTGACTGCGCTTGCGGAAAATCTCGAGGCAGTCGGTCGGGATTGCGAACCGGCGGTTTATTTGGAATTTTCGCTTCGTTCCGATTGATTGGCGCGGCTGCTTTGCCCGATTTGAGAAGATTTATTTCATTGCGGATTTGATTGATTTCGCGGTAAAAATAATTTTGATACTCGACCATTTTATCGAGCCGCGCTTGCAGTTGATTTATCTTCTCGTCAGTTTCGTTCATAGATTTTCGGCGAAGCGAAAGTTTTCAAAAAATCAAATTATTTGCCGAGCAGAAAAACGAGCGGCACATCAATTCTTTCGCTCCACGATTTTTCCGTGTGATCCGCGCCGGCGAATTTTTTCGTTACCCAATTTTTATTCAATTTGTAACCTTTCGCCTCCAACACCGCGTCGGCTTTCATTTGAAAAGGTTCGTAAGCCGCGTCGAGCGATTCGGTTCCGTAATCGAAATAAATGCGGTGATTTTTCGGCGCGGGCAGAAATTTTTTCATATATTCGACGATAATTCCGTCGCCGAGCGGAAACTGAGTCGAAAGGCACGCCGCGCCGCCGAAGACGTTCGGATATTCGGAAATCGCGTAAACGGACATTAAACCTCCTTGACTCGAACCCATTATAAAAGTGTTTTTCAAGTCGGTTTTAGTGCGGTAATTTTTGTCAATGAACGGTTTCAATTCGCTGACGATAAAACGCAAGTATTTGTCCGATTCGCCTTCCTTTTGCGTGATCAGAGGCGAATTTTTGATGTCTTTGCGAATGTTTAATTCGAGAGCCTTTTGCGGCGCGTATTCGGGGAAGCGATAAGGCGTATGCCAAATACCGACGATGATCGCCGGACGCGCTTTTTTTTCTTTTATCAACCCGGTCAAAGTCTCGTCAACGCGCCATTCAACGCCGCTTTGCGAATCCGCCGGATTAAAAATATTCTGCCCGTCGTGCATATACAAAACCGGATAGCGTGCGTTCGCATTTTTGTCGTAATCCGGCGGCAGCCAAACGTCAACGTTGCGCGAAAGGGAAATCTTCGTCGGAAAATTTTCATATCGAAATATTTTTCCGCTGATCGCTTCGCCCGTAATTTCCTTTGCCGGCGGCGGGGTGACGTCGGCAGGCAAATTTTGATACGGCGTTTCAGGCTGTTTTCCAAGAATTTTCTTTTGACGTTTTTGAGACGAAACGCCGGTTGTCAGAACGGTAACAAGCAAACAAATAAAAATTATCAGGCGCATAAATTTTTCACGAAGCGAGATTTGACGCTATGATATTGAAAAACTTTAACATAAAACCAATATGAAACGAACAATTAAAGCTCCGACAGGAACGAATCTGACTTGCAAAAACTGGCTGATCGAAGCCGCGTATCGAATGATTCAAAACAACTTGGACGCGGATGTCGCATTTGATCCCGACAATTTAATCGTCTACGGCGGACGCGGAAAAGCCGCCAGAAATTGGGAATCTTTCGACGCGATTTTGGAAAGTTTGAAAAATCTCGAAGCCGACGAAACTCTGCTCGTTCAATCGGGCAAACCCGTCGCCGTTTTCAAAACGTACGCCGACGCGCCGAAAGTTTTGATTGCGAACACGAATATCGTGCCGCATTGGGCGACGCAGGAACAATTCGACAGATACGAGCGCGAAGGACTGATGATGTATGGACAGATGACCGCCGGAAGCTGGATTTATATCGGCACGCAGGGAATTTTGCAGGGAACTTACGAAACTTTTGGTTCGCTTGCCAGACAAAATAATTGGGGCAATTTAAAAGGCAAATTCGTTTTGACGGCGGGCTTGGGTGAAATGGGCGGCGCGCAGGCGCAGGCGATAACTTTTAACGGCGGAGTCGGTCTTTTGGTTGAAGTTGATAAATGGCGTATCGAACGGCGTTTGCAATTGAAACAAATTGATTTGGCGACGGACAGTTTGGACGAAGCGTTGGCGATGGTCAAAGAATTCACTGACAAACGCGAAGCCAAATCAATCGCGCTTTTGGGAAATGCGGCTGACGTTCATTGGCAGATTTTAGAAAAAGGAATTTTGCCCGATGTCGTTACAGACCAAACTTCCGCGCACGATGTTTTATTCGGATATATTCCGCAAGGTTTTTCAATCGAAGAAGCAAACGAACTCAGGAAATCGAATCAAACCGAATACGAAAAACGCGCGATGAACTCGATGGCGCGTCACGTCGAAGCAATGCTCGAATTTCAACGACGCGGCGCGGTCGTTTTCGATTACGGCAACAACCTGCGCCAACGCGCCAAAGACAACGGCGTGGCAAACGCCTTCGATTATCCGGGTTTTGTTCCCGCCTACATTCGCCCGCTTTTCTGCGAAGGCAAAGGTCCGTTCCGCTGGGTTGCATTGAGCGGCGACAAAGAAGACATCTACAAAACCGACGAAGCGATGATGAATCTTTTTCCCGAAAACGACCATTTAATAAAATGGCTGACGATGGCGCAAAAAGAAGTCGAGTTTCAAGGCTTGCCCGCCCGCATCTGCTGGCTCGGCTACGGCGAACGCGCCAAAGCCGGACTGAAATTAAACGAAATGGTCGCCAGCGGCGAATTAAAAGCACCAATCGTCATCGGACGCGATCATCTCGACTGCGGCAGCGTCGCCTCGCCCAACCGCGAAACCGAAGCGATGAAAGACGGCTCGGATGCCATCGCCGATTGGGTTTATCTCAACGCGATGATTAACTGCGTCGGCGGCGCAACGTGGGTTTCACTCCACCAAGGCGGCGGAGTCGGCATCGGTTATTCACTCCACGCCGGACAAGTCATCGTCGCCGACGGCACACCCGAAGCCGCCAAAAGAATCGAAAGAGTTCTCACAACCGATCCCGGAATGGGCGTTGTCCGCCACGCTGACGCGGGTTACAAAGAAGCGATTGAATTTGCCGGAAAAAATGATGTAAAAATCCCGATGAGAAAATAATGTATGACTAAACTTAATTTTGATTTGCTTGATGATGAATCAGCGATGGAAACTATCGAAACGGTAGCGAAAATTGCTGAGGAGAATAATATTGATTGGGCTTTGGCTGGCGGTTTGGCGGTAATTCTGTACGGCAGTGACAGGCTGACAAAAGATGTCGATTTCATCGCTTCAAAAAAGTTGCCGCTCAAAAGTGAAGGAAGTTTGGTTCAGGGCGGCGAGCGTTATACGGTGAAAACGACTAAACGAAATGTTGCCGTTGACTGGATCACGAGAAATGACGAAGCCGAAAATTTTTACCGGCGAGCCTTGCAGGATGCCGTGCTGATCGCCGACACTCCGATTCTCACGCCCGAATGGCTGGTTATTTTGAAGTTCATCGCCGGACGCTTCAAAGATCAGGAAGACGGAGTTTTTCTTTTGCGAAAAAAAGATTTAGTTGACCGCGATAAAGTCAAACAAATGATTCTCGAAATCGGCGGCAACGAAACCTGGGCGGCGTTCAGATCAGGATTAGAGCGTTGGTATGAATTAGCCGATGGCGGAAAACCCCCGCTTAAAGAAGGTTATATTGATTCATAAAACTGTTCATTACGATGAAGTGAATTCTGAGAAAGCGATTAAATTTGCCGAAAAGAATAATGTGAAAATTCCAATGATGAAATAATTTATGACGTTAAACCTTGAATTATTAGATGAAGAATCCGCTGCTGAAGCGATTGAAATCGTCGCCGGAATTGCCGAAGAAAGCGGCGTTGAATGGGCTTTGGTCGGCGGTTTGGCGATGGCTTTGTATGGCAGCGACCGCACAACGAAAGATATTGATATTATCGCCGACAAACTTTTACCGCTCAAAAAAGTCGGCGAACTCCGGCAAGGCGGCGAACGCTATCTTATTAAAACCAACAAAAAAGAAGTCGCCGTTGACTGGATAATTCGCAAGGATGAATTTAAGAAATTGTTCGCGCAGGCTGTAGCGGAAGCCGTTAAAATCAACGATGTTTCGATTCTCACGCCCGAATGGCTGGTTATTCTGAAATTCATCGCCGGACGCTTCAAAGATCAGGAAGATGCCGTGTTTTTGCTGAGCCGAAACAATCTGGTCAATCGCAGTCTCATCAAAGAACACATCATCAAACACGCCGGCGCAATCGCGTGGGGCTTGGCAAAACACGGCTATCAAAGATGGTTCGATTTAGCTGACGGCAGAATACGCGAAGAACAGCGCGATGATCGAGACGGGTATATTGATTCTTAAAACTATTCGTAATTTCGACACGGATTTTGTAAAAGAAACTGAGTTCCCTAAAGAAAATGATAATATAATTTCAATTTATATTTTGATAGGTAAAATCATAGATGAGAAAAATACTCTTTATTACTTTTGCAATAACTTTTTTGACCATTACGTTTTTTTCGCAGAGAAACAAACCGATCTTGAGTTTGCGAGGCTAAAAGGAAATGTTAAGTTCGTTCAAAGTTCGTCAATCTACCTCGGCACGAAAGACAAGCCGATAAAGTCGCCGAAGCGATATTACTATATCGAATCTTACGGTCTTGACGGAAATATCTCCGAGAAACTTGATCCCGAACAAGGCATAAAATATGTTTATCAATTCGTTGACGGTTTTTGTCTATGAAAGAAGTTGTGGTTGATAAACAAAAGCCGATGCATGGAATGCGAACGAAAGCAATCGGAAATGCCGAGGATATGGAGAATCCGGTTAAAACTATCAAGCCTGACGAGCGTTTTTTAACGAGATTCGACGACCGCGGAAATCGTAAATTGCGGCGTATATTTTTCTCCGATGGTCAGATGGATTCCATCACCGTATTTAGTTATGACTCAGCCGAACTGCTCGAAAAGGAAATTTATAATTCTTACGGCAATAAGTGGTCTCATTTCTATTCGTATGATACGAACGGAAATCAGAAGGAAAACATTATGAAACGCTCAAACGCCAAAGATGTAGTTGATATGACTGACCGAACCGAGTATAGCGATTACAAGTTCGATGCGGAGGGTAATTGGATTGAACGAAAATTCATCAATTATCAGGAATATGATGGCTCTTCAACGATCTCAGAAGGATTTAATTACCGCGACATCAAATATTACGACGCGGACATTCCGAATAAAAAGACAACGGGCAGAGTAAAGAG
>CAXTMQ010000216.1:0-8120 GCA_964245305.1 uncultured Pyrinomonadaceae bacterium
CAAATAAAACAATAGAGGTCAAACAATCAAATGACTAAAAGAATTTCAATCAATTTTATAACAACGGCAATTTTTTGCTTATTATTCATCGGGCAAATTTTCGCCCAATCAACCGTAACGGGCGGCATTCGCGGAACGGTCGTTGACCCGCAAAAGTCAATCGTTCCAAATGCGAACGTCACGGCGACCAACGTCGCTACAAACCAATCTTCGACGGTTACTTCCGACGGCAACGGCACGTTCGTCATCAACAATTTACAGCCCGGAACTTATAAAGTCGTCGTCAGCCAATCGGGTTTCGGCGATTATACGGCGCAAGGCGTGATCGTCGAAGTCGGACAAACGACTTCGATTGACGCGGCATTAGCAGTTTCCGGTCAAAGCGCGACGGTCGAAGTTACCGCCGAAGCTCCGGTCATTAATACTAACGATAATTCGAGCGCGACGAATATTAACCAAACTTCGATTAACGAACTCCCGATCAACGGACGACGCGCCTCGAACTTTGTAGTTTTAACGCCGGCGACCGTTCCCGACGGAACTTTCGGCTTGATTTCGTTTCGCGGCATTTCCGGTCTCTTAAATAACAGCACGATTGACGGCGGCGACAACAATCAAGCGTTTTTCTCGGAAGAGCGCGGTCGCACACGCATCAATTATTCGATCAGCCAATCGGCGATTCGTGAGTTTCAGGTCAACACTTCAAATTATTCCGCTGAATTCGGACGTTCGGCGGGCGGTGTAATCAACACCGTTACCAAATCGGGAACAAACGGTTTTCACGGCGAATTGTTTTACTATAACCGCAACAACCGCAACGGCGCACGCAATCCGCTTGCCTTTCGATCCGCCATTGTTAATGGCGTTCCGCAAAGAGTTGCAGCAAAACCCATAGATTTACGCCAACAATTCGGCGGCGCGATTGGCGGTCCGATTATCAAAGACCGATTGTTTTTCTTTTTCAGCTACGACCAGCAAAAACGCAATTTTCCCGGTCTCAGCACTTTTGCCAGCGCGAGTTTTCTGAGTTTATCAGCCGCACAGCGAACGAACTTAACAAATCCGGTTACGTTACGCGGCGCGGCGTTAACCAATGCTCAAGTTGACAGTGCGATTGCCTTCATTAATTCGCTGACCGGTGAAACTCCACGTCAAGGCGATCAGAAGTTGTATCTGCCGAAAATTGACTGGCAAATCAACGGTAAAAATTTATTCAGCGCAAGCTATAATCGTTTGCGTTGGTTTTCTCCGGCGGGCGTTCAGACTCAAGCGGTCAATACTTTGGGACGACGCAGTTTCGGCGACGACGGCGTGAAAACCGATTCGTTAAATTTGCGCCTTCAGTCAACCCTTTCAGCGACTATTTTGAACGAAGCGCGTTTTCAATACGGACGCGACTTTGAATATCAGGCGAGCCAAACGCCGCTTCCGGGCGAGCCGATTACCGCTAATACCTCATTTGGACCGCGTGCACCGAACGTAGATTTAGGCAGCAATGGTTTGGCGTTTGGAACGCCGACGTTTTTGGAACGTCCCTCTTATCCGGACGAACGCCGCATTCAATTTGCCGACACGATTACTTACTCACGCGGACGACACACTTTCAAATTCGGCGGCGACATCAACCGTGTCAACGACGACACGCAAAACCTTCGTTTTGAAGCCGGCTCATTTGCCTATGCTAATAACTTGACCGACTTTATCATTGATTATACGAATTACTTATCGCCATTGCCGGCAAACACGCCGTGCGCTTCGCAGCCGCCGCCAACTCAGGCTAATCCGAACCCAACCCGTTTTGCCGGTCGTTGCTACAACGGCAATTTTTCGGTCGGTGTCGGCACGCGCGGTCTTAAATTCAACACCTACGATTATAACTTTTTCCTACAGGACGATTTTCGCGCGACATCGCGTTTGACGATTAATTTAGGTCTGCGTTACGAGTATGAAAAACTGCCCGAACCGACTTTGGCAAACAACACGCTTTACAAAGACGTTTTGATTCCGAACACGAATTTCACCTTCGCGCAGGCGACTTCGCAACTGCCGGACGACAAAAACAACTTCGGTCCGCGCATCGGTTTTGCCTATGATCTTTTCGGCGACGGCACGACGAGCATTCGCGGCGGCTACGGAATTTATTACGGGCGCATTATCAATTCGACGATTTACAATGCTTTGATCAATACGGGAAATCCGGGCGGACAAGCCCAAATCAGTATTGCTTCAACGATAGCCGCAACCGGAGCGCAAAATCCAGCCGCCCCGATTTTTCCAAACGTTCCCGGCGGCGCGATCAATGCGAATGCGACAACGCCGACAGGTGCTATTCAGTTTTTCCAGGATAAATTTCAAGCCCCGCTAATCAGTCAATATGATGCGGTTTTTGAACGTCAGATTACCAAAAACACGGTCGTTTCCGTTTCATATCTCGGCAGCACCGGAATTAATTTGCCGACGTTTTTCGACCGTAACTTTAACCCGATTCCGTCGAGCATCAGAGCAGTTACGATTGCTAACGGACCATACGCTGGTCAGAATTTTACATCGCCGGTCTATTCACGTTCTTTCGGAACTCAGGCGATTACCGAAATCAGGAGCTCGGTCAAATCGCACTACAATGCTTTGGTCTTTCAGGCGAATCGCCGTTTTACCAACAGTTTGCAGTTTCAGACCAGCTATACCTTGTCCAAAGCGACCGACACCGGACAAGCATCAACGACATTTACCGCCACGAACACGCCGGTTAATGTTTTTGACAGCAGTTTCGATGAAGGAACGAGCCGCTATGACGTGCGGCACAAATTCGTTTTCAGCGGCGTTTACGCTCCGAATTTCTACAAGGGCGGCAATACGTTTTATAAGTATTTGCTTAACGGATATTCAATCGCGCCGGTTTACGCGCTTTATTCGGGTCAGCCGTATAACGCGACATTCGGCGGCGTAGGCAACGGATTGAACGGAACGAACGGTGACTTCCGCCTACCGTTTCTCGAGCGCAACGCTTTCCGGCTGCCGAGATTGTCGAATTTGGACGTTCGTCTTTCCAAACGCTTCAGATTTACCGAACGATTTAATCTCGAACTTTTGGGTGAAGTATTTAACGCCTTTAACCGAACGCACATTTTTTCGGTTACTACGCAGCTTTATTCCGGCTCAAACGTAACCTCAACAACGACAACCTTGAGTCAAAACGTCATCAACGGCATTCCGCAATTCGGAGTAGTAACCGGAACGGACAGCACTTTGTATCGTGAACGGCAGATTCAATTCTCGGCACGATTTCAATTTTAGTTTTTCAAAAACGAGTTTTTGAAAAACCTTCACGGCGCGTTTCCCTTTTCGGGAAGCGCGTCTTTTTTGTTTTCGACAATTTGCCGTTTAGGATTTACCATTTTATTCGTGCGTATTTTGCAGATTTCATCGGCAAGGAGCTTTGGCGGCGGCGAGCGGCATTTCGTTAATCTATGTCGCGGCTTGCAGACACGCGGACACGAGGTTTTTGTCGCTATCCGTCCGACGAACGAATGGCGGGTGCGGCTCGATTTTCTGCCGCCGGAAAATTTTCTGTATGTTTCTCTGCGAAATTCGTTCGGCGTTTTGAGCGCGACGCGCATCGCCGAATTCGTCCGCGAAAATAATATTGAAATTATTCACGCGCACGTCGCCCGCGATTACGTTCCGGCGAGCCTTGCCAGCCGCATCACGAAAAACACGAAATTCGTGCTGACGCGCCACGTTCTTTTCGGCTTAAAACCGTTTCATCGCTTCACGCTCACGAATTTGGACAGAGCGATTGCCGTCTCCGAAGCGGTCGAAGCGAACCTGCAAAAAACTTTTCCGAAAGAAAAAATCAGGTTGATTAAAAACGGCATCAGCGTCAATCAATCGAGCGATTCGCGCCAAAAAATGCGCGAGGCGTTTCGATTTGAAAACGATGTTCCGTTCGACGATTTTTTAATCGGCATCGTCGGTGAACTCGTTTTGTTGAAAGGTCAGAGGGATTTCGTTCTGGCGGCAAATCTTATCGCGCAGAAATTTCCGAACGCGCGATTTATTGTCGTCGGTAAAGATAATTCGCTGAAAAAAGATTTCCGCCGCGAATTGAAAAGATTGGTAAAAATCTTTCGACTCGAAGAGCGGTTTTTGTGGCTCGATTGGGTGGAAGAAACCGCGCCGCTGCTCGCCGCGCTCGATGTTTTCGTGTCGGCTTCGCATTCGGAAAGTTTCGGTCTGGCGATGCTCGAAGCGATGAACGCAGGCTGTGCGATTGTCGCTACGGCAACCGAAGGCGCGAAAGAATTGCTCGACGAAAACTCGGGAAAACTCGCCGCCGTCAAAGAACCGATCGAAATCGCCGCCGCCGTTTCCGAATTTCTCGAAGACGAAAATCTCCGCGCCGCGTTCGGCGTGAACTCGCAAAAGAGAGCCGCCGAAAATTTCAGTCTGGAAAAAATGATTGACGAAACCGAGAAACTTTATCTGGAAATTTTAAAATAAATCGCGCGTTCTACGGCTTCGCACAACAATCGGATTTAACCGAAATCAAAAACTGTCAGCTATCAATTGTAAAAGTAGCAAATTACCTTTTTAACAGCGGATAGTTGATAGTGAATAGCTTAAAACCCAATGTCGGATTTGTCGTTTTTTGTGCAAAGTCGTCTCAATTTGCCAAGGAAAAAGGCTTCGGAAGATATTTCGCCTCCGAAGCCAAGAGAAGAAATGTGAGATTGCGCTAACCGAAATAAACGCGCAACCGAAAGATTTTTCCAAATCTCGCGCTTTATCGGCTTCGATTATTTTTCTAAAATTATCAGTATGATTTCTTTTTTCGTCCCCCAATTCGCCGCTTTAGTTTTTGTTTTCGCATTTGTCTTTAACGTCGCCGCGCAAACCGCCAAAGATTTCGCCGCCGATTGGGACAAGCAGCATTTTTCAAGAATTTTGCCGTCGAATATGCGTCCCGCCGATTTGAAAAGTCAGCTCGAAGAATTAAGAAAATTAAATCTAAAAATCGCGGAAGTCGGGCGCAGTTACGCGATGCGCGAGATTTATCAAATCGAATGGGGCAAAGGCGAAACGAAAGTTTTTATGTGGTCGCAGATGCACGGCGACGAACCGACCGCCACGCCCGCCGTTCTCGATATGCTCGTTTATTTGCAGAAAAACGCGGCGAAAAGTTGGGTGAAAGATTTGGAAAAAACCGTCACGATTCGCGTCGTGCCGATGCTCAACCCCGACGGCGCGGAGCTTTACCAGCGGCGCAATCTGCAATTTATAGACATCAACCGCGATGCCGTTGACCTGCAAACTCCCGAAGGAAGGCTTTTGAAACGACTGCGCGACGAATGGCAGCCCGACATCGGTTTCAATTTGCACAACCAGCAATCTTTAACGACCGCCGGAAACACGTTCAAACAAGCGGCGATTTCCCTGCTCGTCGTGACGGGCGATCCGGCGGGCAAATTCAACGACGGCAGCGAGCGCAATCGCCGAATTTGCGCTTTGATAATCGGCGCGCTGAATAATTTTATCCCCGGACATATCGCGCGTTACGACGACGAATATAATCCGCGCGCGTTCGGCGACCGAATTTCCGAATGGGGAACGCCCGTGATTTTAGTCGAAACCGGCGCGCTGCACGGCAAGGACGAATGGTTTTTGGTCAAAATGAATTTCGTCGCTTACTTGACCGCTTTAAAGTCGCTCGCCGACAACAGCGAACAAAAAGCCGACGGAAAAATTTACGACGCGCTGCCGCGCAACGATTCGGGCAATATTTACAATTTCATTTTCCGCCGCGCGAACGTCGTTGATTTCGCGCAGAGCGTCGAGCCGTTTATTGCAGACATCGCCCTAAATTCCGACCGTCGCCGCGCTAATGACATCGCGCCGAGCTACATCCGCGACATCGGCGATTTATCAATCTACGCGGGCTTGGAAGAATTCGACGCGCGAGATTTTTACGTCGTGCAAAAAACCGGCTCGATTCGCAACGGCGCGGGCGGCGAGCTTTGGTTTTACAAAAAATCGCGCACGATTGATTGGACGGCGAAGGATTTCGATAAAACCGCGCCGCCCGACGCGATTTTTTCAAACAGCAAATGGACGAAAGGCAAACTTTCGCTCAAATAATTACGCAAATTGATCGCGCGATAAATCGCGGCGAATTAAAAAGGACTTGCGTCTCTAGCACCTTTTTTAGCAACGAGAACGACAACCGCGACAATGGCGGCGGCGATTCCCGCGCCGATCAAAATTTTTGTCGTCGTCGAAAATTTTCTGCCCTGCGCTTTCGTTCTTTCATATTCGGCAAGCGTGTCTTTTTTTGTAAATTTCAAATCCGAAATTTCGCTTTTGTTTTTTAAAATGAACGACAAGTCTTTTTTTTCGCTCTCCTTAATTTGTTTTTCCGGCTTGTCGGCGTTCGTTTTTTTATCGCCGTCGTTCGCGCTGGCGAAAACTCTCGCGCTCGAAGCCGCCGTCATAATCAGCAATACAAGAAATGCGGATAAAAGTTTTTTCAACATAAAATTTCTCCATTCAATCTGTAAATATTTAAAGGAAATTTAATCCTTCAAACTAAAATGCGAAAATTAAGCGGAAAATCTATCATTAATTGCGATTTTTTCTGAAAAAGCGAAAAAGCGATTTATTTGCCCTCGTTAAAAATGCCTCGACGGTTAAAATTTCTTATAATCGAATTTCGCTTATGCTTTCACTTCTGAAAATTAAAAACATCGCGCTGATTGACGAGTTGCAGATCGAATTTTCGCGCGGATTGAACCTTTTAACCGGCGAAACGGGTTCGGGAAAATCAATTATCGTGGACAGTTTAGGCGCGTTGACCGGCGAGCGCGTTTCTTCGGATTTAATTAAGGAAGGCGAGAAATCGGCGCGGATCGAAGGACTTTTCAACCTCAAAGCCGACGCGAATCTGCACGAAATATTTTACGAAAGCGGCATCGAATTGGACGACGCGGACGAAATTGATTTGATTGTGCGACGCGAGTTGGCGCAAAACGGGCGCAACCGCATTTTCGTCAACAATCAGCTTGTCACGAGCAATTTTTTGAAAAAAATCGGCGCGTTTCTTGTGGACATTCACGGGCAGGGCGAGCAGGCGACGCTTTTTTCGGCGGCGAATCATCTGGAGATTTTAGACGAATACGCGAATCTGAAAACGCTTCGCTCCGCGCTCGCCGAGAAATATCGGGAATTTGCGAAAATTCTGCGCGAAATCGCCAATCTGCGCGAAGACGAAGCGCAGAAGCTGCAACTGCTCGACGTTTTGCAGTTTCAGGTTGACGAAATCAAAAAAATCAATCCGCAGCTGAATGAAGACGACCAGCTTAACGAAGAAAAGCGGCGTTTGAACAACGTCGAAAAACTTTCCGCGCTCGGCGACGAAGCCTATCTTTTACTTTACGAAAACGAAGAATCAACCGTTTCCACGCTCGAGCGCGCGGCGCGGAAAATCGCGGAACTCGCCGAATACGAATCGAGTTTCAAAGAATACGACGACGGTTTAAAATCGGCGCAAGCCGTTCTCGAAGATTTGGCGATGTCGGTCAGAGATTTTCGCAACCGTCTGGAATTTTCGCCCGAACGATTGGAAGAAATCGAAAATCGTCTGGCGGAAATCTCGCGTCTGAAACGCAAATACGGCGGCGCGATTGAAACCGTTTTGGCGCATCTCGAAGAATCCGAAGCGCGGCTCAAAAACATCGAATCGTTTGAAGAGCGCAAAGAAGAACTAAAAAAAATTCTCGTCCAAAAACGCGCCGAATTTCTGCAAACCGCCGTCGAGATTCACGACAAACGAACGAAAGCCGCCAGAAAATTTGAAAAGGAAGTCGAAGCGAATCTGAAAGCCGTCGCGCTCGAAAAAGCGAGATTTGAAGTCAGAATCAACGCGCCGAGCGTCAGCGAATTGATTGACGAAACCGACAAACGACTTTCGGCGAAGGGCTTCGACCAGATCGAATTTTATTTTTCGGCAAACGTCGGCGAATCGCCGAAACCGCTCGCGCGTGTCGCTTCGGGCGGCGAAGCGTCGCGTTTAATGTTGATTTTGAAAACGACGATGAAACAGCAAACGGCGGAAAAATCGGTCGTCT
>CAXTMQ010000217.1:0-1033 GCA_964245305.1 uncultured Pyrinomonadaceae bacterium
CTTTGATATACGGCGCAACTTCGCCGTCGCAAAACTCCTTTACCGTTTTTTTCAACGCCAGATGTTCTTCCGAAAGTTCAAAATCAATCACAACTTTATAAATGTCCTTTCAATAAATATGTAAATAACAAAAAGCATTTTAGCATTTTAAAAGAACTTCTACTATACGCACAAAACTCAAAAGTCCGTAAGAACAAAATTGCCAATATTGATTCAAGACGCTATACAAACCGGGCAAATATGCTTCGATAACCTTTCTGTCTTGCAAGAAAAATGCGATGCCTGCCGTCAATAATGCGATACGGTTTGCCAAAGCGTCGGTCGAGCGTAATCGGGTCTGAACAGTTTTGCAAAACTTGGTCGAATGAACTGAAGCCGTGCAGCAAAGTGTCGAGCCGTCGTTGGTCTAATCCTTGCCAGTTGATGTTTTCGATTTCTGAAAGCTGAACGATGACAATCATTATCGACATATTCTAACTTTTTTACGATTTTAGAGTTTTACTGCTAATTGTCGAGAAAATACATAAGTATCTTTGATAAGACTGTAGCTTACCTATTTATATTGGCGCGTATATCAGTTTGGAGGGTTACGAGCCTTCCAAATAATCTTGCCTTCTTTATTAATGGCTATTCCCATGCTTGGGAAAATGGCGATGCCGTTTTTGAAAGGTTCGGTTTCAAAAACAAGTCCTGAAGATTTATCTCTATACTGCCTTGAATCAATTACAATTTTTCCATTTTTATCAATGTAGCCATAAATGCCGAATTCGACGTTTACCGGTGCCAATCCATCATTAAATACTGAAGCAAAATCAAACTGAGGATAAATCACATAACTTCCAACGTTGTTAATATAGCCCCATTTCTTACCAACCTTAACCGGCGCAAGACCTTCGCTGAAAGATTGAGCATCATCGAATTGTGGAGCGATAACCATCTTTCCTGTCCTATCAATAAATCCATACTTTTCTTTAACTTTTATTTGAGTCAATCCTTCCTTAAAAGGAGAATGCCACTGAATGCCGGATTGTGG
>CAXTMQ010000217.1:1043-8058 GCA_964245305.1 uncultured Pyrinomonadaceae bacterium
GGATAACGAATTTTCCTGTTTTATCAATGTAACCTATTTGCTTGTTGTCAATTTGAGCAGCGGCAAGTCCCGCGGAAAAATCTTGAACGCCCGAAAATTGTGGATCAATAACGAATTTACCAGCTTTGTCAATATAGCCCCACTTTTCACCGATTTTTACCCACGCCAATCCTTCTTTGAAAACACTTATGCCGTCATCAGTAGCAGAGGAATCAAATTGTAACGGTATTACTAATTTGCCAGTTAAATCTATAAAACCACACTTAATTTTGCCGACAGCATTATTAAAGTTTCCGACCATTGCTAATCCCTCGCTAAATACCCATGCAAAATCATAGGGAGGATCAATAACGATTCTTCCTGTCTTGTCAATAAAACTTGTCTTTTTACCAATCTTTACCCACGCTAAGTCATTTTTAAACGGAAGAGCCTCATCAAATTGCAGACTGATAACAACTTTTCCCGTGCTGTCGATATAGCCGTATTTACCGCCGTCTTCAATCGCAAACAGATTTGAAGTCGTATTTAGAAGTTCATAATTACTGCACCAATGCGGGTGTTCGTCATCTCCTTCAGATGAAAAAACTTTTTTGATTCCAGCTCCATCAGCCCGAACTGTGTAAATGTCGCGGTCGCCGTCTCGGTTTGAAGCAAAGGCAAGCAAACTTCCGTCCGGCGACCACGCCGGATGGCAGTCGTCTGCCGGATGCGAAGTTATGCGTTTGATATTTGAGCCGTCGGCGTTTGCCGTATAAATGTCGAGACGATCAGAGGATTTGCTGTCTCGGTCGGAAGAAAAAGCGATTTGCGAGCCGTCCGGCGACCAAGCCGGATAATCATCGTAACCGCGACTGCTCATTAACCTGACAAGATTTGTTCCGTCGGCGTTCATCACATAAATTTGTCTGTTGCCGTCTCTTTCGGAGGCAAAAGCAATTTTCTTTCCGTCGAGAGACCACGCCGGATGAACATCTTCGCCAAAATGATTTGTTAGTCTTCTCAAACCTGTGCCGTCAGCGCGGATAGTATAAATTTCATTATTCTTTTGATTGTTTCTTGTCGAAGCAAACACTAATGTTTGTCCGTCCGGCGACCAATCCATATAACCGTTGCCGCCGCGATTTTTGGTTAAATTTTGCTGCCCGCTTCCGTCGGCATTCATCAAATAAATTTCCCAATAGCCGTCTCGATTCGTGGCAAAAGCGATTTTCCGTCCGTCAGGCGAACATCTTGGATACCCGTCATCATCTCCGCTCTGGCTTAGATTGATAGTTTGTCCTGATACCAAATCTAGTTGATAAATTTCCTGATTGCCGTCTTTTTGAGAAGAAAATACAAGGTGATTTGATTTATTCTCATTACTGCTTTGAGGAATTTCTATGTCAACAGAAAAGTTGCCGCTATTGTCCGATAAGAAATCATCATTGATCATCAGTTGAATCGTTCCAGATTCGTCAATCCTTATAGAACCGCCTTCGCCAACTGAATATGTTGAATCTCCCACTCGCATTATCAGAGAACCGCATCCCGCGTCCGGCATCGGAAAGCGATGCTTGTTATTTTCATACGGAGGGCGAGTGCCGTTCGGACCGACTCTGAACGGCGTGTTTTCATCGCCGGGCGGCGTTCCCCAATTAACATAACCTGTGGCGGATATATTTATTGTTGCGCCTTTTGCGACATTTATATTTGTGTCGAACCATCTGTCCCTAGGACTAAGCCGAATTTTCCATTTACTGTTCCCGAGCGCGGAAACAGAAGATTCTATATCTGAATTCCTGAAGACTTGTGACTGCGCTTTTGCTGAAGCGAAAAAGTAAAAGCATAGAATTGCTATTAAAACTGCGGAATGCCGGTTTTTCATATAATATCCTTTCAATTTGGATTTGAATTACGATTCAAAGCCGCAGAGATAAAATTTTAAGTTTGATTAATTACTTTTGCTTGTCGTGATGACTGATGCGTGAGGATTATTTTCGTTTCTATTCTTCGCAGCCGCTAAACCTTCGGAGAAGAAATTAGAACCTTCCTTAAACTGCGGCTGAATCACAATCTCACCTTTTCTGTTGATATAACCCGTATTGCCATTTTGACTAATCGGAAAGAGTTGCGGGGTTTCATTTCGTTTTAGCGGATTTATCGCTGAATTGCACGAAGTCAATAAAAATGCCGCTGTAACTGCAAACATTATCAAGAGTTTTTTGATTTTCATAAAATTTCTCCTCGCAAACTTATGTCGTGAGATTCATCGCTTGCGCTTTCTGCTCTTGAGTCATAAACGGCGAGCCGTTAACCGCCGTATCGAGCGTTGCCATCAGGATTTGTCTTTGAGCCGAGAACGTGATTCCCAAAATGTAGAAAATCGCGCCGACGATTGCGCCGAGAATTAGCGTGAACGAAAGCACCACGAATCCCGCGCCGGCGTAGGTTGCCGTGAACAGCATCATCATTAAACCGATCACGCCGTTATTCCCGCGCCGACGAGTCCGATGATTTTTGTAAAACTGCCGAAAGCGTTCGCGGTTCGTGCAACGGTATATGTGTCCTGATAACGTCTAACCGTTTGATTGTCGCTGAACGACATTTTCGTTTCGACGGAAGCAGTGACGGAGGCTTGCGCCGCGTCGTTTATTTTGGCGTTTATATCTTCAAAGATTGACATAAATTT
Organism: uncultured Pyrinomonadaceae bacterium; assembly: GCA_964245305.1. GTDB lineage: Bacteria > Acidobacteriota > Blastocatellia > Pyrinomonadales > Pyrinomonadaceae. Next base: position 3,712 of record CAXTMQ010000217.1, read on the forward strand.
TTCTCCTGTTTCTAAAGTTAAAATTTATCTGGAATCGATTAACGGCGCATTGCGGAATTTAACCGAGAGATTGTAATCTTTGCCGACAAGAAAGCCGATGTCTAAAAGCGTAATTTTCGCCGCGTTCGGCTCAATGTTTTCAAACGTCAACTGCGCCCGCGTCGTTACGCCGCCGATAAAATTGATTTCCGGCGTGCCGCCTGTTTGATTGGCGACCTGCGCCTCCGCGCCTTTGTAGCCGTTGCCTAGTTCGTCAAACAATTTGCTGTCGTAGCGGGAAAGTTGAAAACGCCGGTCTTGCCCTTTGTTCGTCAGCGAAAATAAACAGGTGATCGAACTGCCCGATTTGCGGCATTCGTGCAGAGCGAACAAAACCGAGTGATCTTCGGGTTTCATAATCGTCGGCATCGGTTTTGCCTGATTGCTTTCGTCCGCCGGTTTGGAATTAGCGATTGTTTCGATTGTCATTGCGGAAGTTGTCGAAATATTTGAATTTGCTTCGGGCGAGACGGTCGGCGACGGCGTTAAACTCGGAAGCGGCATTGACGTTTCAGTCGGCGTTAATTTCGGTGTCTGCGTCGGCGTTATTGTTTGGACACTGACCGTCGCTTGCCGATTGGTTTGAGTGGTTTCGTTTTTGTTTGAACCGAACAAGAGCCACGCGACACTTAACGCGCCGACGAGTAACAGCAATCCGGCAAAAATAATCGGCAATTTATTTTTCCGCTCATTTTCGCGGCGCGGCAAAATTTCCGTTTGAGTAGAATTCGCCGTGGTTTGTGTTACAAGAGGCGAGCCGTCGTCTAAACAAAAGGCTTGCGAATCGTCGTAGATGCGATTACAAATCGGACACTTCTTCATTGACTTTCCTCCAGAAAAAGCCCGGCAGAGCAGAATTGTTTTCGGATTCGGAACAAATCAACTAACGACCGTCGAAACCGAAGCTAACAATTTGTTTGCTGTTCAGGCTAGACAGATTTTGGGTTTGCTTTTGGGTGAAAGCATACTAACACTTTCGGAGAAATTTGCAAGTATTTTATCCGCCCGCCGCTATGTCCTTACCTGGCTGTAATGATGGTCGGGTCCGCAACGATTTCTACTCAATTTCCGTATTGGAGTTTACTGTTATAAAATCGAAATTGATTCCAGTCAAAACCCATCTGCCGTCGTTGTAATGCTTGAGCGTTCCGCTGCCTTTTCCCGAATAACGCGCCGTATGAACCATTTGCGTAACGGCTTTATACATATCTTCGTTAACGGGCGGCGAGCCGACGCGCGGCTCCGGCGGCGATTTTTTGTCTTTCGCTAACGGAGTTCCGGCTTGATCGGCGTTGTATCGGAAGTCGTCGAACCGAATATCAACGATGGCGGCGTTTTGCCGGGGAATTTCCTGAATGCCCGAATCGGGCAATCCTTCACGTCGTTAAATCAGGTGGCGGGCGGTGCGATTAACAATATGCTTTCAGGGATTGGAAATATGATTCAATCCTACATCTTGCTCGAAAATTCTTCCGGTCAAAGTCTTCGTAAATTAACCGCGCAAGTTCTCGCGTCAATAGCATCGCAAGCCGCAGTTCTCGCCATTTTTGAAACTGCCAAAGGTTTGGCTTCTTTGTTCTTCGCGCCGGAAGAAGCCGCCGCCCATTTCGGCGCAGCCGTTTTGTTCGCCTCGATTGCCGGTATAACTGCCGCCCTAGCCAGAGGGATCGCGGGGGATTCCTTCAAGCAGACCGGCTCGAAACAAGCGACAGCGCAGAGCGTCAACGGCATTTCCGGCGGAAGTTCCGGCGGTCAAAATTCGAGCAATTCAAGCGGCGGCTCGCGCAACGGCGGCGCGTATTATTCGAGTTTTGGCGAAACGGCGAATGTGCGCGAGGAAGACCGGTTGAGAACGATAAACAGCCAAAGCGATTATCAAAGATCCGTTCAGCACGACACTTTAACTTTAAGAGTTTCAGCCGACTTGATTGAACGGCATTTGATACAAAAACTTCGTGACAGAGGCGATGTCAGGAAACTTATTTGGGATATAGCAAACGACTAAAAGGAGAAAATTATGACTATTTCAGTATCGAAAATTATTCCTTCGACCGAAGGACAGACAACCCCGAAAAACGAGGTAACGATTCACATCGTTGATAACTCGGTTTCAAATTACAGGCGAAGCGCGAATATAACGATTTATCTCGATGACAAAAATTACACGCTCGCGGAAATTGAAGCCGAAGCGATTAAAAAAGCAAAGGAGTTTTTAGCCGAAGTCGCTCAATGAGACGCAGCTTCAAAATTAAAAATATGAAAAATAACAGACAAAAACCGAAAACCATTTTTGGCAAACGCTTCGACGCGGCGGCTTACAAAAACCGCGCCGTTGAAGAAATAAAAACTTACGAAGTCGAACTGCCGTCCGGCTTCATTTTCACCCTGCGCCGTCCGAAATTAAAAACGTATATCGCGGGCGGGCAAATGCCGGAAAGTCTTTTGCAAAAAATGCTCGAAGCCGAAAAAAGAGGAACGCAGGCAACCTTTCAAAGCAGTTTGTCGGCAGACGAATCGGTTGATTTGGTTAAATTTCAGGCGACTTTAGTAGCGCAGGCGTGCATTGTTCCGCGCATCGTTGACGAGCCGAATTCGCCCGAAGAAATTAAATTCGGGGATTTGGAAGACGAAGATTATACGTTTTTAGTCGCCTGGTGTATGGCGGGGAGCGTTGAAGGCGAAAACTTCGATAAATTTCGTCAAGAATCCTGATTTAGTTCTCGAAGCCGCTTTAATCGCCAGAGACGGCGGCAAAAACTTGTCCGATTGGCTGGGCGTTGAAGACGAATTAATCGCCGCCGATTTAGACCGCTGCGCGCGGTATCAGTTGGCGAAATTCGATCTGCGGGAAAAGAAGGCGTGGGCGAAAATCCAGAGCGTCGGAGTCGGCGCGAGATTCGCCGGCGAAGAATTGAAATTCGGCGAGGAAGACGAATAAATTAGAAGAAATATCAAAGCCCGCTTCCGGTAAACCGAGCGGGCTTTTTAATTTTAAGAATTAAATACAAAGGCGAAAATAAGGAAGAAGGTGAATAGGGTTTTCACAGGGGTAAGATAGCAAAAAATGAATTAATTTAAATTTCGATTGTGAACTAAAAGTAATACTCAAGTAATTTCCGTTGCTCAAGATTATAAAGAGCAATGAAGTATCTGATTATTTCTTCTTGAAATCGGTCGCACTCTGAAAACGACAAACTTTTTCGCGCCAGTCTTTTCAATTTACGTGGAATCTTCAAAAAAAATTAATAAAAGAATGTCCGTTTTAATCGGCGGATTTCGCTTTAATCGATGAAAGCGAAATCTGAATTATTGTGGAGGACAATTAAATTGAACACTTATTATCTCGTAGACGAAGCCATCGGAGGCATTACCCCCGGTCACGCAATCGGTCAGGGATTTGAAAGCGTGTTTGCCGTAAAAGTGCGGCGGAACGGACTCGAAGCCGCGCTCAAACAATTGGTTGCATTAGCGGCGCGCTGCGGCAAAAAGCGAAATCTGGAAATTCACTGCCACGGATTGCCCGCGACGCTTTTATTAGGCGACGAGCGCGCGGTTACGAACGGTAACGTTCGTGAGTTCGGGACGACTCTCAAGCAAGTCATAATGCCGGGCGGGATGATCGAGCTACTCGCCTGTAAAGTCGCCGCTCCGGGCGACGGCTACGGCGTGCGTCGGCTTTTAAGCGCGCCTAAAGCCAACATCGCCGACTACCGCGAAGAATATCACGGCGCGATTCGTCTCAGAAAAACTCGTAATTATTCTCCAAAAAACAGCGACGGCACCATTAATTATTATAAAGCTCTTTACGACAACGAATTTACCGAGCGAACGAAAAAGATTGAAGATGATCCGATGGTATCTTTCATTCCCGACTTTGCAACCGACGGTCTTCGGTTCTGCCTGACTCTCGCCGCGTCGTCGAGCTGCACCGTCCGCGCCGCGTTCAATTCGCAAGAGGAAGAAGGCGAGGATTCACTGTTCGGGAGCCCGATTGGCAATTGGGAATATGAGGTTTTCGATTTTTCCCCCGGCGGCGGCATCAAATTTTTGGGCACCAGTCCGTCTCGCCGACAGATGATCAATATCTTCGATCAGCCACTGTTCCGGCACGCATAATGAGCCGACGAGCGAATGAGATTAGAATTTTCATTCGCACAGGATAGCAGAAATTATCGGGGTCGGGAATTATTTCGCCGCTCCGCAATGGCGACACGCAAGAAAAATCATCACAAAAATAAGAGAGGCAAGCAGGATTTTGTGACACACGAAATTAAATTTGCAAGAAAATTGAAGAGGCGTTTTCGGTCT
>CAXTMQ010000218.1:0-3501 GCA_964245305.1 uncultured Pyrinomonadaceae bacterium
AGATTGCCCAAACCGTTCGCCAAATCCGCGTTGGCGCGTTCGATCAGATTTTCGTAACCGAATTTTCCGTCCTGCCCGAAAACCATTTCGCGCAGAACGAAATATCGAATCGCGTCGGTCTGAAAATGTTTGTGCAAAACGTCGAGTTTAATAGCATTGCCGAGCGTTTTGCCCATTTTGCGACCTTCCGCGTCGAGCCACATTCCGTGCGCGAAAAGCGTGTCGGGCAATTTCAGATTCGCCGCCTGCAAAAACGACCACCAATAAACCGTGTGAAAACGCAAAATATCTTTGCCGACGAGATGCGTTACATTGCTCCAATATTTTTCAAAACCGACATTTTCGCGCTCATCATTGCCGTAACCGATTGCCGTAATGTAATTGGAAAGCGCGTCAACCCAAAGATAAATCGTATGCTCCGCGTCGTCGGGAACGGGAACGCCCCAATATACATTTTTCTTTTCACGCGAAATCGAAAGGTCTTGCAAACCGCCTTTGATAAAAGAAACGACTTCGTTGCGTCTGGATTCGGGTCTCAATCGTTCGGGATTCGACGCAATCGTTTCGAGCAGAAATTCATCATAATCCGACAGGCGGAAAAAGTAACTTTCCTCCTTCACCAAATCGAGCGGCTTTTCGTGAATCAAACAACGCGGAAATTTTTCATCGGAACGAATTTCGTATTCGGTTTCGGTCTTAAATTCGGCGCAGTTCGGGCAAAACCACGCTTCGTAAAAATCTTTGTAAATCGTCGAATTCCCTTTCGGCGTTTTGTTACTCGCAATTTCGCGCCACAAATTCTGCACCGCTTCGTAATGAAACGGCTCGGTCGTCCGCATAAAAACGTCGTAACCGGTCAGACCGAAATCAGCGAACATCTTTTTTATTTCGTCGGAAATATAATCAACATATTCCTTCGGCGTTTGATTATTTTCCAGCGAAATGCGCTGAATGTTCACGCCGTGTTCGTCCGTGCCGGTCAAAAAATAAACGTCGTAACCGCGCTGTTTTTTATGTTTCGCCACAACATCGGCGACGGTCGTCGTGTAAAAATGACCGAGATGCGGCAGGCTGTTCGCATAATAAATCGGCGTTGTAATATAGAAAGTTTTCATAAAACCGTAATTGTAAATAGTTAATGGTTAATTGTTAATTGTGAATCATAAGAATCCAATTAACAATTAACCATTTTCGGTTAACAACCGTTTTATTTCCGATTCGGCTGCGCTTTGGCGAATTCGTCAGATTGTTTATACGCGGGCAGGTTTTTCTGATTGGAAACCTGCATTCCGATTGCCAGACTGACTTCCAGATTCTGCACCAAACCGTCGTAACGCCACGTCTCGTCGAAATTATCCGACGGCTGATGATAATGCAGCGTGTTGAATTCTTCAAACTTTTTCTGCGCCAGAGCCTTGTCCTGCCCGACGTAGTTCGTGCCGCTTTCGACATTCAGAGACGGAACGCCGACCTTTGCGAACGGGAAATGATCGGAGCGGAAAAAGAAGCCTTGTTCCGGGTGTTCGTCAACGGCGAACGTCATTCCGCGTTCCTTCAAAACCGCGTTGATAATCGTGTCGAGCGACGAGCGTTCCGCGCCGAGCGCGCCGTAATCAAGCGTCAAGCCGTAGAAGTTCGCGCCGTCGTGATTGATGTTCGCGGCGGTTTTGTCGAGCGGGAAAATCGGATGTTTGGAATACCAATCCGCGCCGAGAAGTCCTTGTTCTTCGGCGGTCGGAAACAGGAAAACCTGCGAGCGTTTCGGCTGTTCTTTTTTCGGCAGTTTGGAAATCGCTTCGGCAATCGCAATGATCGAAGCGCAGCCCGAAGCGTTGTCCATCGCGCCGTTATAAATTTTATCGCCGTTCGCATCCGGCTCGCCGACTCCGAGATGATCCCAATGCGCCGAATAAACGACATACTCGTTTTTCAGTTTTTTGTCGCTGCCGTCCCAAACGCCGACGACGTTATTGGAATTAACGGTTTTCGTTTCGCTCTGCACGTCGAGTTTTGCCCTCAACCCCAAATTCACCGGCTGAAAATCTCTTGATTTGGCTTTCTCGCGCATCTCGTCGAGGTTTTTTCCGGCTTGCGTGAAGATTTTTCGGGCGGTGTCTTCGGTCATCCACGAACGCCACTGCAAAAACGGCGTTTTGTCGTCGGGCGTTCGCGCCACATCGAAACGCCAGTTGCCGTTCGACGTGCGGACGACATTCCAACCGTAACCAGCCGAATCGGTCGTATGAATCAAAATCACGCCCTCCGCACCCATCCGCGCCGCCTGCTCGAATTTATAAGTCCAGCGTCCGTAATAAGTCAGACCTTTGCCGCCGAAAAGATTCGGTTCCGTCGCGGTCGCGGGCGGATCATTGACCATTATCACGAGAATCTTGCCGCGGTAATTTGCCGCGTCGCCTTTAAAATCGTTCCAATTCTGTTCGGGCGCGTCAATACCGTAACCGACGAAAACCAGATCGGCATCGAGTTTCACGCTTGCCGTTTGCGCGCCGGTCGAACCGACGAAATCGTCGCCGAATTTATACTGCGTTCCGGCGACATCCAAAACCGTGTTCGGATTCGATTTAACGGCGACGAGCTTGACCGGCTGAAAATACGAACCGCTGACCGCCGGTTTGACACCGACGCGCTTCAGTTCGTCGGCGATATACTGCGCCGCCGCTTCGCCGCTCGTGGTTCCCGGCGAACGACCTTCATACTTATCGTCGGCGAGCGTTTTGATGTTCTGTTTGATTTTTGCTTCGTCGAATAAATCGGTGTATTTGCCCTTTGTCTGCGCAAATGTCGCCGAACAAACCGCCAAAATCAAAAGAACTGAAAGAAGATTTTTTTTCATAAATTTATTTTTCCATCGTGAATTTCGGGAAAATTCTCGTCATAAACAATTTCAGATTTTCGCAAATCATTGACCAACGCCGTCGCCGCGTCCGCGTCTTCCGTTTTCACGCGGATTTTTATCCAACCGACGGCGGGCGCGAGCAGGTTGAAAGTTCCGACGATGTTATCGTCTTCGAGAAACACTTCGTAACCGGCGGCTTCGAGTTGGTTTCTTAAAAATTCCGCTTCGACGACTTCGCCAGCCGTTGCAATCGTGGTTAATTCTAAACTCATACTTTTTTATCCTTTTATCAAACTCATCGCTTCCGCCCGCGTTCGGGCATCTTTCCTGAAACCGCCGAGAACGCTCGACGTGACGGTTTTCGCACCCGGTTTTTTCACGCCGCGCAAAGTCATACAAGTATGCTCGGCTTCCATCACGACCATCACGCCGACGGGTTTTAATTCGTCGAAAAGCGTCTGCGCGATTTGCTGCGTCAGGCGTTCCTGCACTTGCAAACGACGCGCGAAAATTTCGGCGATTCTAGCTAGTTTCGATAAACCGACGATGCGCCCGTTTTTCGGAATATACGCGATGTGAACTTTGCCGACGAACGGCGCGAGATGATGCTCGCAGACCGAGGCGATAGAGATGTCTTTGACGAT
>CAXTMQ010000218.1:3601-8050 GCA_964245305.1 uncultured Pyrinomonadaceae bacterium
TTTGATTTTAGCGCAATTTCGCGGATTTGTTCATATTCGGGTTTGGCGTTGACGATTTTATCTTTGTATTTCGAGATTTTCACGTCAACCGCGCCGAAGCCGTTTTCGACTCGCACCGTTTCGCGCGGCAGACAATTTCGTTCCACTTCTCGAATGCGAACGCCGAGCGTCGAAGTTTCCGTGTAAAGCAGTTCGATTAAATTTTCTTTTTGCGGCGCGTCGCACAAAATCGAAATCATCGTCGCCGGACGATTTTTCTTCATTTGAATCGGCGTGAACCAGCAATCGAACGCGCCCAAATCAAAGGCGCGTTCCATCACATAGCCGAGCGTTTGCGGCGATAAATCGTCAATGTTGGTTTCTATTAGGAAAAGCGTTTGGTCTTTGGTCTTTGGTCTTTGGTCTTTGATTCGTAATTCATCTTTCGTTTCTCCCAAGATCAAACGCAGCGCGTTCGGAAAATCTTTATAATCCCGCGTTCCCGCGCCGTAAGCGGTGCGTTCGATTTTCATTTCGGGAATTTTTCCGAATTCTTCGCAGACGGTCGTGATAATCGCCGCGCCGGTCGGCGTGACAAGTTCGCCTTCGATTTCGGTCGAATAAACGGGAGCGTTTTGCAAAAGCTCGGCAACGGCGGGCGGCGGAATCGGAAATTTGCCGTGCGCCATCTGCGCGAAACCCGAACCGACGTGAATTTTTGAACAGGCGAATCGTTCGATTCCCAAAAGCTCAAACCCGACGCACGCGCCGACAACGTCAACAATCGCGTCCATCGCGCCGACTTCGTGAAAATGAATTTTTTGAATGTCAATGCCGTGAATTTTCGCTTCGGCTTTCGCTAAATTTGTAAAAATTTTGACGGCGCGTTCTTTTATTGAATCGTTGAGGCGCGAATCGTTAATAATCTTTTCGATGTGTTGAAGATGACGATGCGCGTGTTCGTGCGGAACTTTGACTTCGGCGTGAATCGCGGCAATTCCCGATTTATCGCGTGTCGAAAATTCAATCGCAAAATCGCTGATGTCGAGCAGTTTTATCTGCTCGACCAATTCATTTTTATCAACGCCGAGCGCGATTAACGCGCCCAAAATCATATTGCCGCTCGCGCCCGCGAAACAGTCAAAGTAAAGAGTTTTCATAAATGAAAATTACAGACTTCAAGCTGAAATCTGAGGTCTAATGTTGCGGAACAGGTGTTGCGCCATTGATAGTTTCTGCTACGGCGTGATGAACGTCGGGCAGAAAGTAAAATAAAATTCCGAGAATCGCGTAGACGGACAAAAGCTGTAAGCCTTCGATCCAGTTGCTTTCGCCGTCCGAGCAGATTTGCTGGACGATTAAAATCGCGGCGAAAACGGCGACGACTTCGGGAATCGTGAATTCGAGATTCATCGGTTTGCCGAAAGCGTAAGACGCGAAAATCAAAACCGGCGCGACGAACAGAGCGATTTGCAGACTCGAACCCAAAGCGATGCCGAGCGTCAAATCCATTTTGTTCCGCATCGCCATCAGAACCGCCGACGAATGTTCCGCCGCGTTGCCGATGATCGCCACAACGATGACACCGACGAAAACTTCCGTGAAACCGAGCGCGCCGCGAGCGGCTTCGACCGCGCCGACGAGAAATTCGGAAATCAGCGCGACGAACGCCGTCGCAACCAACAGAACCAAAATTGATTTTCCTTTCGTCCAATGCTCGCCCGATTCTTCCTCTTCGTGTCCGACTTCTTGGGCGCAACCCTGCATCGCTTCGCCGACAAAAAGTTCTTTGTGCGTTACAAGCGAAAAAACGAGCGTTCCGATGTAGGTTAAAATCAAAACAATCGCAATCGCCAGGCTGAGATTTTGTTCCTTCTGCGGAGTCCAGCCGCCCTGCGCGATTGGCACATTGTCACCGATTAAATGAAACACGCTCGGAATCAGAAGCGCGATACCGGCGAGCGTCAGAGCCGTCGCCGACGCGCCCGCCGCCGTTTTATCGAAAGTTTGTGATTTGAATTTCGCGCCGCCCGCGACAATCGAAAGTCCGAGAACAAGCAGTAAATTTCCGATAATCGAGCCGGTGATCGAGGCTTTGACAACACCTTCCAAACCTTTAGATAAAGCAAACAGCGCGATAATCAACTCCGCCGCGTTGCCGAAAGTCGCATTGAGAAGTCCGCCGATGCCTTGACCGAGATGTTCGGCTAAATGCTCGGTCGCTTTTCCCATCCAACCCGCCAGCGGAATTATCGCCAGACACGAGCAAATAAAAAGCGCGGTCGGAATATTTAATGAAGGAACGAACCGCAAAATGATAGCGATGGGAACGAAAATCAAAAGCCAGTCGAGCGAAGGCTTGAGCCGTGAATTATTTTTTGTTTCAGCCATAATTGCAATGAAACCGGAATTGCTAATTATAATTCAGGCGAGCGATTTTTACCGAATCCGCGTCTAATAAAAATTTGTTGAAAAAAAACAAGCAACGAAACATTATCGGACAATCGCGTTGCGCTTTCGTGTCCAAATTAAATGAAAAGAGTGCGATAAAGATAAATTGAATTAAATAGATACAGAAATGCTCGAAATTTTACAGCCAAACCGTGGCATCGAAGTTGCCATCCTACTTCCGTAATTATCTCCCTGAGCGAAAAATTACTTTCGCCAAACAATAATTAAATCGAGAGGAAGAAGAGAAAATGAAAAAATATATCGTTAGTTTCCTGATGTTATTCGTATTCGCGGGCGGTTTGCCGCTTTTAATGCCGATTCAGGCGGAAGCCCAGCAATATGTCCGCCGCATTCGTGACCGCAACGGACGCATTCGTTACGTTCGCTCTAAACGACCGAGCTTTTACCGTCGCCATCGCAACGCCTCCAACATTGCCATCGGAACGGGCGGCGGCGCGGTTTTAGGCGCGTTGATCGGCGGCAAAAAAGGCGCGTTAATCGGCGCGGGCGCGGGCGCGGGCGGCTCGGCTCTTTACACATACAAGCTCAACAAAAAGAAAAGACGCTATTACAAGGTTCGCCGATACTAATAAATTTTAAGCCCGAAGAAAAAAGCCGCGAGAATTCAATTCTCGCGGCTTTTTCGCGTTCAATCCGCTGGACAAACTTCGATTATCCGCGCAATTTATAATTTGATGGTAAAGATTTTCACGGCAATTTTAAGCGTCGTCGTTTTCTTGTCAGCGATTTGGATTGTCGTTCCCGCGCCGCATTATTATCTATGGCTTTTCGCGGTCGCGGCGGGCGAATGGAGCTTGTGGCTTGCCGCGCTCGGTTTAATTGCGATTGTTTTTAATATTTATTTTCTATTGTCTTCAAACATCAAAAAACTCGCGTTTTTTTCTCTAATGCTTTCAACCGCAGCTCTCGCCGTTTCGCTTTATCCGCTTTTCAGCGTTTGGAACATTGCCGCCGAAAATCACGTTTCGCTTTCGCTCGCCGAATATTTCAGCGGACTAACTAAAGCTGATTCCTCGACACAAAATTTTACGAGCCGCGTTTTCGCCAATGTTGACGGAAAGGACTTGCGTTTCGACGTTTATTCGCCGACCGCGCGAAATGAAAACAACGGCGCGGCAATCGTCGTCGTTCACGGCGGTTCGTGGCAAGCCGGAACGCGCGACGATTTTCCCCAATGGAACGAATGGCTCGCCCGAAACGGCTTTACCGTTTTCGACATTGATTATAGAATCGCGCCGCAGCCGAATTACCTGACCGCGACCGCCGACGTGAAATGCGCCGTTCGATTTGTCAAAAATCACGCCGCCGAATACGAAATCGTGCCCGACCGCATCGCCGTTTTCGGACGTTCCGCCGGAGCGCATCTCGCTCTGCTCGCCGCCTATTCCGCCGACGATTCGCGCTTTCCGTCAAGCTGTCCGGCGGAAAATCAAGACGGAAAAGTTCGCGCCGTCGTTTCGTTTTACGCGCCGACCGATTTGCTCTGGTCTTTCGATCATCCCGCAAATCAACTCGTCATTGACGGACCCGAAACGCTCGCCGATTTTCTCGGCGGCAACCCGCACGATTCAGCCGAAATCCGCGACCGCTTCATTCTCGCTTCACCGACCGCGCAAATTGATCCGAATACGCCGCCGACGCTGCTCGTTCACGGCGGAACGGATCAGCTCGTCAGATACGAAAATATGCAGATTCTCGACGAAAGATTAAACGAAAACAAAATCGCGCATCAAACGATTTTCATTCCTTACGCCCAACACGGTTTCGACTATAATTTTCACGGCTTCGGCTCGCAAACCGTCAAACCCGCAATGATTGAATTTTTAAGTGAGAATACTAAAGCAAGATAATTTTAGAATTATATGCTTTTGATACGAGAAAAGAATTTCTGCTTTTGTAAAATTTTCAAAAATTTACTTCATTTATAAATTTCTCCAAATACTTAGTGCATAAATTCTACCGAATCGTCAATGCCTGTCTCTTTACTCTGCCCGTTGT
>CAXTMQ010000219.1:0-8026 GCA_964245305.1 uncultured Pyrinomonadaceae bacterium
CTCTCGCGCACCGGCGAAGCCTTGATGCAAATCGCGCATTTGAAGGACGAACACGTAGAATCCGCGACAATCGCCAGAGCGACGGCAGAAACGATTTTGCGCGAGCCGATTCGATAGTTTAGAACTTCTTAACAACTAAAGACTGACATTTCACAACTAATTTTGTTATGATTCTTGCGGAGTTTTGATTTTTATGCAGGTTTTAATAGCAGACGAATATGGTTTTTGTTTCGGTGTCGAACGCGCCGTCGAGATGGTCGAAGAAGCGTTGCAGGAAGGCGATACGGTGCGGACGCTCGGACCGCTTATTCATAACGATCAGGAAATGGCTCGCTTAGCGACGCACGGCGTGGCGACGATCAGCGAGCCGGTGCAAATCAAACGCGGCGAAACGGCGGTCATCAGAGCGCACGGCGTAACGCCGCAAATCGAAGCCGAATTGCGTGAAAAAGCCTCGAAGGTGGTGGACGCGACTTGTCCGTTTGTCACGAAAGTTCAAAAGCTCGCTTCACGCGCCGCCGCGCAGGATCGGCACGTCGTCGTCGTCGGTAATCCAGAACATCCTGAAATGATCGGCGTTTTCGGTTACGCGCCGAAACATTCGTTTATCGTCCGCGATGCCGCCGAAGTCGCCAATCTGCCGCGTCTTAAAAATCCTTTGGTCGTTTCGCAAACGACGATTAAATTGAAAAATTTTCTCGATGTCGCCGAAGCCGTCAAAGCGCGCGCGATAGGCGAAACGCAAATCGTTAACACGATTTGTTCGGCGACGCGCGACCGGCAGGACGCGGCTCGCGCTCTGGCGGGCGAGGTTGACGCTTTTTACATAATCGGCGGCAGACATTCGTCGAACAGCCGCAAACTTTTGGCGGTCTGTAAAGAACAATGCGAAAAAAGTTTTCTGATTGAGACCGAAGATGAAATTGACACGGAAGATTTGCGCGGCGCGATGCGCGTCGGTTTGACGGCGGGCGCGTCAACGCCGAATTGGTTGATCGAAAAAGTTTCGCAACGATTAAAAGAAATCGGAGCGACGCTGGATAACAAAATACCTCTGAGTTAATAGTATTTTGAAAAACAAAAAAGCCGCGCGATTCATTAAAAATCGCGCGGCTTTTTTGTTTTTATCAGTAATAACTACGGAGTCGCTTCGTTGAATCTCGGCAGGGAAATTGATTGGTTCAGATAAACGCCGAATTCAGTTCCAGATTTTACTTCGGCATCTTCGCCTTTGGTTAATCTTTCGCCGGCGAGACCGCCTAGACCGCCTAAAATTCCGCCGATTAACGCTCCTTTGCCGCCGCCAATCGCGCCGCCTAAAACCGCGCCGCCCGCCGCGCCGCCGCCGATAAAGATTAACTTATCGTTTTTGCGGTCGTCGCCCGAAGCCGTGCCTTCGTTGTCGCTTTTCGCTTTTTTCGTGTCGAGATCGGTCAGCGAACCGTTGATCGCGCGGCGTGTGCCGTTCGGCAGTTTGACCTCGACGAAGCTCGCGCTGATCGAACCCGGATCGCCGCCTTTTTTCGCCGCCGTAACCGAATCAACTTTTCCGGTTACGATGCTGCCGGTCGGAATAACGACCACGCCCGTTGACGAATAAACCGGCTCGGTCACGGTCGTCGTAAATCTATCGCCGACGCGGGCGGTTTTTGAACTGATGGTTTCGTTCATTCGCACACGAAAGCGTTCGCCGCTCTGCACCGTAAATAATTTAACGGTCGGTCGGGCGACGGTCGTTGTTTTTCTCACCGTCGTCCGGCGAATTACCGGCTTGCGTCTCTGCGCCAAACCGTCAATTGTGCCGAAAACGAAAAATACTGCTAAAATCGCCGCTAAAAATCTAAAGCTATGTAAATTTTTCATCTGTTTCAATCCTCCAATTCTGAATCAATCTCGGCTCAAAACACTTTCCGAAAAGCCGCATTTATAATCACAGCAAACTATATACCGTTGATTTGTCTTAATCGCTCAAATGTTTTTTCAAATGATGATTCAGCGTAACATTTTCGCGGTCGAAAATAAAAAGCGCGAACAAACGAAAATAAGTCTTGAATTAAAAAGCGATTGCAAGTATATTCTACCAACTAAATAGTTCGTGTTTCCCGATTTCCGATTAGCCCTTGGTCTCGAAAAGACCGAGGGTTAAGTCGTTTTAGGGAAGAATTTTAACAAGTTTTTGCAAAGGGCGGCTCTGTTTATGCAACTTTATCGTCAAAGTTTTCTTCTGTTTATTCTAAATCTACTGGACGGAGTTTTGACGGTTTATTGGGTTCACAACGGTTTCGCTTCGGAAAGCAATCAACTGATGGCGCGTCTGCTCGAAGTCGGTTATATTCCGTTTCTCGCGGTCAAAATCGCGGTCGGCGCGATTGCCTCGCTCGTTCTATGGCATTGGGGAAATTTCACTTTGGCGCGCTACGGTTTGACGACTGTTTTGGTGATTTATATCAGCTTGATGGGTGTTCATTTCGTGACGGGACTTTCGGCTTTCGGGTTTATTTCCGAAACCGCCGTCAACGACTTTCATAATTGGTCGAATAATCTTTTCGCTTTTTTCAACTAAAATTTATCAATCGAAATCTTCCGGCAAACGCGCGACGTTTTGTTTCAAAACCTGCTGAAACAAGTCGGCGTTTTTTTCGTATTTCAATGCACAACGCGCTTTGAAAATTTCAGCATCAAAGAAGTTAAATTTCATACGGGTGGAAAAAGTATTTATGTCAAAAAAAGCAGTTTATCAATTGTCAGGCAGGCAGATTTTATTTCTCGCGCTGGCATCGGCGTTTATTGCCGTCGGGACGGTTATCGGTTTAAGCAGTTTCGGCAGTATTTTTCAGTTTCGGGATAACGGAAGTGTCGCTTTTGCGGAGAAAGCGCCGGCGGGAATTTCCGAGCCGTCGGCGGTCAGCGACGAGCAGAACAGCATCGAGGTTTATAAAACATTAGCTCCCGGCGTAGCTTTTATCAGAACGAGCGCGCGGGTCGAAAATTTTTACGGCGAAGAATCCGAACAGGAAAGCGGCAACGGTTCGGGTTCGGTGATTGACGCGCAAGGTCATATTTTGACGAACAATCACGTCGTCGAAGGTTCTTCAAAATTAACGGTCAGCTTCGGCGGCGACAAAACTTATCCGGCAACCGTCGTCGGAACTGATCCCGATACGGATTTGGCGGTTATTAAAATCGAACCGCCGCGCGAAGGTTTGACGGTCGTGCCGCTTGGCGATTCGGATGTTTTGAACGTCGGGCAGAAAGTTCTGGCAATCGGCAATCCGTTCGGTTTGGACAGAACTTTAACGACCGGCGTGATTTCCGGTTTGCAGCGTCCGATTCGCGCGCGCAACGGTCGCCCGATTGAAGGCGCGATTCAAACCGACGCTTCGATCAATCCGGGCAATTCCGGCGGACCTCTTTTAGACAAATACGGTAAAATGATCGGCGTGAATTCGCAGATTCTTTCGCCGTCGGGCGCGTCGAGCGGTGTCGGTTTTGCGATTCCGATAAACATTGCCAAGCGCGTCGTGCCGCAGCTTCTGCAATACGGCGAAGTCCGTCGTCCGAAACTCGGCGCGAGTTTGATCGGTGTTAGCCAGCTTCGTGAACAAGGCGTGCGTCTGCCAATCGAAAACGGTTTGCTCGTGCGCGTTTCTTCACCCGGCGGTGCGGCGCAAATCGCGGGCATTCGCGGAATTTCGCAGGATAATACGGGCGATGTCGTCATCGGCGATATAATAACGGCGATTGACGGCGAAAAGATGAGCGATTTGGATGATCTTTATCGTTTTCTCGATAAAAAACAAATCGGCGATTCGATTCAGGTTGAAGTTTTCCGAAACGGCAAAGCGTTGACCGTGCCGGTTAAATTAACGGCTTTGCCCGCTTCGTCGAAAGGTCTCCCGACGCGGCGGACAAATTAATAAAACGAATCAAAACTGAAAATTCGGGCGGTATTATTGTCGTCCGAATTTTTGTTTTGCGACTGTTATGAACAGGGAAGATTTAGAACATTTTTATAACGACGGTTTCGGCTGGATTTGCGAACTTTGCGAGCGCGAAATCAAACAATCGCAAGTCACGCCCGAAAATCAATCTTCGCGTTTGATGCGCGAAGGCGAAGCCGAAAGCAAACAGCCGAGATTTTCCAACAATGCGCTCGCCAAATGGACGGACGCAACTCAAAGAACGCTCGTCTGCCCGCGCTGCGGAATCACCGAAACGATTGATAAATTTTAGTCTCGAAAAATACAAAAGGCTTCTCGAATTTCGAGAAGCCTTTTTCTTAAATCGTGCAAAAAATTAAATTCCGAACAGACGCGGCGGAGCTTTTTTCTGCAATAGTTTTCGCAGTTTGAGCCGCGCTTTGTGCAACTGCGATTTCGACGTGCCGACCGAACATCCTAGAATTCTGGCAACTTCTTCGTGTTCGTAGCCTTCGACATCGTGCAGAACGAAGACGTTTTTGTAACCTGTGGGCAATTGCCCAATAGCGTCTTCGATGGCGATTTTGTCAACGACCGGCATTTTGCGCGGATTTTCCGTGCCGCCGACGATTTGCACCGGCGTTTCGCCTTCTTCGGTCGTTTTTTCAAACTTGACGTTGCGCTTGCGGAAATGCATCAAAACCTGATTAACCGTCAAACGATGCAGCCAAGTCGTAAAAGCCGAATCGCCGCGAAAACTGCCGATTTTACGATGAAGCTGAATGAAAACGTCCTGCGTCAAATCTTCGGCTTCGGTCGCGTTTTGCAGCATTCGCAAGCAAATCGAATAAACGCGGCGATGATGACGGTTGTAAATTTCTTCAAAAGCAAACATATTACCGTTCGCCGCCGCCTGCGTCAACTCGTAATCTTTTGCTGTAACCGTGTCAATTTTTTCAATGGTTTTGCTGAAATTCTTGATCGAATTTTCAGTTTCGACCGTGTTTTGCCAAACCGGATATTCTAAAGTTTCTGTTGTTGTCATTTTCAAATTCCCCCTCGTTGTCCCTTAGCAAACAAATAACGTGCCACAAACTTTTTCGATAAATTTTAATTAACTATTTCATACATTAATTCACGCAATTCAAACGAATTTGTTGCATTTTCTCGGACATACTTTTATATTCGCGTCTCATCAAAACTCAGATTTAAACCAAAGCGTATGATAATTGCCGCATCTGATACATTGTCCGGAAAATTTGCCGGTCGAAATAAAAATTGATGTTGAATTTCAGTTGATGCTAAGATGTTTGTTTTAGTAAAGTTCGAGCGAAAGGAGGAAATTTCCGGGCGGAAAATTAGTAAAATGAAAAAAAATCATCTCATTTGGTTTTCATTTTTGATTTTAACGGTTTTATCCGTGTTTGCAACAGTTTACGCGCAAAACGATGCCACGCCGATGATAAAAAGCCGCGAAATTTCCGAGAAGGAAGGCATTCCCGTTTTGGTCAAGCATTTGCCCGATTGGGAAAACGCGCATAACCGCTCGACGTATATTCTTAATCAAAATGACTTGCGAAACGCGCTCGGTGAACGCGCTGTTTTGGATGCGATAAATTTTGAAAGCGGCACGGAGGCAGTAACCACATCTTACGGCGACGCGAAATTGCTTCTCGTCGAATTTATGACTCCGCAGGCATCGCTCGACGCGGACGAAAAAATTACTCGAAAACTTACTGAAGTAGATCAAAATCAGCCTATTTTCTATCGTCGCATCGGAAATTACAATGCGTTCGTATTTGATACAACCGATGAAACCGCGGCGAAAAATCTACTCGACCGGATAAAATACGAAAAAGATGTGCAATGGCTCGGCGCAGATCCGTTTTCGCTGAAACGCGCCGAACGCGCTTTTGTTTTAACGACTTCCGATATTTTCATCACGACGGTCGTCGTCATCGTCGGCGGACTCGGACTATCAATATTGGTTGGGCTTTTCGTCGGAATTTTTTACTTTTACCGCCTTAAGCGCAAACGTATGCTGATGAATGAATTTTCCGACGCGGGCGGAATGACGCGGCTTAACCTCGACGGCTTAACGCCGCAGGTTTTGTCCGACAGATTACTCAACGATTAACGAATTATTTACTGTTTTTATAAGCCTGAACCGCTTCCGCCGCGCCCGCGTGCATAATTTCGGGGCGATGATAACGCCAGTGTTTTTGAAATTCCTCGTCGGACATTTCCGATTTAATTTCCCGTTCTTTTTCCTTCAAATAATTTTCGCACCATTCGCGCATTTCCGTGTTTTGATTCAACGCGGTGCGCGCTCCGTGCATCAAATTGTCGCGTTCCATAAATTGATTCTCCTTGTGTTAGAGTTTTTCACAACGAATAACTTTTTCGCAAAGGCTGCGTAGAATTTATAAATTAGATTTCCGTTATTGGAGTAATAAAAAAGCGTGTATAAAAATTATCTTAAATCGCTCTTAATTTTATCAATTTTAACTTCGGTCAATTTCGCGCAAACAGTCAAACCGCCGCAAGCGGCAAACGCCGTGACGACGACCGCAACAAAATCGGCGCAGGATGTGGCAGTTCCGTTTGTCAATCGAGTTTTGCCGAACGGTTTGGAAGTGATTGTTCTGCCCGATAAATCCGTGCCGATTGTGACGGTCGAACTCGACGTTCGCAACGGTTCGTTCACCGAACCGCCGGAATTAAACGGCTTGTCGCATCTTTACGAGCATATGTTTTTCAAACCGAATCAAGCGAAATTGCTCTATGATTGCGATTCGGCGTTGAAAACGGCGGGCGGCTTGAACGATTACGGCAAACGCATCTGCTCGAATCCGCTCAGTTTGAGATCGCAAATCGGCAGCGTCGCTTATCTCGACAATCAGGACCAGCTCAACATCTATAACGGCACGACCAAAGAAGAAGTCGTCAATTATTTTTACACGACGACCAGCCCATATTTGGGAAGCGCGATGCGCCTGGTTAACGACGCGGTGCGCTTTCCGACATTCAACGAACAGGAATTCGCCGAAGAAAAACAAGTCGTCATCGGCGAACTCGACCGTCACGAATCGAATCCGTTTTATTACCTGAATCAAACGCTGATGGATAAACTTTTCTACAAATATCCGACGCGCAAAATGCCCGCCGGAACGCGCGAAACGGTTGCAGCAGCGACAACCGATCAGATGCGTCTGATTCAATCGCGTTATTATGTGCCGAACAATTCGGCGATTGTCGTAACGGGCGATGTCAACCCGGAAGACGTTTTTAAATTAGCCGAGCAGACTTTCGGCAGTTGGGAACGAAGAAAAGTTGATCCGTTCAAAGACTTTCCGCTCGTCGAGCATCCGCCGCTGCCGAAAAGCGAAGGCGTAGTCGTCGAACAACCCGTGCAGAATGTCTTGATCAACATCGGCTGGCAAGGTCCTTCGATTGGCAAAGACGACGCGGCGACTTACGCGGCTGATGTTTTTTCGTATATTTTGTCGCAGCCCGATTCGCGTTTTCAGCGCGCGATGGTTGATTCGGGATTGACGGTCGGCGCGGGCATCGGATATTACACGCAGCGCAATGTCGGACCGATCTCCGTCGTTCTGCAAACTTCGCCCGACAAAGCGAAAGCCGCGCTCGATGCCGTTTACAAAGAAGTCGCGCAGTTCGACAAGCCGGATTATTTCAGCGACGAAGAACTGCAAAATGCGAAAACGATTCTCGAATCGAACGATTTGTTCGAGCGCGAAAAACTGAGCGAATACGCGCACACGCTCGGCTTCTGGTGGTCTTCGACCGGCATTGATTATTTTCGCGGCTATTACAAAAATCTCCGCGCCACATCGCGCACGGACATCAATCGCTACGTGAAAACTTATATTCAGGGCAAACCGCACGTCGGCGTTGCGCTTATTTCAACCGACGCGCAGGCGCAAGCGAAAATTACGCCGGAAAATTTGATCGGAAAATAATATGAAATCAATTAAAAATCAGTATTTGCAATTTTACAGACTCGTTTTATTAATGTGCGTCATTTCGATTTTCGCGTCAATCGCGTTCGGGCAAGCCGAAACAGGCAAACCGAGCATCGCGCA
>CAXTMQ010000220.1:0-8006 GCA_964245305.1 uncultured Pyrinomonadaceae bacterium
CGTGTCCGATGGTCCCGATATTCACGTGCGGTTTGCTTCTGTCGAACTTCTCTTTTGACATTTACTGTTTATCCTCTTCAATAAATTTATAAAAATAACTTTTGGAGCCCAAGACGAGATTTGAACTCGTGACCTCTTCCTTACCAAGGAAGCGCTCTACCCCTGAGCTACTCGGGCTAAATAAATCTTTTAGCGCAAACTTTTTGGAGCGGGAGACGAGACTCGAACTCGCAACATTCAGCTTGGAAGGCTGACGCTCTACCATTGAGCTACTCCCGCAACCTCGTTTCGGATTTTAGATTTGTGATCTTGGATTGAAAAATCGTCGGAATGTTTCGACTGCCTTATTAACCCTATTAAACAGATCCAACCAAATAAATCCCAAAATCCAAATTCTAAAATTGAAATGGTGCATGGGGTAGGATTTGAACCTACGTAGGAAATTAATCCGACGGGTTTACAGCCCGTTGCCTTTGACCGCTCGACCACCCATGCTCGCTAAATTATCAAATGCTTTGTCGGCATTTAGAGCCAATCAGCAAAATTGCTATATTAGCCAAGTTTGCCGCAAGTTGCAAGTTTGACCGCGAAATTTTAGTTTTCGCCTTGATTTTCATCGAATTTTCGTCGCGCCCGCGGATGAAATTTTTCATAGGTTTTCCGCAGATGCGAGTCGGTGAGGTGCGTATAGATTTGCGTTGTTGAAATATCGGCGTGTCCGAGCATTTGCTGAACCGAGCGAATGTCGGCGCGGTTTTGAATAAGATGCGTTGCAAACGAATGTCGTAACGTATGCGGCGAAACGTCTTCCAAACCGGCTTTTTCGGCATATTTTTTGATGAAAATAAATATAATCTGGCGATTTACCGGTTTTCCCAAATTGGTCACAAACAGATTTTTCGCTTCGACGTTTTCCTTTTCACGGCGAATGCTTAAATAATTTCTGAGACATTGAACGGCGGTTTTCCCGATTGGAATGCGGCGCGTTTTACTGCCTTTGCCTTTGCACGTCAAAATTCCCGCGTCCGCGTCAACGTCGCTAATTTTCAAATCAACCGCTTCGGAAACGCGCAGACCGCAGGCATACATCAATTCCAAAATCGCTTTATCGCGCAAACCGATTTCCGTTTCAACATCGGGCATCGCCAAAAGATTTTCAACGTCGGTTTGATTCAAAAATTTCGGCAGATAGAAACCTTTCTGCGGCGCGGCTAAATCTTCCGCCGGATTTTTGGCGATGTGTCCGTCAATCTGCAAAAATTTGTAAAATCCGCGTAGCGAACTGACGATGCGCCGCTTAGAGTTTTCCGAAAGATTTTTGCCCGCCAAATCAATCAGCCATTCGCGCAAATCTTGACGGGTTAATTTTACTAAATCGAAATCATTCTTCTCCGTCCAATTTTTCAATTTCGCCAGATCGCGCTCGTAACTTTCGACCGAATTTTTCGCCAAGCCTTTTTCGACTTGCAGATAAGCGAGATATTCACGGATAAAATCGCGCTTTTTTGAATAATCCATTGTCATTTTCGGTTTTTTTAATTTGAGCGAGTAAGGAAGACTAATTATTTGTAGGTTTGCGCGGCAGAATCCCGGTTTAGAATTTCAAGATTTCTGAGCCGTAGTTTTTCGCCTTGTTTGACGAAAGTCCAGGTAGGCATTTTCGGCAGCGGAGTTTTATTTTTGGATGATTGAGGAGAAAATTGATAATTTTTCACCAATGCGGAAAAGCTTCGCGTTTCAGGAAATTTCTCCGCCGTAATTGTCAGTAAAAAAAGCTGTCCGGCATCCGAAGCGATGTCGGGAAAAGTCAGTTTGACGATGTTTTGAACTTCTTTCGGCAATTTATCGAATTTCAAATCCGGCTGTAGACCGCCGTAAACCAGATTCGTTTGATTGACTGTCCGATTCGGCGAGTTTTTAATGCCGTTTCCCGGTTTTACTTTTTCCGTCGCGTCCGCCGCTTTTCTTTCGTCAACGCACAAATTTTGAGGAATGCTGATTGCTGACGGCAGCTCGCCGGTAATCCGCTTTTCCGCGCAGTCGGAAACTGTTTTCTGCTGGCTAAAAGCCGGCGGCGTTGAAAAAATTATCTGCCAAAAGACGAACGACAAACTAATGACAAAAATTTTCGCTTTCATTCAAATATTCTCCCAATTTTCGGCAAACCAACGTGATCTGACTAAAGTATCATTGCCGTAATCGCCGCCCGTCGTTCCGATGTCGCTGTTAGGATAGGTTTTTTGTTGTCCTCCGTTATAGCGGCTTAAAGCAGTTGCAAATTCAACCGGCATCGCACCGATAAAATCATTAACTCCAACTGATTTTAATTTCTTCAAAAAAATATCCGCTCCAATTTCGAGCCATTTATACTCGAACGGATCAAGCTGCTTTTTACCCGGAGCGTCGGTTAATTCTTTGGCTATTTCCGGTATTTCGCACTTGATTCCGTCAATCTGTAGGATGCCAAACCCGTGATAATTTGATTAATTCTAAAAGTTTTTCATTTAACTCTTTGACGTTCAATGCCATACAGTTTCTATTGTTCCGGCTGCGATTTAAAGATTCTCCGAAAAAAAATCAAAGCCATCATATCACGTCGTTAAAAATTCAGAGCAACAATAATTGAGTGGCGACTGAAAGCTATTAATTGTTTATTAAAAATCATCGTGATAGCGATTCGATGGCGGCGGACAGTCTACCGTGTTCAGATTTTCAATTTGATTTTGCATCGCCGACCGTGCCGTGAAGCGCGACCAATTCCACGTTCGGAAATCATTCTCGGTCTGCGCGTCTTCAAAGCGTCGCCGGATTTTATGTTTCAAGACGCATTGTTCGCCGAAATCCATCGAAGGCAGATTTTCAAGCAGCGCGGGAACGGCATCGTCGCTTAATTCCGAAACATAGTTTGAATCGAAGGCGCGACCTTCGCGCATCAATCGCGTGTTCGCGCGAACGATAAAATCGTCGGGATTAACGACGTGCAAAGCTCCGAGAACGAAAATCGCCGTCCACAACGCGCCCCACGCGAAATTTTCGCGCGCGCCGCGCAGAACCGTCAGCGCGAACCAGACGAAAACGAGCGCGAGCCAGAACATAAAAACTATCGGATAAAAACGCACAATCGTGAAACCGTAGCCGAGATTTCCGGTCAAAAGCAGAAGCCTCTGCATCGCGGAGATCATAATGACGAACAGCAAAACGATCTGTATTCCGGCAAGAACGCGGTAGATTTTTTCGTTGATCGGCGAATCTTTTCGCAGAAGCCAGTGCGAGCCGAGCAGAATCGGCAAAACGAGCGCGGCGACGCAGACGAGTTCGCCGAAACCGCGTCGGGCGTATTCGGCGAGCTTGAAATCGGGCGTGTTCCGCACCAAATCCATTCCGCCGAAAAGATACGGAATCTGCACGATGACAAAGCCGAGAAACAAAAGGTTTATCAAACCGAGAATGATCGAAATTTCAATCGCGCCGAGCGTTAAAGAGTTCGGCAAAATCGAATTATCGAAGTTTCGCCAATTCCGACTTTCCGCTTTTTTCGGCAGATTCATTTCCGCTTTGTTTTCTTCGGGTTTTTCTTCGGTAACGCTCGAAATTCGCGGTTTTATTTCAGGCGGCGCGGCGGAGGAATCCGCCTTCAGAAGCGAACCGCGCAAGTATCCGGCGATTGTCCACGCGAAAAATGCGGTGAGGAGAACGTGCGAAAATAAAACTTCCGGCTTGATACGAAAAGTCTGCTCGACAATTCCTTGAAAAACTGCGTCCGCCGCCACGAACAACGCGCCGAAAACAATCAAAATCGGCGCGGCAATCGCCAAACCGCGCAGAACGGCGACGAGATTTTTCGTCCAGCCTTTCTGCGGAATCGTTTTCCACTTGATGTCTTCTAAAAACAGAAAGAACGGCGCGAACGCCGCGTTCAAACCAGTCCAAATCATCGAAAATCCGTATTGAAATACGCCCGTGATTTGCGGACTGATTTTCAATGCGGGCAAAGTCAGCAAAGATAAAATCGCTAAAATCATCAGCGCGCCGGTAACTTTTAACTGAAACGAATCGCGCCAGACGAACATTGCCGCGAAGAAAACGAGCGCAGTATGCAGCGCGATTGTTTGGCGATTAAATAAATCAACGCGCCGCCGCAAAACCAGCATCGTCAAAGCCGCGACGAGCGCGCCGATGAACAGAAAAACATTCAATCCCCACGGCGTTTCACGAAGGAGAATATTTCCCAAAACGCCGAGCAGCAACGCCGCTTCTAAAATTTCCAACCCTGTTTTTGTTTTGTCGTTCATAGAAATAATTCCAGATTTTAGATTTCAAATTTCAAATTCTCGACCGCCGTTGATTTCTTAATTTCGACATCGGGAAACGAACCGCGTCCGAAAAAAACGTGTTCGGCGAATTTTTGTCCGATCCGTCCGCGCAAAAAGACGAAGCCGAGTTCCAGAAGCGTTTGATTCGTAAAAGTCTTGATAATTCGCCGCATCCAAAGCCGCGAAACGAATCTCGCTCGAAACAGTTCGCCGGAAAATCCGAGTAAAACTTTCGCGTCATTTGTTTCCAGTCTTTCCGAAACGATTTCCGCCGCGAGTTTTGAAAGCCGCATCGCCGGATCGAGTCCGCCGGCGGTCAAAGGCGAAACCGCTCCCGCCGCGTCGCCGATTAAAAGCCCGTTCTCGTTGGCGATTCGCCGCAAAACGCCGCCGACCGGAATTCTTCCGCCGCGCGTTTCAAGCAATTTCGCGCCGCTCAGATCGAAAAGATTTTTCGTTTTTTCCTTGAACGATTTTAAGGCTTCGCGCGGATTGAAATCAGCGGCGTAGCCGCCAACGCCGATGTGGATTTCCTCACCGTCGTCGGCAATCCAGGCTAAATAGCCGGGCGCGAGTTCGGCATCGAGAAAACATTGCAGTCGCGGTTCGGCGGTCGAAGAATTATTTTGGAAAACTTCTTCAAAGCCGACGATCCATTCTTTGTTTTCGTCGAGTTTCAAATCACGCGCCACGCGCGAATTCGCCCCGTCCGCGCCGATCAAGACTTTTGTTTTAACCGAATATGATTCGCCGCGTTTTTCGAGATGAACAACCGTTTCGCCCGCGCATCTTTCCGCGCCTTTGTAAGCGGTCGCCCGCGCGAATTTTACGCCGTTCGTTACCGCCTCTTCCAAAAGTTCGTTGTAAATCAAACTCATTTTTCCGACGCGAAATTCGTCTTTTTCGCTTCGCAAATTTACTGATTTCAGCGACGGCGCGTAAAGCGTTACGGCTTTAATTGATTTGCCTAATGTGCCGGACGGAAACTCGAAATCTTCGAGCGTTTTTCTCACGAAAATTCCCGTCGTGTGAATGCCCTTCGCCAAATCGGTTTTCCGGTCAACGAGCAAAATTTTTGCGGCGCGCCGCGAAAGCAGCTTGCCACATTGCAGTCCGGCAAGTCCCGCACCGACGATAACGACATCGAAAGTTTTCATAAAGTTTCCCGCCGAAAATTATTTCCCCTTCATCGCGTTAATTAAGGCTTCCATATGGTTTAAATATTTCGTCAAAGCCGCTCTGCCCGCGCTCGTGATTCTATATTCGGTCAGAGGAACGCGCCCGTTGAACGATTTCAGACATTCGACATAACCCGCGTCTTCCAATTTGCGGGCGTGAACGCTGATGTTGCCGTCAGTCGTATTCAGCAGCGTTTTCAAATCGCCGAACGACATTTTTTCGTTTGCCGCGAGCGCGCTGATAATTCCAAGGCGAAGCCGTTCGTGAATGACTTTTTCGAGTTCGCTCGAAACCGATTCCGCCGCTTTCTCGATTCGCAAATTCGCTTTTTTATTCGCTTCCGATTCTTTTTTTGCCAATGCGTTTTTTGCCATTATCCGCCGTGCCTCCTTGCGACAATCAACCCGAAAACAATATGTAAAACGCCGAAACCGAGAGCCATTAAAATATTTCCCCAATCAGCCGGAGCGAAGGCGGCGACCGCGCCGAGCGCGATAAAAATCCAGCCGACGAGCGGCACAATTCTGACCGAAAATGCGCCGCCCGTGACGACCGCCGTGCCGTAAAGCGAAAGCCAAACGCACGGCAGGAACGGGAAAAATCCGCGATAGTAAAACAGCGCGGTCAAAATAACGCCCGCGACAATCGGCGGCGCGAACGCCGACGCGAATTTTTTGGAGGGCGCAGAGGCGAGTGAGACGTTTGAATTTTTCGCCTTCTGCCAGAGCGCGAAAAGACCGATTGTAAAAGCCAGAAACGCTTCGACGAGCCAAACCGTCAGCCAGCCTCTGATATTCGTTTGATTCTGCGCGACAATCGCCGCGCCGATTGCCGTCGCGCCCATCAACGCGCCGCCGTAACCCGGAACGCTCGTGAAAACTGCCGACCGCTCCATCGTTTCGCGGATAAACTGCAAATTATCAATCGCCCGGTCGCCGATGTTGACCGGCTCGTCTTCACTATTCAAATGTTTTCGGATTGCTTGAATTTTCGCCATATCAACTGAGAATTTAAACCAAGTCATTTTGTTTGTCAAGAACTTTGTAACATAAAGTGAATTTGTATTGATGACTTTCGTCGCCGGTAAAGATGCGTCTGAAACTCGCCGCTTTTGGAGAGAAATCCGAAGCGCGAATCGAAATCAAATTTGCGGCAAAATAATCGTTTTGATTTGTTTATCGGCAGAATTTGCGTTATATTTTCAATTCGCCGCCGGTTGCGGAGAGATCGCATAATGGTATTGCAGTAGTCTTGAAAACTACCGGGCGTAAGCCTATGCAGGTTCGACTCCTGTTCTCTCCGCCATTTTAATTTTTAATTTCATATTTGCGATTTCGGAAAAATCCCGAAATCGCTTTTTCTTTGTCCGTCAAACCGTAATTTTTCGCAAAAATTTATTGCTAAATTTTTCATTTGCCTTTAATCTGTTTAATGAATGAAGCATCATTCATTGCAAAGAAAGAGCGGAATTTTAATTTCGCCGGTGAGGAATTTATTTAAATGAAAACTTCGGCGCGAATGGCGCGAAACCCAAGATCCAAAATTCTGAATCCGAAATCGAACGGCACGGCGGTCGTTGCCGACAAGCGCGAAGCGATCCTGCGCGCGGCGATTACGGTTTTCGCGCAGCGCGGTTATTTCAATTCAAAAGTCGCCGACATCGCAGGCGCGGCGGGCATCGCCGACGGCACGGTTTATCTTTACTTCAAAAGCAAGGACGAAATTCTGCATTCGATTTTCGACCGCGCGATGGAAGAATTTATCGCCGACGGCAAACGCGAAATTGCGGAGATCGAATCAATCGAAAAACGCCTGCGCCGCATTGCCGAACTGCACTTGGAAAGGCTCGGCGCAGACAGAGATTTGGCAGTCGTATTTCAAGTCGAGCTGCGCGGCTCGACCAAGTTTATGGAGGAATTTTCCGGCGGCGGTTTTGCCGAATATCTCGACATCATTCGCCAAACCATAGAAGCCGGACAAAAATCGGGCGCGTTTCGCAAAGATTTAAAAGCCATCGTCGCCGCGAAAATTTTCTACGGCGCGCTCGACGAAATGGTCACCAACTGGATTTTGTCGAAACAATCGTATCCGCTGAAACCGCTTGCGGCGGAAGTTTTGAAAATCTTTTTCGGCGGAATTCTTAAGTAGCGAAACCGGATGTTAGATGTCAGACTCTGAATTTACTAACATCCGGCATCTGACATCTCCAAAAAATGCAAAGCAAAACGGGCAGCCAGACAAAAATAAACAAGCGTATTCCGCTTCGCGCGGACGAGCCGAAGACGCTTGCCGAACTGTTTTTGCAGGCGGCGGCAAAGCATAATCGCGCCGACGCTTTGAATTACAAAAAGGATGGCGAATGGCAGCGAATTTCTTCCGATGAAATGATCGAACGCACCTCAAATATCGCGCTCGGACTTTATCATTTCGGCTTGCGAAAAGGCGACCGCATCGCACTTCTCGCCGCCAATTCGCCCGAATGGACTTTGACCGACGCGGGCTGTCAATTTGCCG
>CAXTMQ010000221.1:0-7994 GCA_964245305.1 uncultured Pyrinomonadaceae bacterium
CCGCCGGATTCGGCGCGAATTCGACGATGTGATCGAGCAGAATCGAAAGCCCGACAAGTGTATCGCTTGAAACGGCATAAACCGGACAAAGTTTGCTGTTGGCAATCGCTTTCGCCAGATTCGGATAAATCTCCGCTTCGTCCAAAGTTCCGTTTTCAAAATATTTTTCCATCAAAGCGTCGTCTGATTCGGCGACGATTTCAATTAATCTTTCGCGCGTCGAATCAAAAACCGCGCGTCCTTCTTCGGGAATCGGAATTTCTTTAGCTTTGCCGTTCGCATCGAATTCGTAAGCCTTTTGATGAACGACATCAACCACGCCTTTGAAATCGGCTTCCTGACCGATTGGCAAAGTGAACGGCACAATCGAGCGGGCAAACGACTGCGCCGCCGTGTCGAGCGCGTGTCCGAAATCGGCGCGTTCCTTGTCCATTTTGTTGATGACCATAAAGCGCGGCAGAAGAAATTCGTTGGCGTATTGCCACGTTTTTTCCGTCTGCACTTCAATCCCGTTCACGCCGTCCACGACGACCAGAGCGCAATCGGCGACGCGCAGAGCCGGACGCGCGTGCGAAACGAACGCGGCATAACCGGGCGTGTCAATCAAATTGATTTTCGTATCTTTGTAGTCGAGGTTGGCGAAATTGTTGTTCAGGGAAACTTTTCTGGCAATCGAATCCTCGTCGTGATCGGTCGTCGTCGTTCCGTCTGTAACTTTTCCCCAGCGCGTCGTCGAGCCGGCAACATGCAGAAGCGACGAAACAAGCTGGGTTTTACCCGCGTCGCCGTGTCCGATAACAGCCAGATTACGAATGTTTTCAGTAGTAAACGCTTTCATCTTCGGCAAAATCTCCTTATGATTTATTGGATTTAAGTTTAGCTTTCCGGCATCAAGGTCAAAAATATACGATGTCCGCGGAAAGCTGAAACTTAGGAATTTAGTGTAAATTAAATTTATATTACAAAAAGAAAGTTAGCAAGAATAGCCTTGATTTATCAGGCTTTGCCGAATGAAAATGATTGATTTCCAATGAATCCGGGTTGTATAATTATCCGAATCTTAAAACGGATTGCCCTTAATCTTAATCAAAAATGGTCGGCGGCAGACAACAGTCGCAACGAAAACAGGAGTAAAAATGAATATATCCCAAATATTTAAGCGCACTTTCTTGGCGGCACAATTCTTATTAATCGTTTTAACTTTGATTTCATCCGTCGTCGCGCAGACGAGCAGCGTTGATCCGACTTTTAATTCTGTCGTTTCAAAGAATACGGATCAATACGGCAATAGAATTTTACCGGATTTTACAGTTCAGCCGGACGGGAAAACATTAATCTATGGCACTTTTCAAGTTGTCAACGGCGTAATAAATACTAACATGTCCCGGGTCAATTCCGACTGAACGCTCGATAACTCCTTTAATTGCGCGTCTTGCGATTTCAACGTCACGAGCGCAGTTGTTCAGCCGGACGGAAAAATTATTATTGCCGGTTCTATTCCCGATCCGAATCCTGATAATAGTTCCGCGGCTGCCAGAATCAGACGGCTGAATGTGGACGGCAGTCTAGACGGTTCTTTTACTTCTCCATTTAACGCTCAAAATTCTGTTTCCACATACGAAGTCGCTACTGTGCGGGCAATTCAACCTGATGGTAAAGTTCTGGTTTCGGTGTTTACATACGTCCCGAATAGCGGCGGAGAAACTCTTTATCGTTTAAATGCCGACGGAACGAAAGATGCCGGGTTTACGCCGATTGCTTTTACTTATTCGCGGACTCAATATGATCTTATTGCCAAAGTTGTTCTGATGACAAACGGCAAAATCGCAGTGGCTACGAATGTTAGTGCCGCATTCAGATCGGCGCGTTTTCGACGCTTCAATTCTGACGGAACGCGGGATACATCATTTGAAGAGCCGACGCTGACCGGCAGTCTGCCTTCGGCTGCCGGCGCAAACGGCTATTACATCAGCGATTTTGAAGCATTATCCGATCAAAGCGTCATTATCGTCGGTGCCTTCGACACGATCAATTCAGTAAATCGTAAAAATACCGCCAAACTGGGACCGGCTGGAAACGTGGATTTGTCGTTTTCTCCGACGGCAAATTCTGCGTCGGGAGTCGAAATTTTTTCAAACGGAAAAATTTTAACCAGCAACGGTTCTAAATTCATTTTATATAACGCCGACGGCAGCGCGGACAATTCGTTTATACAAGTGGATAACTTAACATCCATTCGCAAATTCGTGATCGACGGCGCAGGCAATATTTTTTTTAACGGAGATTTTACGGAAAACGACACGACCGTCAATAAATTTGTACGGTTAAATATGAATGGCGTGATAATCGCCTCTTTCGCGCCGAATTTGGGGATCAGCGGAATAATTTCCGCGCTGGCATTGCAGACCGATGGAAAAGTTATTGTCGTCGGCGATTTTACATCGGTCGGCGCGGCTGTTCGCATCAATGTCGCCCGCTTAAATAACGATGGTTCTTTGGATGAGAGCTTTAATGTCGTATCGCAAAACAACGATCAGATTGCGGGAGCTTTTGTTCAGCCCGACGGGAAAATTCTGTTGACCGGCAGTTTCACGACAAATACTATTTCCGGCTTAGGAATTAAGCGGGTTAATGCCGACGGAAGTGTTGACGCATCTTTCAATCCAAACATCGAAGCGGTGGTCGCGGTGGTCATTCAATCCGACGGAAAAATTTTGGTCGGCGGCGGTTTTACGACTGTGAACGGGCAGACGCAATTCAAGAAGCTGGCGCGTTTGAACGCTGACGGAACTTTGGACACAAGTTTTAATCCGATTTTCGGTACTTCGGGAAGTGTTAACAGCCTTACGGTGCAATCTGACGGCAAAATCCTCGTTGGCGGCACGTTTACCGGCGTGAACGGATTTAGCAGAAGCAATTTGGTCAGACTAAATGCCGACGGCAGTCTCGATACAACATTTAATGCCGGTTCAATCTCCTCAACCGGGCAGATTGCGCGTCAGGCTGACGGAAAATATATCGTGAATTTATTCTCCAGACTCGTTAGATTAAATGTTGACGGAACGACCGACAATACTTTTCAATCTTTAACTACCGGCTCGCTGACGATCAATGCATTTTCGATTATGCCTGATGGAAGCATCATTATCGGCGGCAGTTTCGCAGGTGTCGGCGGATTTCCCCGCGCCCGGTTAGCGCGTTTGAGAAACGACGGAACAGTTGATTCTACATTTTTCCCGACGGGTGCGAATAATACTATAAATGCGCTAATCAGACAGGCTGATAATAAATTACTTATCGGCGGAAGTTTTACGGCAATTGACAACACGGTGAGGCTTGGCGTGGCGCGAATTGTAGTGAATCAAGTTGTATTACGAGTAACGCCGTATGATTACGACGGGGACGGGCGGGCGGATATTTCGGTGTTTCGTCCCTCGAACGGCTTTTGGTATCTTTTGGGCAGTCAGTCGGGCGCGTTCTCGGCTCGGCAGTTCGGACAATCCGGCGACCAGATCGTGCCTGCCGATTATGACGGCGACGGCAAAACCGATTTGGCGGTCTTTCGCGCCGCGGCGGGCGGAGCGGGCTATTTCTACATTTTGAACAGCGGCAGCGGCTCTTACCGTCCCGAGCAGTTCGGGCAGTCGGGCGATGTGCCGGTGGTCGGCGACTGGGACGGCGACGGCATCGCCGATCTGGCGGTTTATCGGGACGGTTCTCAGACGGGCAGCGCGAGCGTGTTTTATTATCGTCCATCGTCGGCGGGCGTGAATTTCCGGCAGATCATCTGGGGCGCGGCGCAGGATCGTCCGCTGTTGGGAGATTTTGACGGCGACGGCAAACTGGACGCGGCGGTGTTTCGTCCGTCAAACGCCTACTGGTATATCTTGAAGAGTTCGGACAATCAGTATATCGGCGTACCGTTCGGACGCGCAACGGACATTCTGACACCGGCGGATTTTAACGGCGACGGGAAAACCGACTTCGGAGTATTTCGACCGGACACCGGTTCTTGGTATTACTCATCGTCTTTAACATCGCCTGGAACGCAGTTTACAGCCATTCCGTTCGGGCAGGCGGGCGATGTGCCTGTGGCGGCGGATTATGACGGCGACGGGCGCGCGGACGTGGCGGTGTTTCGCCCGTCGAACGGCAGTTGGTATCTGAACCGTTCGACGCAGGGTTTTACGGGCATCCAGTTCGGGCAGTCGGGCGATGCGCCTGCTCCCAACGCTTATAATAGATAAGCTGAAATCTGTCTGAAAAGAGCGATAATAAATAAGGCTTGCAGTCTGAAATCTGCAAGCCTTTTTTATTCAAGAGCAAAATCGAACCGAAAATACGTCTTTGTAAAGTTCTAGTATCATAAAATATGTCTTGCGTAAAAGCATTTACGCTGTAAAATATACAAAAAATCCGTGAGGACACAATGATTTTTCAAAAGCAGCTATCAAAAAGTTTATTGACGATTTTAATTATTTGGACGTTTTTGACGACCGGATTACTCTTGACGGCGCAGGACTTGCCGTCGAACGAAGATTTGTCGCTCGGGTCGAGTATTTTCGTTTTTCGCAGTTCGGGCAGAACGGCGCAGAAAAAGTTCGTTTCGAGCGCGAAGTTAAAACGCACAGCGGTTCAAAAAGTGGCGACGGTGAAAAGTATTCGCAAGCAATACGATTCATCACAAGCCGTTACCGTGCGGCGCAGTCGCGTTAAAGTCGTCGCGCCGACGGCGACTGAAGCAACGGCAATCGGCAGAAAATCGCCGAAGGAAGCCTCGCTCACTTTGACCGGCGCGGCGCAGTATTTTTATCAAAACAACGAGATTGACAAAGCCGTTGATTATTATCGTCAGGCGATTGATTTGGACGCGAAAAACAACGATGCCAAACTCGGTTTGAGCGACGCGCTCGCCGTCAGAGGCGGCGATTTGGTCGAGGCTGATAAAAGCCAGCAGGCGCAGAAATATTTCGAGGAAGCGATCAAACTGAACGATAAAAACGCCGTCGCCTATTCGGGACTCGGCGAAGTTTTCGACGCGCTCGACGATAATGCCAAAGCGATTTCCAATTACGAAAAAGCCTTGTCGCTAAATCCCGATTTGACCGAATTAAACACGCCGCTCGGAATTTTATACGCGCAGAAAAACGACTTGCCGAAAGCCGAAACTTACTTGAACAAAGCTCTCGCGGGCAATCAAACCGACGCGACGGCGCAGTATTTTTTAGGCACTGTACGCCTCAAACAAAATCGTTTTGAAGACGCGCGGACGGCTTTGACCGAATCTACACGGCTCGACCCGAATTTGCCCGAAGCGCACTATACTTTGGGCGAAGCGTTGGCGAAACTCGACCGCGAAGCCGATGCCGTCAAAGAATATAAGGAAGCGACGCGCCTGAAACCGAATTATGTTGATGCCTGGTTCGGCATCGGCGCGGCGGAATATGAGCAGAAAAATTACGACGCTTCGATTGCCGCTTATAAAGAAACGGTGCGTTTGAAAAACGACAGCGGCGAAGCGCACGCCAATTTAGCCGACGCTTTCCGGCAGGCGAAACGCTACGGCGAAGCGAACGGCGAATACGGTTTGGCGGCGGTTTTCATCAAAGACGACGCGGAGCTTTACAGCAATTGGGGTTTTTGTCTGGGCGTTGTCCAGAAATGGGATAACGCGGTCGTCAGACTAAATCAAGCACTCGCCTTGAGCGCGGATTATATTGATTACACGAATCTCGGCTGGGCTTTTTACAACAGCGCGCAGGTTGATTTGAAATCGAAACGGACGAACGAAGCCAAAACGAAACTGCTTTCGGCGAAAACCGCTCTGCAAAAAGCAGTCGAGTTAAAAAGCAATTTCGCGCCCGCTTTAATCAATCTCGGAATTACGCTGAACGATTTGGGCGAATATCAAGCGGCGGTTGACATTTTGAAACGCGCCAACGATCAGCGCAAAAATTGGTTGTTCGCCATCAACGAACTCGGCATCGCGTATCGCAAACTGAACGATTACGACAACGCCATCAAACAATTCGAGAGAACCGTTGAGATTAACGATAAATACGCCGTCGGCTATTACAATCTCGGCGAAGCGCAATTCCGCGCCGGACGAGTCAAAGACGCGAAAAAATCGCTCGATAAACTCAAAAAACTCGACCGCAACGCGGCAGCCGTGCTGGAAATTTTAATCGTCGGCGCGAAGCTGAAAAACTAAAGCGAACACGAAATTCGCAAACGAAATAAAAAGTCCGAATTTACAAAAGCGGACTTTTTATTTTGCTTTTATCTTGTTTGATAAACCGTAAAATTATTTTTTCTCGGCAAAAGTGTCGGCGAAAACCGCGACGCAGATCATATCGTTTTGATTGCTGATGCCGCAGGCAACGCCGATTTTTTTGAACTTCGGGCTGAAAACATTTTTGCGATGCGGTCGGTTTTTTAAGCCGTCGTCGAGAATCATATTCATCACGACATCACGCGCCGTCGCCGCTTTGTAAGAAATATTTTCGGCATAAATTGCTCCCGGCATTCCGAATCTGAAAAGCCTTACTTCGGCATCGCTGCCGTCTTTTCCTTTATGCGACAGCGCGGAATTTTCCTTCAGATCGGTAAGCTGTAAATTAGCGGCTTTGAACATTCCTTTGGAAACGACGAGCGCGTCGGTTTTGAGAATTTTCTTCAAATCGCTGATCGCGTCATCAATCACCGTCGCGCCTTCGTTCATTATCGTGCCGTTTTGATTCGGCAAATAAAGAATATTGCCTTTCATCGCTTTTCTGTATTCCTCCAGATAACCGACGAATTTCAGCGGATTTTGCCGCGCCTGATTAAGTTCGTCAATCACGGCAATTTCCATCGACGAAAGAAAGTTTTTTTCGGCGACGGTCGGCGCGGTCGAATCAATTTTCCGGTCGGCTTTTTTATGATTTTGATCGGCGATTTTACCTTTCGGCTTGTTCGTTTTTTGCGCCGCCGAAGGTAGAGCGGCGAAGGCAAAAAGCAGCAAAACCAAAAGAATGCGCGTCTTTAAGTTTTTCATAATTTTCAAGTCGAACAAATATCGAATCCCCCAAATCTGCCAAAAAACAAATAGGCAAAATTTCGAGCGAAAGTCTTTAAATAAGTCCGAAACTTATTTCGGGGTTGATAGGGGATTTTCTATAAATTTATGTTAATCTGTCATAAAATTTCAAGCCTTCAGAGGATTTTATGAAAAAATTATTCGTTTTTGTTTTCATCTGCGTTTTCGCGCTCGCTTCCTTGCAAACTTTCGCGCAGAAGGGAAGTTTCGCGGAGATCAAACAGCTTCAATCGCCGCAGAATCCGCGACTCGGTTTTGTCATTCACGGCGGCGCGGGCGTGATTCGCAAAGGCGATTTGTCGTCGGAAAAAGAAGCCGAGTATCGAAAAAAACTCGAAGAAGCCGTCGTCGCCGGATACAAAGCTCTGCAAGCCGGAAAAACTTCGATTGATGCCGTGCAGATCGCCATCAATATTTTGGAAGATTCGCCGCTGTTCAACGCCGGCAAAGGCGCGGTTTTCAATCACGACGGCGTGAACGAACTCGACGCTTCGATTATGAACGGCAAAACTTTGGCGGCAGGCGCGGTCGCCGGTGTCCATCGCGTCAAAAATCCGATTACTCTGGCGCGCGCCGTAATGGAAAAATCGCCGCACGTGATGATGATCGGCGACGGCGCGGAAAAATTCGCCGAACAGGAACGAATCGAACTCGTTGACCCGAAGTATTTTTTCGTGCAGGAACGCTTCGACGCGCTGCAAAAAATTCTCAAGGAAGAAAAAGAAAAACAGCAGAAAGAACAAACGAAACCGGCAGAAAAACCGAAATCGCAAACGTCGAGCGTCGAAAATCCGCTGCTCGAACAGATGACCGAAACGCAGAAACTGCCCGAAAATAAATTCGGCACGGTCGGCGCGGTCGCGCTCGACAAAGACGGCAATCTCGCGGCGGGAACTTCGACCGGCGGAATGACGAA